>NZ_DASTBH010000113.1:0-5488 GCF_035712165.1 Actinophytocola sp. | reverse complement strand
CGCGTACGCCAGGTGTTGGCGGTACTGGCAGCCGTCGTCGTCGTTCCGCTGATCGCTCCCGGGACCGCGCCCGCGCACCCGGACCGGCCGGACCCGCGTCCGGTCGTGTTCGTGCACGGCTTCGCCGGATCCGGCGCCCAGTTCCAGACCCAGGCCAAACGCTTGGCCAGCAACGGTTACCCGGCCGAGATCGTCGAGACGCACGAGTACGACTCGACGGCGATCAGCACGATCCTGCCGCAGGTCTGGGCCGATCTGGACGCGCGGGTGAGCCGGCTGCTGGAGCGGACCGGGGCCGACCGGGTCGACATCCTCGGGCACTCGCTGGGCACCTTCGTGATGCAGGGCTACCTGAACAGCGCACCGCAGCGGGCCGCCCGGGTGGCGCACTACGTCAACCTCGACGGCGCGAGCGCGACGGCGCAGCCCGGCGGGGTGCCGACGCTGGCCGTGTGGGGCGAGGGCGACCCGGCCCGAACCATCGCCGGCGCCACCAACGTGCGGTTCCCGGACCAGTCCCACACCCAGGTCGTCACCTCGCCGGAGACCTTCGTGGAGTTCTACCGGTTCTTCACCGGCCACGACCCGCGCACCACCCGGATCGTCCCGACGCCGCCCGGGCACACGATGCTCTCCGGCCGCGCGGTGTTCTTCCCCACCAACGCCGGGGTGACCGGCGCCCGGCTGGAGGTCTACCAGGTCACCGGGTTGACCGGGCATCGCCGCCACCAGCGTCCCGACCAGGTGTTCGCGCTCGCCGGGGACGGGTCGTTCGGACCGTTCCGGGCCGACGGCCGGGCCCGGTACGAGTTCGCCGTCGTCTATCCGGACGGGCAGGCGCACCACATCTACTTCCAGCCGTTCGAACGCACCGACCGGCTGATCCGGCTGCTCACCAGCCGCCCGGGCGAGGGCCTGTCCGGGTTGATGGACACCAGCCCCCGGCACACCAACCTGACCGTCAACCGCAACAAGGAGTGGTGGGGCGACCAGGGCGAGGGCAGTGACCTGCTGCTGGTCGACGGCCGCAACATCCTCAACGCCGCCAACGCGCCACGGACCAAGCGGGCCATCGGAATGTTCGTCTTCGACCGGGCCGCCGACGGCGTCACCGACTTGACCGCGCCCATTCCGGAGTTCTTCAGCCAGCCGTTCATCACGGCCATGGATGTGTTCCTGCCCACCCGGCTCCGGGTGGTCACGGTGCTCGCTGTGCCGCGCGGCACAACGGGCCACGTCGACAACCTGACCGTCCCGGCCTGGCCGTCGACCGGTCACCGGGTCTCGGTGGGTTTCAACGACTACATCCGCTGAGTGCCGGTCACCCGCACAACGGTCCACCCTGCCGTGCCGGACGAGTCAATTCTGTGAATGATCACGTGAGCTGACCGCGGCCGCGATCCGCTCCAGAGCCTGCCGCCACTGGCCCCGCATGGCCTCGCGGGCCACGGCGTCGGGCAGCTTCTCCAACTGCGCGTGCAGCGCGATGGTGCCGGACTTGCCGGTCAGGATGGTGAGCTGGAGGGCGGCCGGGTTCGACCAGCCCTGCGGTTGCCAGGTCAGGCGCAGCCGGTCGTTCGGCCGGACCACCCGGATCTCGCCGCTCACCCCGGGCGCCGTGAAGCGCGTGCCGGGCTCGAAGGTCACCGACGCGCGGGCGCCCAGCCACAGCTCCGGCCGGGAGACGAGCAACTCCCACAGCGCCTCCGGGGTGGCGTCCACGGCGCGCTGCACACCGACCTGGAAGCCGGTGGCGGTCTGCCCGACGGCGCGTTTGCCCCGGGACTGCTCGTAGCCGACCGCGATCGACTGGCGCCACCAGCCGCTGACCCCGGAGTGCTCGCGTTCCAGATAGTCGATGATCTTCCGATGGTCCCAGTCCACCGCGCCGGCCTCGTCCAGTTGCTCCAGCCATTCCGCCCAGCTGTGCCCGGTGGCCGCGCGCACCGTCTCGGAGGAAACCCTGCCGTGCGACGGGCTTTCGTTCTCGCTCGACATGGTCACAGCGTGGCACGAGGAGCCGTTGCCCGCTCTCGCGACCGGCACGTAACTCCGTCTCCGCGCTCGGCGATACTCCGGATGCCGCCCGGAAGGGTGAACAAGATGATGTTGAGCGGGATCAAACGCTCCCGGTGGACCCGGTTCTGGCAGCCGGCAACGGGGTGGCTGGTGCTGGCCGGGTTGTATCTGGTCGCCGCGGTACTGACCGTATTGCTCGCGGTGACGATGGTGGCCTGGTGGCCGCTGGTGCTCGTGGCCGCGTCCGTGGTGGCGGCCGCACGCTGCGTGGTGGCCGCGCTCGACCGCCGCAAATGAGCTACGCGGAGTAACGTCTTGAGGCGTGCACGAGCGGCCAGCTGAGCGGCCGATCCGGATCACCAGCCGCGACATCGATGATGCTCTGGTCCTGAGAGTGGCCGGCAGGATCGGGCTGGGTACCGCTTCGGAGTTGCGTGACGCCATCGCCGCGAGTCTGGAGCAGGTGTCCCGTGGTCCGATCATCATCGACCTCGGCGGGGTGACCTTTCTCGGGTCCGTCGGCCTTGCGGTGCTCGCCGACCTGGCCACCGAAGCCGCCCGGCGCGGCCGGCCGCTGCGGGTCGTGGTCAGCTCCAACCATCTGGCCAAGGTGCCGATCGAGCTGACTGGTCTGGACGACCTGCTGGCGCTGTATCCCACGGTGCAGGACGCGCTGGACGCCGACCGCGGTCCGTCCGGTGTGGATTGACCGGGTAAAACGGACCTGCGCCGAATGGCGGTTGATGTGCTCCGCGGCCGGCGGGAGCCTGGATGGCGGGTTGCGAAATTCGTCCGCCGAAGGGAGCGCCTGCTGATGTGAACCCCGCGACGGGGCACGGTCCCGTCGCGGGGTTCGATGCTTGCGGGTGGATCAGGCCGAGAACGCCGGCTTCTTCGCCTTACGGCCGCGCGCCTTCGGCTTCTCGGCGTTGGCCTGGGCCTCGTCGAACGCCTCGATCACATTTACCGGAATTCGGCCGCGGTCGGCCAGCTCGAACCCGTTCTCCCGGGCCCACTCCCGAATTGCCCTCGTCTGGTCACGGCTGGCGGCCGGCCGGCCGGATCCGGTGACCGGGCGGGTACCACGCTTGATCCGGCCGCCGGTGCGCCGGGCAGCCGCGACATAGCCTTCCAGGGCCGCGCGGAGGTTATCCGCGTTGGCCTCGGTCAAATCGATCTCGTATTCGGCACCGTCGAGGCCGAAGCTGACGGTGCTGATGTCGTCGGAGGCGGTGCCATCCAGGTCGTCGACCAGTTCAACGATGACTTTCTGAGCCATGCTCTTTACTACCTCAGTTCTTGTCGAAACTGTAAACGTGCGTGTTGTCTGCGTCACATTCGTGGGGGTGACTGCTGCGGCGAGGATACAACAGCAATCCGAGAATGACGATCTCCTTCGGCATAACGGATCGCACAAGCCCCCGGGATTCAAAATGTGCAAGTTGCAGATTTGCGGTTTCCGATGTGGACCGAGGTCGTTGCGCGACGACGGCCACCATTTAACCAATGGTGGCCGTCGCCGATGATCACCGGGGTCGTGCCGGTGACCGTGCCGAGTTCAGTTCGTGGTGATGGTGAAGGTGGAGGTCGTGTTCCTGATGTTCTGCCGGTTGTTGGACAGCACCAGACCGGTGAACGTGGCCGAGCCGACCGCCGGACCCTGGCCCGGTTCCGGCAGCTCGTTGACCCAGATTCCGAACCCGGACTTGGCATCGAGGGCGTCGCCGCTGCCGCGTGAGCCGGAGATCGACACGTTGCTGAACACCGTGTCGGTGACCGGGAACTGCGGCTGGCCGCCCACATAGTTCGTCTGGAACATGATCCCGCTGTAGGTCGGGTCCACGATGTCCACGTTGCTCACCCGGATCGCGGTGAACGTCTTGGACGCCGAGAACACCCAGATCGCCGGGAACGTCTGGGCGCCCCAGAAGTGCCCGCCGGCCCGCACGATCGAGATGTTGTCGAACCTCGTCGGTGGGTTGCCGAACCCGTTCATCGGGATGCCGAAGTCCAGCGAGCTGATCGTGATGCCGGAGTAGACCAGCGTGTCGGCGATGTGGATGTTGCGGAACACGTTGTTGTTCCCGCCGTAGACCGCGATCCCGGCGGCCCGCCAGGTCAGCAGGCTGGTCAGGTTCTCGTAGGTGTTCCCGGTGACCTCGCCGCCGCCGCCGTCCTGGGCGTTGAACAACGCGAAGCTGTCGTCGCCGGTGGCCCGGGCCTCGTTGTTGGTGACCAGGTTGCCCGAGCTGCCGTTGGTCATGTTCACGCCGTCGGCGAACATGTTCCGGATCCGGGAGTTGCGGATGATGTTGTTGTCGGTATTCGTGCCCCAGTACAGGCACACCATGTGTTCGACCCAGATGTTGTCGATCGTCATGTTGGCCACGGCGTTGAAGTCGAACACCTTGCCCGGCCCGTCGATCCGCGAGGTGTAGTTGCCGAAGTAGGCGAACCCGCTGAACACCGAGCCGTTGGCGGTGCCCTCCGCCCGGAAGCCGACGTCGGTGTTTTCCTGCGTCGTGGGCGCGACGAACCGGGTGTACCAGGGGCCGGCGCCGACCACCCGAACCGGCTTGAGATACACCTGGAACTTGCTGGACGTGGCGTACTCACCGGGCGGGAGGTACACGCCGATCAAGGTCCCGGTGTTGTCCATTCGTACCCGGTCCAGCGCGTTCTGCACATCCTGGTGGGTAAAGCCGGCCGGCACGGCGTAGCGCGCCGGGTCCGGGTTGGCGATCGGCGCGACCTGCTCCAGATTGACGAAGTCGATCGCGTAGTTGGTGCTGTTGGCGGCGTCCTTCTGCAACCGGATCCGGCTGCCCGCCGGCACCGTGGTGTTCAGCATGACGTTGGCCTCGTCGTAGATGTGCCGCGGCGGGCCGGCGCCGGGGGAGTTGACCGGGCTGGCCTCGGCGCCGTAGAGCCAGGCGTACCGCGAGGTCAGGTTGATCGCCTTGTGGAAGGCGCCGTTGACATAGATGTTGAGGGTCGAGTTGGTCCCGCCGCCGCCCGCGGCGTCCGGGATGGAGAACCGGGTCACCAGGGTGTTGGTGCTGGCCCTGGTGGTGAACTCGACGAACGCGCCGGTGGTGTTGAGGGTCACCGCGCGCCGGCCGGACGCCTCGCCCGCGAGGTCGCCGACGGTCCGGTTCGGTCCGATGACGGTGGCCCCGCCGCCGGTCACGCCGTCCTCGGCCTCGTACATGTCGTAGGGCAGGTTGGCGCCCCGGCCGACGAACAGCGCCTGGCTGCTGGTGTTGTTGGCTTGCTTGACCGGCAGTTCGTTGGCGTCGGCGGCGAGCACCACCCGCACCGTGTACCTGCCGTTGGCCGCGGTCCAGGTGCCCAGCGCCACCGGGGCGGTGGTGGCTCCCGCCGCGATCACGCCGTTGTGCGCGCCGGTCAGCGTGCGCACGGCGGCGCCGGCCTGGTCCAGCACGGTCAGCGTGATGCCGTGCGCCCC
>NZ_DASTBH010000112.1:0-2171 GCF_035712165.1 Actinophytocola sp. | reverse complement strand
AAGCCCCTGCACCTGCCTGCCCGCGGGCATGTACATCCCCGACGTCGCCGACGACAACCTCGACACCGTGCGGGTCGTCGCCTGACCGCCCAACGGATTCGTGGCGCGGGTGCTTGAATCAGGCGGTGCCCGCCGACACCGAACCTGCCAAGGTCGTGACCGTCCACCGCGAGATCGCCGCCAGCGCCGAAGAGATCTTCGAGCTGATCGCGGACCCGTCGCAACAGCCGCGCTGGGACGGCAACGACAACCTCGCCGAAGCTCCCACCGGCCAGCGCGTGCGCGGCACGGGGCAGACGTTCACGATGACGCTCACCCGGGGCACCGTGCGGGACAACCACGTGGTGGAGTTCGAGGAGGGCCGGCGCATCGCCTGGCGTCCGTCCGAACCGGACCGCGAGCCGCCCGGGCACCTGTGGCGCTGGGAGCTCGAACCCCTCGGCCAAGCCCGGACCAGGGTCACCCACACCTATGACTGGTCGGGGCTGACCGACCCCAAACGCCTCGACCGCGCCCGCGCCACCACCGAGGACAAGCTCCGGGCCTCCCTCGACCGACTCGCCGAACTCGCCGAATCATGACGCACGATTGTCCAGGCTGACCTATGTTATCGTAACCTAGTGTACTTGGACCTATTGATTCTGAGTCACCTGCGCACCGGGCCGGTGCACGGCTACGAGCTCAAGCGCAAGGTCTCCGCGACCACGGCGTTCACCCTGAACAACAACACGCTCTATCCGGCGCTGCGACGGTTCGAGGAGTCCGGGGCGGTGCGCAAGACCGCCGTGCAGCAGGAAGGCCGCCCGCCCCGGCACATCTACGAGCTCACCGACGACGGCCGCGAGCAGCTGCACGACATGATCGCCGAGCTGCCCGTCGAGCTGGCCGGCAGCGAGGAGGAGTTCCTGTCCCGGCTGGGGCTGTTCGACGAGCTCGACCCGACCGAGCGGCACGCGATCCTGGCCCGCCGCGACGCGGCGCTGTCCGCGCGGCTGGAGCACCTGCAGGGGCTCGCCGCGCACACCGAGACCGATGCCGAGCACCGGCGGTGGGGCGGGCGGGTGCTCGCCGAGCTGATCGGGCGCACCCAACGGGAGCGGGACTGGCTCGCCGAGCTCGGCCGGTTGAGCGGGGAGTCGGGGTGAGGACCGGCGGGCCGGGCTGGGCGGCCCAGCTCGGGCTGGTGATCGGCCCGCTGTTGACCATGGTCGACTCCAGCATCGTCAACGTCGCCGTCGCCGACATCGCCCGCGAGCTCGGCGCGCCGCTCGACGACGCGCAATGGGTGGTCTCCGGTTACCTGCTCGCGCTCGCCGCGGGCCTGGCGGCCTCGGCGTTCCTGGCCCGGCGGTTCGGCACACTGCGCACCTACCGGGTGAGCCTGGTCGCGTTCCTGCTCGCCTCGCTGGCCTGCGCGGTGGCGCCGAGCCTCGGGCTGCTGGTCGCCGCGCGGGCGGCGCAGGGTCTCGCGGGCGCCCCGCTGGTGCCGCTGGCGATGAGCCTGCTGCTGGGCGGGCAGGGCCCGGGCCGGCGCATCCCGATCGCCGCCGGCCTGCTGTTCTTCCTGGCCCCGGCGCTCGGCCCGACCGCGGGCGGGCTGCTCATCGCCGCCGGCGGCTGGCCGTTGATCTTCCTGGTCAACCTGCCGCTGGGCGTGGCCGGGCTGCTCGGGCTGCGGGCGGTGCCGGCCGACCTGGCCCCCGACCCCGACCCGCAGGCCCGGTTCGACCCGTTCGGGCTCACCCTGCTCGCCGCCGGACTCACCCTGGCCCTCTACGGATCCAGCCGGGCAGCGGTGCTGGGTTGGGCCGCCGCACAGGTCGCCGCCCCGGTGACCGCCGGGGCGGCGTTGCTGCTGGGCTACCTGCTGTGGGCGCGGCGACGCGCCGAGCCGGCCGTCGACCTCGCGCTGCTGCGGCACCGGCAGTCCGCCCTGGCATTGGTGCTCAGCGTGCTGTCCTCGGTGGTGGCCTTCGCCGCGGTGTTCCTGCTGCCGGTGTTCACCCAGACCGTGCAGGGCCACAGCGCCTTCGCCACCGGGCTCGCGCTGCTCCCGCAGGGCGTGATCACCGGCCTGGGCACCGCGCTCGGCCAACGCCTGGCCACCCGGATCACCGTGCGCACCCTGGTCTCCGGCGGCTTCGTCGTGCTCGCGCTCACCAGCGCGGCAC
>NZ_DASTBH010000111.1:0-19724 GCF_035712165.1 Actinophytocola sp. | reverse complement strand
CCGCGACCCGTACAAGCGGGTCGACATCCTGGCCAGCAGCCGGCACGTGGTGGTCGAGGTGGACGGGGTGCGGGTGGCCGACTCCCACGCGCCGCGCATCCTGTTCGAGACCAGCCTGCCGCCGCGGTACTACCTGCCGCTCCCCGACGTGCGGATGGACCTGCTGCGACCCTCCGCCACCTCGACCCGGTGCCCGTACAAGGGAACCGCGAGCTACTGGAACATCGCGATCGGCGACGTGGAGCACGCCGACCTGGTGTGGTGCTACCGCGCGCCGGTCGCGGAGAGCCAGAAGGTCGCCGGCCTGGCCTGCTTCTACAACGAGAAGGTCGACATCTACCTCGACGGCGAACTGCAGGAGCGACCGAGGACGCCGTTCAGCTGAGCTCGTCGATGGCCCGCCAGATTCGCTTTTCCGACACCGGATACGGCGTGCCCAGGGTCTGGGCGAAGTAGCTGACCCGCAGTTCCTCGATCATCCAGCGGATCGCCGTGGCGCCCGGACGGTCGGCGATCTCCCGGTAGGCCTGCCATACGTCGTGCACCGAGGCCATCCATTCGGCGTCCCGGGCCGGGCGCTCCGGCAGCTTCTCCAGCCGCCGCACGATGCCGTGCAGATAGCGGACCAGATCGGGCAGCCGGTCGTAGCCGGTCGCGGTGCCGAACCCGCGGTAGACCAGGCCGGCGAGTTGCGCGCGCATGTCGGCGACGGTCGCGGCGAACGCGGGCCCGGTGCGGGCGGCCAGCCGGTCGGCCGCGTCGTGCTCGGCGGCCAGCACGTCCCGCACGGTGATGATCACCTCGAAGGCGGTGCGCTCCAGCCCGGCGCGCACCGTGTCCCGCAGCGCCTGGAACGCCGCGCGATCCCAGGCCGGGCCGCCGCCGGTGGCGATCAGCTTGTCCGCGGCGCAGTTGACGCAGTCGTCGAGCAGGTCGGGAACCCCGTCGTACGGGTTGCGGGACAGGGTCAGCTTGGCCTCGTTGGGCAGCCGGCGGACCAGCTGCTTGACCGGGGACGGCACGGTGAGCAGCACGAGTTTCCTGGTGCCGCGCCACATTTGCGCGCGCTGCTCGGGCTGGGTGTCGAACAGCCGCACCGCGACCGTGGCGCCCTCGTCGGCCAGCGCCGGGTAGGCGGTGACCACCAGCCCGCCCCGGGACTGCTCGACGGTGCGCGGCAGTTCGTCGATCTCCCAGTCCCGCATGCCGGACCGCTCGATCCCACCGACCACTGTGGACAGTTCGGCGCGGACCTCGGCACGCAGCCGCTGTTTGAGCGCGCCGAGGTCCTTGCCCTCGGCCAGCACCCGGTCCGACTCGTCGACCACCCGGTAGGTGGCCTTGAGATACTCGGGCACCGCGGCAAGCTGCCAGGCATCCCGCGGCACGATCACACCGGTGAGGTCGCGCAGCGCGGCCCCGATCTCCTCCAGCGGCGGCGCGGTCGCCGGGTCGATCCGGTCCAGCACCGCGGCGGCGAAGTCGGGAACCGGAACGAAGTTGCGGCGCAAGGGTTTGGGCAGCGACCGGATCAGCGCGGTGACCAGTTCGGCGCGCAGCCCCGGCACCTGCCAGGGCAGCCCGTCCCCGCCGACCTGGTTGAGCACCGCGAGCGGCACGTTGACGGTCACCCCGTCGTCGCGCTCGCCGGGCTCGAACCGGTAGCTCAGCGGCAGCCGAAGACCGTTCTGTTGCAACGAGTCCGGGAAGTCCTGCGGCCGGAACGCGCGCGCGTCGTCGTTGATCAGCAGGTCCCGGTCGAAGGTCAGCAGGTCCGGGTCGCCGCGTCTGGCCTTCTTCCACCAGGTGTCGAAGTGCCGGCCGGACACCACCTCGGCGCCGATCCGCTTGTCGTAGAAGTCGAACAGCGCGTCCTCGTCGACCAGGATGTCCCGGCGTCGGGCCCGGTGCTCCAACTCCTCGACCTCGCCGATCAGCTCCCGGTTGCGGTGGAAGAACTCGTGCCGGGTCGGCCAGTCCCCCTCGACCAGCGCGTGCCGGATGAACAGTTCCCGGGACACCGCCGGGTCGACCCGGCCGTAGTTCACCGTGCGGTCCACCACCAGCGGCAGCCCGTAGAGCGTGACCTTCTCGGTGGCCAGCACCGCACCGCGCGCGGCGGACCAGCGCGGCTCGGAGTAGCTGCGCTTGACCAGGTGTCCGGCCAGCGGCTCGACCCATTCCGGTTCGATCCGGGCCGCGACCCGGCCCCACAGCTTGGAGGTCTCCACCAACTCGGCGGCCATCACCCAGCGCGGGGTCCGGCGGAACAGCACCGAGCCGGGGAACACCGAGAACCGGGAGTTGCGGGCGCCGACGTAGTCGCGGGTGAGCGGGTCCTTCATGCCGATGTGCGACAGGAGCCCGGCCAGCAGCGAGATGTGCACGTTCTTCGGGTCGGCCGCCTCCTTCGACGGCGTCACCCCCAGGCCCCTGGCGACCTGGCGGAGCTGGCTGTAGAGGTCCTGCCACTCGCGCACCCGCAGGTAGTTCAGGAACTCCGCCTTGCACAGCTTGCGGAACCGGCTGGCGGACAGCTCCTTCTGTTGCTCGCCGAGGTAGTTCCACAGCTTGAGGTAGGTCAGGAAGTCGGAGTCCGGCTCGGCGAACCGGGCGTGCTTGGCCTCCGCCGCCTGCCGGTGCTCGGCCGGCCGCTCCCGCGGGTCCTGAATGGACAGTGCGGCGGCGATCACCAGAACCTCGTGGACGCACCCGTTCTCGCCGGCCTCGAGCACCATCCGGCCCAACCGCGGGTCGACCGGCAGCTGGGCCAGCCGGCGGCCGGTCGCGGTGAGCTTGTCGGACCGGTCCAGGGCGCCGAGCTCGCGCAGCAGGGTGATCCCGTCCGAGACGTGCCGGCGGTCCGGCGGGTCGACGAACGGAAACGCCGCGATGTCGCCGAGATCGGCGGCGATCATCTGCAGGATCACCGACGCCAGGTTGGTGCGCAGGATCTCCGGGTCGGTGAACTCGGGCCGGGCGGCGTAGTCGTCCTCGGTGTAGAGCCGCAGGCAGATGCCGTCCGAGGTGCGCCCGCAGCGCCCGGAGCGCTGGTTCGCGCTGGCCTGGGAGACCGGCTCGATCGGCAGCCGCTGCACCTTGAGCCGGTTGCTGTAGCGGGAGACCCGGGCGGTGCCGGGGTCGATCACGTACTTGATCCCGGGGACGGTCAGCGAGGTCTCGGCGACGTTGGTGGCCAGGACGATCCGGCGGCCGCGGTGCGCCTGGAACACCCGGTGCTGTTCGGCCGAGGACAGCCGGGCGTAGAGCGGGAGGATCTCGGTGTTCGGCAGCGCCCGGTTGGTCAGCGCGTCGGCGGTGTCGCGGATCTCCCGCTCGCCGGACAGGAAGACCAGGATGTCGCCGGGCGGCTCGGCGGACAGTTCGTCGACCGCGTCCAGGATGGCCTGGGTCTGGTCGCGGTCGGGGTCGGAGTCCGGGTCGTCGGGGTCGATGACCGGCCGGTAGCGGATCTCGACCGGGTAGGTGCGCCCGGACACCTCGACGATCGGCGCGTCGCCGAAATGCCGGGAGAACCGCTCCGGGTCGATGGTCGCCGAGGTGATGATCACCTTGAGGTCCGGCCGGCGGGGCAGCAACTGCCTGAGGTAACCGAGGATGAAGTCGATGTTGAGGCTGCGTTCGTGCGCCTCGTCGATGATCAGCGTGTCGTACTGGTGCAGCATCCGGTCGGACTGGATCTCGGCCAGCAGGATGCCGTCGGTCATCAACTTGACCAGGGTGTCCTCGCTGGCCACGTCGGTGAACCGGACCTTCCAGCCGACCGCGCCGCCCAGCGGGATGGCCAGCTCCTCGGCGATTCGCTCGGCCACGGTGCGCGCGGCGATCCGGCGCGGCTGGGTGTGCCCGATCGTGCCGAGCACCCCGCGGCCCAGCTCCAGGCACATCTTGGGCAGCTGGGTGGTCTTGCCCGAGCCGGTCTCCCCGGCCACGATCACCACCTGGTGGTCGCGGAGGGCGGCCAGGATGTCGTCCCGCCGTGCGGTGATCGGCAGTTCCCCGGGATAGGTGATCGCCGGCACGTTCGCCCGCCGCCGCCGCACCCGCTCGGTGGCGTCGTTGACCTGGGCGGCCAGCTCGGCCAGCACCGCGTCCCGCGCCTCCGGCTTCCTGATCTTGCGCACGCCGTCCAGCCGACGCTGCAAACGACGCTGGTCGCGCACCATCAGCTCAGGGATCCGCTCGCGCACCGCCGCAAGCGAGAACTGGCCCTCCGGAGTACTCATACCCCCACCAGGTTAGGGCCTGCTCAGTCGATCAACGACTCAGTATCGGCTGGCCGGTCCGGGTCAGCCGAGGGTGCCGGCGGCCACGGTGATGATGGCGCGCACCTGGGCGATGATGTCGGTGCGGTTCTGGATGAACGTGGGGTCGGTGATCTCGGTGGTGTTGCCGGGGGCGAACTGCAGCACCGGGGTGTGCACGTGGCCGCCGGGCAGGTCGGCGTGCACGGCGTCGCGCAGCAGCGTGGTGCGGTAGGCGATCTCGTTGGACAGGTAGTCGCCGCCACCGCCCTGGCGGGCCACCGAGCCGGGAGTCGGTCCGCCCGGCTGGGTCACCGGGGTGGTCGAGCCGGCCGGGATCTCCACCACGGTGGTGTTGTCGAACACCGGGAACCGGCCGGTCGGGGTGCCCACGATGGTGGCGAACGGCAGGGTGGTCGGCACGAACTCGGGGGCGGGCAGCACGGTGGGCACGCCCGGCGGGATCGGGATGACCCCGGTGCGGGAGACGTTGAGGTTGTCGCCGAAGCCGCCGCGCCAGCGGCCGTTGTACCGCTCGATGTCGAAGCGTTCCGGCCGGCCCTGGCTGACCGTGGTGAACATGTCGACCTGGCGCCGGCCGGGCGTGAGGAACGGCAGGAAGGTGCGCTCCACGATGCCGGTGGCGAACGGGTCCCAGTTGACCGGGAACATCGCGGTCTCGATCCGCGCCGGGCCGGACGGGGTCTGCACGAGGGTGCCGTCCAGGGCCAGCGCGGTGGCGCCGGACGGGTTGCTCCGCCGGATGTCCACGTCCAGGACGAACGGGTCGAAGCCACTCATCAGGATGCGCTGCGCGCCGGGCGTGAAGTCCACCGAGTCCTGCCCGCGGGAGGACCGCTCCAGCGCGGCCACCAGCGCGTCGCGCTCGGCGGCCGGCAACCCGAAGGCCGGCGTCCACTGGCGCAGGGCGCGGGTCAGGGTGAGCCGGGCCCAGTACAGCGGGCGGTCGTCGGTGCGGTCCAGGCCCTGCGCCGGCAGCCGGCCCTGGGCGCGGGCGACGGCGGCGGACCACAGCAGGTGGCCCTGCGCGGTCGCCAGCCCAGCGGCCACCCGGGCGTTCGGGACGGCACACAGCGCCGGGCGCAGCACCTGGGCGAACCGGTCGTAACCGGTCAGGGCCAGGATCTCCTGCGGCACCGGCCGGTCCAGCCGCTGCTCCTCCACCGTGACCGGAGCAGCCGGGTCGAAGCAGCCGGCGGGAGTGGCGGCGGCGGTACCCGACACACCGGCCAGGCCGCCCGCAATGATCGAAACCGTGATGAGCAGGGCACGGATCATCCCGCCATCGTAGTTTCTGTAAGACCTCCGGCCCGCATTCACTCTTAACAGAAGCCAACCGAATCTGAACCGGATCCGAATCGTTTACGTGTGAGAGGCGGAGGTGGGAGAGAGATGACCAAGAACGAGCTGAACGCCCTGAGACATGTGGCCGCCGGAATGGTGCTTTTTCACAACGGCCTGTGGGGCGGCCCGGCCGGCTACCGCTGGGCCGGCGGGGACGGCGCCAGCGCCGGCCAGGTCCCACAGTGGGAGTCCGAGATCCTCAACCTGCTCGAGTGCCGCGGCCTGATCACCATTAGCCCGACCCTCGGCGCCCGCGACATGCCCGTGGTCGTCACCCCGGCAGCGCGCCGCCAACTGTCCAGTCCGGACCTTCCGGTCGCGGCATAAGGCGCTTGTCGACACGCCCACCATAGGGTGAAGAACTTTGCGGTAACCCCCTTGTCCAACCAAGATGTTGCCTCACGCACGCCGTCCTGACGGACTGTACGAGAGGCTTGTCCAATGCCGACGGAATCCGCGGTCGGGAATCATCCGCTGCTGGAAGACATTCACCGGGTGATCGTTGACCGGTCCTGTTCGGTGCTGTCGCTGGACATTTTCGACACCGTCCTGTGGCGCCGGGTGCCCCGTCCGACCGACGTGTTCGCGCTCGTGGGGTCGCGGTTGCGGGCGGCCGGCCGGTGCCCCTCCTGGATCACCGACGCGACGTTCCGCCGCATGCGGATCGCGGCGGAACAGCAGGCCCGCGACCGCCGCGAATCCTGGGGACGCGAGGTGTCGCTGTTCGACATCTGGCGGGAGATGCCGCTGGAGGCGTTCGGAAACGCCATGCTCGAGGAACTCGTGGCGACGGAGGTCGACGTCGAACGCGAGATCACCGTCGTCGACCTCGACATCGCGCAGGTCGTCCAGCTCGCCAAGAAACACGACGTGCCACTGGTTCTCGTCTCGGACACCTACTTCACCGAGGAGCACCTCCGGTTCCTGTTGGACCGCCAGGAGCTGGGCACCCTCGCCCAGGACGCGCGGGTCTTCCGCTCCCACCAGCACGGGCTGGACAAAGCCTCCGGCCTGTGGGAAATCGTGCTCGCCGAGCTGGGTCGTGAGCCCGAACAACTGGTGCACATCGGCGACAACGAGATCGCCGACCATGAGGTGCCCGCCGAGCTCGGCATCCGCACCCTGCACTACCAACGGATCGACGAGGACTTCGCCGCCACCCTGGACCGGGAACGCGAGCAGCTCGACCCATTCGGTCCACACGCGACCCACCTCGACCCACAGCATGGCGACCTCGGCCTGACCAGTCTTCGGGCCAAGGTGCTGCAAAGCCGGCCCCCGGGCTCCGACACGGCTTGGCGGTACGGCGCGAGCGTGCTCGGTCCGGTACTGACAGGTTTCGCCGAGTGGGCGGCCCGCTGGGCTCACGAGACGGGCACCCCGGTGCTCTGGTGCCCGATGCGGGAAGGCGAACTGCTCGCCAGGCTGATCAACGATGCCGCCCAGGCCCGGGGCTGGGAAGTCCATGCCCGACCCCTCTGGCTGTCGCGCCACGTGGTGACCGTCGCAGCCCTCGACCGCTTCGACGAGCAGTCGATCGCCGACTTCCTGCGGAAGCCCTACCAGCCCACCGTGCGGCAGTTGCTGGCCATGCTGCACCTTCGGCCCGGCGAGGTGCCGGCGCTGGCGGGCGAGCTGGATACCGTGCTGGACCACGGGAGTCCGATCATCGAGCGGGTCGCGGTAGCGCTCACCGAAGCACCGCACATCAGGAGCTATCTCGCCGCCAGGGTCGCCGCAACGCGGGATCGGCTGCTCGCGGTGCTGCGCGACGCCGGGGCGCTGGACGGCCCGGAGCTGACCATGGTCGATCTCGGGTGGGGTGGAACCATCCAGTACTACCTCGCCCAGGTGCTCAAGACCGCCCGGACCGGCGTGACTCCGAACGGTCTCTACCTGGCCACCGACTACCGATCCACCCGGGTCTACCTGGCCGGCTTGCGAGCCGAGGGTTATCTCGCGCAGGCCGGGCATCCGCACGAGGTCGCCGCGACGCTGTCCCGCAGCCCCGAGGTGATCGAGCAGTGTGTCAACGCATTGTGCGGATCGCTCGTCGACTTCGCCGAGGGCGGCGCGCCGGTACTGAGCACGAGCAGTGCCGCCCCCTCGCAGGATGCCCAGCGCAGAGCGGTCCAGGACGGGATCGTCGAGTTCCAGCGGCACTGGAACCGCTATGTGAACAGCGCGGCCGGGTCCTGGCCCGACCTCACCGAAGCGGGCCGGGACCGGCTGGGCCGCATCCTCGTCGCCGCGCACCAGGCCCCGGCCGCCGACGAGGCCGCGCTGTTCGGAAACTGGAAGCATGAGGACAACCTCGGCTCGGCGGTGGTGACCCGGATCCTGCCCGAGGATCTCGAACCGGCCATCCCCTACCTGTCGCCGAACGACCTGGCCGACCTCGACATGCGGGACACCTTCTGGCCGGCCCTGATCGCCGCTGCCAACCCGCACCTCGCCGCGGCGGTGCAGGCGATCACCGCCGGCCACGCCGACCCGGCGATGTTCGAACCGTGCGGGAAACCATTCAGGAGCCGGCTCCTCCACCGCTCGGTCGACGGCCGCTGGCAGGACGGGCCCAGCAAGCGGGTACGCATCAACCACAACGGGTTGTCCTTTGCTCGACTGAGTTTCGATGGCGGCGATACCGACCTCGTTTCGCTCGTGATCCCGGGCCGACCGGCCATCGTCCGAATCGACTGGATCGAGGCCCGGTTGACCGCCGCCGGCCGGCAGGTATCCGAGCCGATCCGGTGGGACTGTGCCGAGGATTTCGCCGGTCTCGGCTACCGGGACGGCCGCTGGCTCGGGGCGAACATGGTGGAGTTCCTCTCGTCCGACGGAGCGGTGATTCTGCCGCTGGCGGCTCGCGCCGGCGGACCAGTCACCGCCGCGCAGATCACGGTCGGGTTCGCGGTGCTGCCGCAGTCCATGTCACGGTTGGCGCCCAGGCTGCCGGGCGGCCCCGCCATGTCGCGCGTCTCGGCCCGGCTCCGGCAGGAGTACAGGGTGCGGGGCGCGACGGGCGTCGCCGTCGGGGCTGCCCGGGTGGCCCTGCGGAAGCTGGCAGGCCCGGCATGAACCGGTACATCGAGATCGGCAGCAAAGACGACCCACACGCCCAGGCCCGCCAGGCCCGCCAGCAGCCGATCCTGCTGCACTCCATGTCCGTGTTCCGCGAGTTGTTCGAGATCATCTTCGATGCCCGCGAGATATCCACCGTTGTCGAGATCGGTGTCGAGTCCGGTCAGGTCAGCCGCGTGTACGCCGAACTCGGCGCGTCGGCCGTCTACTGCGTGGACCCCCACCCCAGCGACGAGATGCGGGCCAACCTGGCCGGTCATGAGGCGACGAAGCTGGTGCAGGGCGCATCCCCGGCCGTTCTCCCGGAACTGCCCCTCGCCGATCTCTATGTCATCGACGGCGACCACAACTACGCGACCGTCCACGAAGAACTGACCTGGCTGATGGCCAACGCACCCGACGCCGTGATCGTGCTGCACGACGTGCTATGGCCGTGTGCGCGCCGGGACTCCTACTATCAGCCATCCACAGTCGATCTGGACAGCCGGCACCCGGACGGCGCCGATGGTCCGACGGTCTGGCATGACGAGCTGACCCTGGCGGGATTCGTCGGACTCGACGTATTCACCTGGGCAACCGAAGCCGGCGGCGAACGCAACGGTGTCCTCACCGCCGTCGAGGACGCACTCGGGTCGGCCAAGGGCTGGCGATTCGAACTGGTTCCCGCGGTCTTCGGCATGGGCATCCTCGCCCGGACTTCGCCGGCAACGGATGCCCTCTTCGAGCGCCTCCGACCGTTCACCGGTTCCCGTCTGCTCGCCCTCATGGAGAACAACCGAATCGCCCTGTACTGCCGCGTGCTGCAGATGCAGTGCGAGGCGGTGGCCCATGCCGACGACGCCAGCCGGCTGGCCGAGACCATCACCCGGCAACGGCAGGAGCTCGAGTGCGCGGCCCTGCGGCATGCCGGGGAGATTCACACGCTGAACCGTGAGATCGAGCGGCTGCGTGGCCTGTTGAGCCAAAGACTGCGGCCCCGGCTCAGCTCAGCTCTGTACCGCGTTGGCCGAGCCGCGAGCCACGCCCTCCCGACCAGATAGTTAGGTAGCGAAGTCAGGATGACCGACTGGCCAGACGCGTGGCTGATCATTCCGGTGTTCAACGAAGGACAGGTGGTCGGCGAGGTCGTCAGCGATGCCTGCCGAACATTCGCCAACGTCGTCTGCGTCGACGATGGCAGCAGGGACAACTCGGTGGCGGAGATTCGGCGCACGGACGCACACCTGATTCGCCATCCGGTGAACCTCGGCCCCGGGGCGGCTATTCAGACCGGGTTGGAGTACGCCAGGACACAGCCGGGCGCCCGATACTTCGTGACGTTCGACGCCGACGGGCAGCACCAGGTTCACGACGTGGAAACGATGCTCGAGCGGCTACGCTCCGAAGACGTCGACATCGTGCTCGGAACCCGATTCCGCGGGGACGCTTCCCATATTCCGTGGATCAAGCGTTTCGTTCTCAAGACCGTGGTCTCGATGAGCCCGAACCTTCGCCGGTTGGGCCTGACCGACGCGCACAACGGGCTGCGGGCGTTCAACCGAACCGTCGCCGACCGGATGAACATCACGCTGAACGGGATGAGCCATGCTTCGGAAATCATCTCGATGATCGCCCAGCATCGCTGGCGAGTGGCGGAGGAACCGGTCATGATCCGGTACACCGACTACTCGATGCACAAGGGGCAGCCGTTGATCAACGGCGTCAACATCATGTTTGACACCATGCTTCGAAACAGGACAGATGTGTAGATCATGCTGATCCAATACCTACTTATCGCATCCTCGATCAGCTTCCTGGTGCTGTTCCTGCGCAAGCGGGGCACCGCGCACACGGCAGCCGGAACGAAGCTGGGCTTCGTCAGTTTTGCCATTTTCAGCATCTACGCCGTGCTGCGGCCCGAAGACATCCAACTGATGGCCGACTGGGTAGGCGTGACCCGAGGCACGGACCTGCTGCTCTATGCACTGGTGGTCGTCTTCACCTTCGCGACACTCAACGCCTATCTGCGGTTCAAGGAGCTGGAGCTGAAGTACGCCCGGCTCGCGAGGACTATCGCAATTCGGCACGTGGACCGGCCAGCAGGGGCGAATTCAGAGTCCGCATTCGAATGACACGAATGGATGTTTCGACAGTGCCGAGCTTTCGACTGTGGTTGCTGGCCTTCGTCGGCTTCTTCCTGTTGCATGCCGGGTGGGCTTTCGCCACGCCCTACAACGGACCGCCTGACGAGCAGGAGCACACGCTGCGGGCAGCGGGAATCATGCACGGGGAGCTCATCGGCGATCCCGTGCTGTTCGGCAAACGCCTCGGCTTCGGGGGTATGCACACAGGCCCGGCCAGCCTCCAGCGTGGCTGGTGTTTTCCCACCAAGGTAAACGTCGCGGCCGACTGTGAGCCGGAACCCGGGGGTGACCAAACGGCGCGCAGCCACCACACGCGCGCTTCCTGGTACAACCCGATCTACTACGGGGTGACGGGGTGGCCGCTCGGATTGTGGCCGAACTGGACCGGGATCCTGCTGACCCGGTTGCTGACCGGTGCGGCGGTCGCGGCGCTGCTGGCTTGCGCCTTGGTGGTCGCGGTCCGTTGGACCCGGCACCGAGCGCTGGTCGCCGGTCTGGTCGTGGCGGTCACGCCAACATTGGCAAGCCTGGGCGGTGCGATCAATCCCAACGGAGTCGAGATCGCGGCGGGAGTGGCACTGTTCACCGCCCTCATCGCCGTGGTGCACGAGCAACGGGAGGGCGTGAACCGGGCAGCGGTCGCACTCGCGGGTGTTTCGGCCGGCGTGCTGGTGACCCCGAGGTTCACCGGCGTGCTGTGGCTGCTGGTGATCCTTGGCGTGATCCTCGTTCCTTCCTCGCGGGATCGGCTCGCCGTGCTGGCCCGATCCCGGCCGGTTCGGTTCTGGGCAGCCGTGGCCGGGGTCTGCACGCTCCTCTCCGTCGCCTGGACGATCTTCGCGGCGCCGGACAGCGATTTCATGGCGACCCCAACAACCCACTTTTCACTGACTGAGGTGCTGCGGTACGCGGTCCTCGACCACATGTGGCCCGACGTCGCAAACCAGATGGTCGCGGTCCCGGGGTGGAGCGAACTGGCGATGCCTCGGCTTGTCTATCTCGTCTGGTTCGCCACGCTCGGCATGCTGTTCCTGGGCGGACTCGTGCTCGGCCACCGGGTCGATCGGTGGCGTCTGCTGGCATTGCTCTTCGCCTGCTTCACCCCCCTGCTGGCCTTGGAGATCCTGACGGTGAACTATGTCGGATGGTTCAACCAAGGTCGGTACTTCCTGTCCGCCGCGGTCGGACTGCCCCTTCTCGGCGCCTACATACTTGCGCACCGGTCTTTCACGGCCGAACAGATCCGCACCACGACCAGGCTCTTGGCGACGCTCCTGCTTCCGATCCACTTCTTCTGTCTGGCCTACTCGATGACCCGATGGAACTCCGGGCTGCGGAGCCTCAATCCGTTCAACGGAAGCTGGTCACCGCCACTGGGCACCGCACTGCCGCTGGCTATGGCGGCTGTGGCCATCGCGGTCATGTTCCTCGTGTACTGGCGGGCATCCCGGATTCCGACGCCGCAGCCGGCTCCCGCCGAGTCGAGCGGCCATTCGACCCAGCGGGAGCCCGTGTCTCATGTTTGACCTTTACGCCGTCTGCCGGGCGAGCAGGTCCTGGTGATAGAGCCAGTCACCGCCGAGGTTCTTTATCGACACACCCGCACCGCGACCGAACGCTGCCTCGAGCGACCATTCATAGGGGAAGAACTGGGTATGTAGGCTGAACGTGTACTTGTATGGCCGCTGTTTCGGAACGACGATTACCACGGCTTCCTTGGCGACCCGCCGAAGCTCGCTGACCGCCGCACTGAGGTTCTTGACGTGCTCCAGCGTGTGCGTCGAGACGACGACGTCGAAGGAGTCGTCTCCGTAGGGCAGGCATTCGATATTGGCGCGTTCGAAGGTAACCGCCGGGAACCGCGCGCGCACATCGTCATCGATGACCACGTCGCATGCGGTGACCTTGTTGCTGGCGGACAGCCGCTCGGCGAGCAGGCCCCGGCCGCAGCCGACATCCAGGACGTTCTTGTTCTGCACCAAGCGCAGGATCTCGTTGAGACACTCCGTATTGAGATCGGTTTCGCCCTGGAGTTGCGAGACGTCCGCAGTCCGCTCGTACAACGCACCGAACTGCCGGTCCGAACTGGTGAAGACCCATTCCTTGAAGGTCATGAAGTCCCCCACCCTGTTCTTCAGGACGAACCGCATCGGCAGGTACATGAACCATCGGCTGTCACGGACGATCGGAGGAACTAGTTGATCGAGGACGTACTGCACAGTGATGCTGAACCGCCTTGACACGCGCACAAGAAACCTCCGACTGGACCATTCAGGGCACTCTGTTGCGCCATTCAGCGCAATGGTGAACCTACACCGGTACGCGCACCGTTCCGGCGCCACCCCGTGAGCGATCGAGCACCTGGTGTAACGGATGCCGGAAGGGTCAGAGCACGTCGCGGCTGAGGTGGGGGAAGACTTTGCCGATCTTGGTTAGGAGGTAGTCGCCGTAGGTGCCGGGGAAGTCGTGGGGGTCGGTGTGGTCCCAGCGGGGGGTGGGGGCGAGGGCGCGTTGGGCTACGGGGGTGATGTCGGCGGCGGGGTTGGGGTCGAAGAAGAAGGGGTAGGAGAGGCGGTCCTTTGTGGATGGGGGGAGGACGCGGTGGGGAGTGGAGCGGTAGTGGCCGGCGGTGAGGCGGTCGAGCATGTCGCCGATGTTGCAGACGAAGGAGTTGGGGATGGGGGTGGCGTCGAGCCAGCCGGACGTGGAGCGGATCTGGAGGCCGCCGGTGTCGTCCTGCTTGAGGATGGTGAGCAGGCCGTAGTCGGTGTGTTCGCCGACGCCCCAGGAGTCGGGGGGTGGGGTGGCGGCCCGAGGGTAGTTGAAGATGCGGAACAGGATCAGGGGGTCGGCGGTGTAGTGGTCGGCGAAGTAGTCCTCCTCCAGGTTGAGGCTGAGCGCGATGCCGCGCATCAGCGTGTGGCCGAGGGTGGTCATGGCGGCCAGGTACTCCAGGACCGTGGGGCGCAGGGCGGCCGGGTGGGTCGGGAACAGGTTGGGGCCGTGCAAGGGGGCACCGGCGCGGACCGAAGGGTGGTCAGGCGGTAGCTCCGCGCCGAAGTAGACGCCCTCCTTGAGGTCCGGGCGGCCGGAGGTCAGCTCGTCGCCGGGCGGGAAGTAGCCGCGCCAGGCCCGGCCGCCCAGCGACATCCGGATCTCCAGCTTGCGTTCGACGGGCTGGGCGAAGAACGCCCGGCTGTGCTCTTCGAGGCGGCGCTGCAGGTTCTCGTCCACGCCGTGGCCCACCACGTAGAAGAAACCGTCCTCCCGGCAGGCGCGGCCGATCTCGGCGGCCACAGCGTGCCGGCCGGGCTCAGCGGCGACCAGCGGGGCGATGTCGATCAACGGGATGCCGGGCATCCCTCCATCCTGCCAACCCGATCAACCTCCGGCGCCCCGTGTGTGCTCGGCGTCGCGGTGCAGGACGAGCCGCCACAGGTTCTGGTGGTTCTCGTGGCGGTAGTTCACCTCATCGACGGCCGCGCAGGCGAGAGCGATGCCGCGGCCGGACTCCGCCATCTCGTCGGGAAGCTTGCGCTGCGCCGGGTCGAACGGCAGGGGCGGCCCGGCGTCGCGGAACAACGCCCGGAGGTCGGCGCCGGTGTCGGCGAGGGTCAGGGTGAACACGTCGGTGTTGACGTACTCGGCGACGTTGTTGGCGATCTCCATGATCGCCGTCTCGAACCGGATGCGCTCGTGCATACCGAGGTCCGCGCACCCGTCCAGGAACTCCGTGAGCAGGTTGTGCACCTGCTCGAGCGACCCGGGATCGGCCGGCAGCGTGAGCTCCATGTCGACCTGGGCGCTCATTGCAGGGCCTCGGCGACGCTGTCGTACGGCCGAAGTACGCGGTCCAGGTTGGCGAGTTGGATGATGGTGGCTACCTGTGGGCCCATGCAGGCGATGCGCAGGTCGCCACCGGCCTGCCGGGTCGCCTTCAGGCCCGCGATGAGCGCGCCGAGTCCCGACGAGTCCATGAACTCGGTCTGGCTGAGGTCGACGACGACCCGCACCCGTTGTTCCTCCACCGCATGGAGCACCAGCGACCGCAACTGCGGCGCGGTGACCATGGTGAGCCGGCCCTGTGGCCGGATGACCGCCGCGTCGTCGCCGAACCCCGTGTCAAGTTCGATCACGCTGTCTTCTCCTCAGTCGGGGGCCCCTGATAGCGGGCCGCTTCGATGATCACGCTGAGCACGACGAGGTCGTAGACCATCCAGACCAGGTTGATCAAGATCGCCCCGGGCTCGGCCGTCCAGCCGAACACCAGCCGCAGGATGGCGACCACCGCGGCGGTGGCCAGCGCCCCGATCGCGACGAGCTGCGGCCAGATCAGCCGCCACGGAAACTCGCGGCGCTCCTCGCGCACCTTGGGCGTCACCACGAAGCCGAGCTTGCGGCCGAAATAGACGTTGCCGACGACGGTGACGCACGCCCGGATCCACAGCGGGAACAGCGCGAGGCTGTACTGCTGGCCGCGCCAGGTCTTGATGCCGTAGCCGACAGCGAGGAACATCGCCTGGGTGCACAGCAGGTACGGGATCAGGCGGACCATGAAGCCGCCGCTGACGCCCTGTACCGGGCGGACGTCGAACAGCACCCACAGCACCGGGCAGGCGATGTAGACGACCGCGGCGAAACCGCACAGGTAGCTCCACATCGTGGCGAAGTACATCGTGCGCTGGCCCAGGCTCAACCCGGGCTTGGTGAGCGGGTTCTCCTTGAAGAACACCTGGATCGTGCCCTGAGCCCAGCGCAGCCGCTGGCCGAGCATCGTGGCCAGGCTCTCCGGCGCCAGGCCGTGCGCGAGGATCTCGTGGTGGTAGACGCTGCGCCAGCCCAACGCGTGCAGCCGCATGGCGGTGGTCATGTCCTCGGTGACCGAGATCGTGGCCACCGGCATGATCGGCTGGGCCTCGCTGTCCAGGTCCACGTCGACCGCCCTGACCAGCGCCCGGACCTCTTCCAGCGCGCCGAGCGGGCTCCACTCGCGGTCGGCGAGCCGGTCCAGCGCCGCCTCGTCCACCACCATGGCGCCGACGTCGTGGTCGGCCTCGAGGGGCAGGGACTCGAGCTCGGCGAGCTCGGCCAGGTCGGCCTTGAGCGCTTCGAGATCGGAGGCGACCATGCCGCGGCTGGCGAGGTCGACCCGCTCCTGGAAGTCCTGGGTGATCAGGGCGACCGGCACGCCGGAGCGCAGCTCCGCGCGGGCCTGCCGGACCGCGTTGCCGACCCCGTCGAGCGCCATGACGGCGCCGGGTCCGTACGTCCGGGCCTGGGTGCGGGCCTTGGCAACTACCGATCCGGCGGCCCGCAGCGCGTCGCCCACCGCCGTCTGCACCGCCTTCACATAGCCGACCACACCGAGCTGCATCAGGGCGTCCCGGCGCAGCACCGCGTTGGAGCCGCAGAAGAAGGCGGCGTTCCAGCCGTCCTTACCCTGCTGGATCGGCCCGTAGAACAGCGGGGACTGGCAGCCGAGCGGATCGTGGTCCTCGACGTTGACGAAGTACTGCGGGGTCTGGACGATCGCCACCCTGGGGTCGGTGAAGTAGCCGAGGGTGCGGTCCAGGATGGCCGGCAGCGGAACCTGGTCGGCGTCCAGGATCAGCAGGAACTCACCCTGGGTGGCGAACAGGGCGTTGTTCAGGTTTCCAGCCTTGGCGTGCCGGGGCCGGTCGGCCCAGTCCGCGCTGCGGGTGAGGTAGCCGATGCCGGCGGCCTCCGCCGCGGCACGCATCTCGGCGCGGTCGCCATCGTCAAGCACCCAGGTCAGGTGCGGAAACCGGATCCGGTGTGCCGCCCGGGCGGTGTCCATCACCAGGTCCACCGGCTCGTTGTAGGTGGTGATGAACACGTCGACGGTCGCGTCCGGAGCCGGCGGCGGGGGCTCGCCCCGTTCGCGCAGCCGCCACATGGTGGCGCCGAAGAAGAAGGTGTCGATGAGGCTGTAGGTCTCGGCGAGGACCAGGGGCAGGGCGATCCAGGCGGCCGACCAGTTGATCGAGTCCAGCCACCGCCAGACCAGGTAGTTGATCCCGGTGATGGCCGCGAGCACCGCGGTCACCCGGATCAGGGTCAACCGGCTGGGCAGCCGGCTCCGCAGGCCGGCCGCCGGCCGTTCGGTCACGAAGGACTCCGCCTGATCACACACACGGTCACGTCGTCGGACAGGGTGGTTTCGGCGGCCCGCCGGGTGAAGTAGTCGACGATGGCGCCGGCCCCCTGGTCGGCGACCATGCGGGCGTCGTCCGCGATCACGTCGATCGAGGCGGCGGTGCCGTCGTAGAGGTCGAGCACGCCGTCGCTGAAGATGAGCGCGGTCTCACCCGGTGCCAGCGTCAGCGGCAGCTCCGACCGCTTCTCGCCGGGCAGCACACCGAGCGGGAGGCTCCCCATTCCGGCCGGAACCCGCCCGGTGGTTCCGTCCTCGCGCAGCGAAACTATGAGCCCGTGGCCGGCGTCGACGTAGCGCAGCACGTGCGTTTCGGGGTTCAGCTCGCCGTGGCAGAGCGTGATCATGGTCCCGGTGCTCTCCAGCTCCTCCTGCAACGCGAGGTCGGCGAGCTCGACCGCCTCGGCGGGCGGGTACTGGCGCCCGAAGGCCCGCAGCACGCTGCACGCCGCGGACATGACCATCGCCGCGCCGATCCCCTTGCCCATCACGTCGCCACAGGACATGGCCAGTCCCCGGTCCGTGGGGTACCAGTCGAAGAAGTCGCCGCCCACGCCGCGGCACGGCACGCAGGTCGCGGCAATCTCATACCCGGGCACCTGCGGCCTGGTCTCCGGCATCAGCTTGCGCTGCACCTCGGCGGCCTGGTCGGCCTCCACGGACTGCTTCAGCTCGCGCAGCACCCACCATTCCAGCTCCGCGAGGAGTTCCCGGTCCCGCTCGGAGCACGTCCGGGACTGATGATCAGCCACGAACAGGGTGGCCACCTGGATCCCGTCCGCCGACCGCACCGGCTGTCCCGCGTAGAAGCGGATCGGTTGCTGCCGGGCCAGCCGCCCGAGCCCGTCCTCCGGTCCGGCGTCCTCGACGACCCGCGTGCCCTCCGCCGAGGTCGCGAGCCCGGCCAGCGCCTGGGTCTCCGGGGACTCCAGCGGGGCCAGCCCGATCGCCGCCTTCAGGTAGGGCTGCCCCGCATCCCGCATGGCGATGCCGGCCCCCGCGACGTCCAACGCTAGACGGGCCAGCAGCGCGATGCGGTCGAACCGCTCCTCCGGTCCACTGTGGAGCGCGCCGAGAATCTCCAACTCGGCCGCCCCGCCGCTCTCGGCGCCACTCGGAGGGAGCTGTCTGGGAAACATCACGCCGGTCATCGCTTCGCCTCCGCACGGCCGGAATCTGACCCCTGCCAGAATGCCTCCGCAGGCGTCGGCACACCGGGTAGAAATGTCACCCCCATAGGTGAATGTGTTGTAACCCGGGCCGTCCACACGGGTGCGCGGGCCGGCTAGGGGGTACGCCGGTAGGCACACACGGTGACGTCATCGGACAGGGCTTTTCCGGTGGCCCGCTCGATGAAGTGGTCGACGATCGCCTCCGCGCCCTGGCCGAGGACCGCCCCGGCCTCCGCCGCGATCACGTCGATCGAGGCGGCGGTGCCGTCGTACAGGTCGAGCAGCCCATCGCTGAAGATCACCGCTGCGTCGCCCGGCGCCAGCCGCATCGCGATCTCCGGACGCGGCTCGTCCGGGAAGATGCCCAGCGGCAGGCTCTTCATGCTGGCCGGGGCCCGGCGCACGGTCCCGTCCGCGAGCAGCGTGAACATCAGCCCGTGGCCGGCGTCGACATAGCGCACCACACCGGTCGCGGGGGTGAGCTCCCCGTGACAAACGGTGATCATGGTCTCGGTGCTCTCCAACTCCTCGCGCAGGGCGTGGTCGGCGAACTCGATCGCCTGGGCCGGCGGGTACTGGCGCCCGGCGCCGCGCAGGATGCTGCACGCGGCGGACATCACGATGGCCCCGCCGATCCCCTTGCCCATCACGTCGGCGAGGGTCATCGCGACACCCCGGTCGGTGAAGTACCAGTCGAAGAAGTCCCCGCCCACCCCACGGCACGGCACGCACGCGGCCGCGAACTCGTACCCGTCCACCCGGGGTGGCTGCTCCGGCATCAGCTTGCGCTGCACCTCCGCGGCGTGGAAGAGCTCAGCGGACTGCTGCAACGCCCGCTCCACCCACCACTTCAGCTCCGCGAGCAACATCACCTCGCGCTTGCTGAAGTTCCGGGGCCGGTGGTCCACCACGAACAGGCTGCCCAGCGGGTCCCCGGCCGGCGACCGGACCGGAATCCCGGCATAGAACCGAATCGGCTGCTGGTTCGGGAGCATCCCGAGCCCCGCGTCCGGCCGCACGTCTTCGATCACGTTCAGGCCCGCATGGGACACCGCGAACCGGGCCAGCGCCTCGGCTTCGGCCGAGTCCGCCGCGGGCAGACCGGCTGCCGCGTTCACGGCCGGGGCGGGACTCAACATGGCGATCCCCGCTCCCGCCGCATCGAGCACCCGCAACGCCAGCGCCGGGATCCGGTTGACCCGGTCGTCCGAATCGGCGCGCAGCAGGCCGAACTTCTCCCGGCCGCGCGCCGTGGTGCCCGTATCGCTGGTGGGGAGCTGGCTGGGGAACATCACGCCGGTCATCGATTCGCCTCCACCCCGGCTGGAATGTCGCTCCTGCCAGCATCCTCTGACCCATGGCGCCATATCGGGTATAAATTCCACCCCATCAGGTGAAGCTGTCCCGGACGGACATCCCGGCCGGCAGGCCGGCCAGCCGGAGTAGCAGATCCTTGACCTCGGTGGCCGCGTAGCGGTCCCGGGCCTGGGTCGAGTCGGAGCAGAGCAGCACCGGTCCGTCCGCCGGGTCGTCGTGCAGCAGG
>NZ_DASTBH010000110.1:0-5350 GCF_035712165.1 Actinophytocola sp. | reverse complement strand
ACCGGGACCGCGTTGGTCATCGGTTCCGGCTGCAGCGGTATCTCCTGCGGGCTGGTCACCTTCGCCAGCAGCGGCGGCGCCACCAGGTCCCACTTGGAGTAGAACTCGAAGTTCCCCTTGGTCACCGTGGCCGTGGGGGAGGCGTAGCCGCGCCGGATCGGCGGGCTCAGCGTGAAGGAGCTGTGGAAGTTCCGTTCACCCAGATCACGGTGGTAGGACAGGGTGAACGTGGCCGGCGCGGTCGGCCGCCGGGTGTCCAGCACGATCTGGTTGGCGGTGCGGGCATCCAGGGTGAGGGTCCGGTCGCCGGTGATCTCCAGCTGTGGTTGCGCCACGGTCGCGACCTCGAAAGCGAACAGGTTCTGCGCGTCCGCGGTGGCCAGGAAGCCGACCAGGTTGTAGGTGCCCGGGCGGACCCGGAAGGTCACCGTGGAGCTGTCCACCGAGTAGAACAGCTGCGTGAACGCCCCGGTGTCGAGACTCCACAGCTCGGCCCAGCTGATCACCGCGGCGGGCCGGCCGTCCCGGGCGATCCCGGACACGGTGAGGTTGTACATCTCCGGCTCCACGTAGGCGCCGATCGAGGTGTGCACCACCGTGTCGCCGGAGGTGGCGACCAGGTACCCGCCGAAGCGGTCCAGCGGGCCGGCGCCCGGGTCGACGGTCACGGTCACGTCGGCCGCTCCGCCGGCCGGAACGGTCAGGTTCGGCCGGCTGAGCGTGAACATCCCGTCCGGCGCCGGGCCGCTGTCCTTTCCGGACAGTCGCAGGGCAAGCTCGAAGGTGACGTCGTCCTCGGTGTCGTTGGTGTAGGTGACCGTGCGGCTGACCGGTTCCTGGCCGGTGTGCGGGAACGGGAAGAAGCCGAGGTTCAGGGTGCCGGGGCTGGCGTACACCCGCTGCCGGTGGGCCCGGGCGACGTCGAGCCGCCCGCCACCCTGCTCGTAGACGGTCTGCCCGGCCTGCGTGCTCGACGTGGTGATCAGCGTGTCCTTGAGCTGCCGGTTGGTGTGGTCCGGAAACCGTTGCGCGAGAATGGCGGCCGCACCCGCCACGTGCGGCGTGGCCATCGAGGTCCCGGACAGTTGCTGGTAGTCGCCGTCCACGATCGGCCCGAGGTTGGTGCCCTCCGCCCGGGCGGCCACGATGTCGACGCCCGGCGCGCTGATGTCCGGCTTGATCCCGAAGTCGCCCAGCCGCGGTCCCCGGCTGGAGAACCCGGCGAGCGCGTCGTGCTTGTCCACCGCGCCAACGGTGAGCGCCTCGTCGGCCCAGCCGGGGCTGGCGATGGTGGACTCCCCGTTGCCCAGGTTCCCCGCCGCCACCACGATCAGCATGCCGGACGAGCGGCTGATCGAGTCCACCGCCTGGATGAGCGGATCGATGGTGCCGTCGGCGGGGGCGCTGCTGCCCAGGCTCAGGTTGGCCACGTCGGCACCCTGCGCGGCCGCCCATTCCAGCCCTTCGATGATCTGGTCGAAGGTGCCCGAGCCGAAGCTGTTGAGCACCTTCGCGTTGATCAGACCCGCGCCCGGCGCGACACCCTTGCGCACCGTCGGGGCGCCTTCGCCGGTGCCGGCGACGATCGAGGCGACGTGGGTGCCGTGGCCGAAGTGGTCCAGCGCGTCGGCGTCGTCGGAGAAGTTGGCCTCGGCGATCACCTTGCCCTGGTCCAGGTCCGGGTGGGTGGCGTCGATGCCGGTGTCCAGCACGGCGACCCGCACGCCGGTTCCGTCGTAGCCGGCCGCCCAGGCCTGCGGCGCGCCGACCTGCGGCACGCTGTCGTCGAGGGTCACCTTCGCCCTGCGGTTGAGCCAGATCCTGGCCACCGCGGCCGCGGCCGGGCTGACCTCGCCGTCCGCGCCGGCCAGGGCACCCCAGAAGGTCGCCGCGCTGTCCTTGGGTTCCAGCACGGACCGGGCGTTGATGCTCTCCAGGCTGAACCGGGCGGAGGTGCCGGCCGGCGCGGCGGCCGGGGCGAGCCCCGGCTGATACTGGACGATCAGGGGAATGCCGGCGCTGTGGCCGTCGTCGTAGCCGTTGTCCACCAGCGCACTGACGTTGAACAGCTCGCCGTCCAGTTTTCCGTTGGCCACCAAGGGCATCGCGTCCGTGGGCAGTACCTGCAGCGCACCGCCCACCCGCCGGGTGGCGAAGCTGACGTTGCCCCGCCCCGGCCCCGGCCGGACGGTCGCCGTCGCGTTGCCATCGGACATCCGGTGCAGCTCAACGACATCACCCGTGATCAGCGTGACCTGATGTCGGGTCACCACCGCCGGGCCGGGGTTCGCCGGCTCGGCACCGGCCGGACGGGTGGGCACCACGATGAACGCCGCGGCAACAGGGATCGCCAGCGCGGCTGCGACGAACCTCGGCATCCCTCGACCCTCGCACACTCCCACCAACGACTACAAGCAGTCGGCAACCGATTACCGAGCTGGGAGTTGGGGGCTTTGGACCCTGCCGGGCAACAGTGGGGGTAGTGGATCCTGTCGGATGGCCGCCCGAGATCGGGTCCGGATCCGCAGCAGGCCATGTTGCCAGCGCGGACGCCGCAGCACCGGAACCGCTCTCGGGCGGCCGACCATTCACGGGCTCAGGACGTGCTCCACCAGCATGGCGATCTCGACGAGTTGCTTGTGGTCGAGCGGTGGGTCCGACTGGGGCGGGGCGACACCCGCCGCGGCGTCGTCGGCGACGTTCTCCGCCTGGATGGTGACCATGGTGTTGTCGAGGTGGGTGACGTCCACCCGGTTGACGAGCGCGCCGCTCTCCAGCCGACGGGTGGTGGCGACGATTGTGCCGCCGGTGACACTGGTCCACTCCTCGCAGCTGGCCTCCTGGGTGGAAGCGATGCCCGGGTCGCACTTCGTGCGCAGCCCGGCCACCCCGATGACCACCATCAGGTTGCCGGTCCCGGTCCTTCCGACCACGTTGGCCCTGGCCGTGTAGAAGGAGGAGTCGCACGCGGAACTCTTCGGCCCCGCCGGATCGACGACGTAGTAGACCTCCAACGGGCCGTGCCGCCGGCCCTCGGGATAGACCGCCGACGCACTCGCCGTCAGTTGGGAGCCGGGCCGCAGCACGGCACGCACCGCCGGGCCGAGCGCCGCGGTCAGCCGGGCCGCCATCGCCGCCCGCTCGTCCAGGCCGGGGGGATTCTCGGTCGTGGGCGGGGCCGCCCGCCGGCTCACCAGGTCGCAGGGCGGCGGGGAAACCGGGGTGGTGCTGAGGGCGGGGGGCCGGGTCGTGGGCTGGGCGCCGACGAGCGCGCTGCCGCCTTCGTCGTCACCGGGCAGCAGGACCGCGGCGCCGATGGTGACCGCGACGACGGCCGCGGCCGAGGCCACCCAAGGGTTTGCGGCCCGGCGAACCCATCCCGCGCGGCGTTCCCGGGCGATGATCGCGTCCACGTCGACGGTGGACGGCGGCACCTCCCCGATGGCCGCCTCGAACAGTTGCTTGTCCATCTCGCTCTCTCCGCTAGTCGGCTACGGGCAGTCCGGTGATCCGGGCGCGCAACGTCTCGAGCCCCCGCGCGGTCTGGCTCTTGACGGTTCCGGTGGAACAACCGAGGATCTCGGCGGTCTCGGCCACCGAGAGATCGCAGTAGACACGCAGCACGACTGTGGCCCGCCGGCCCGCCGGCAGGCTGTCCAGCAGATCGAGCACGGCGGCCCGGTCGACCACCGTCTGCGCCGGCGGGGCCGCCAGTTCCGGCAGTTCCTCGGTGGGATGCTCCCGCCGCCACGGCCGGCCCTGCTCGTCCAGCCAGGTGCGGACCAGGATCCGCCGCACGTAGGCGTCCAGGTATTCGGCGTCCCCGACGCGGTGCCAGTGCCGGTACAGCTTGCCGAGCGTGATCGCCACCAGGTCGTCGGCGGTGTGCCAGTTCCGGCAGAGCAGGTACGCGGTGCGGCGCAGGGGGTCCATCCGCGCCGTGACATAGTCCCGGTACCCGGCTTCTTCGGACCGCTTCACCCAACCTCCCGTGTCGTGCCTCTAGCCCGTAAACGACGCCGGATAGCGGGGAGGTTGCCGGCTCAGCCGGATGACTCGATCTCGCCGGCGGCACGGCGGCGGGCGATGCGGGTGCCGATGAACAGGCCGGCCAGGGCGATCACGCCCACGGTGGTGATCAGCCGGTTGACGTCGACCGCCGGCTCCCAGCGCACCTCGCCGTTCTTGATGATGAACGCGCCGGCCGGCTTGGCGGTGACCCCGAAGCCGCCGCCCTGTCCTTGCTTGCCCTGCTCGTCGCGGCCGCCGCCGCCGCCTCCGCCGCCCATGACGGTCGCGGCCGGGATCACGGTGACCCCGTCCTTCTCGTACGGCTCGCCGTAGACCATCGTCACCTGCAGCGAGTCCTTGGCCTTGTTGATCAGCTCGTCGAGTGTCATCCACAGAGCCTATGAGGCACCGGAACGGCGTTGGCCGGCCGGGCAAGCGTGATCACCGGCAGGTCCGGGAAGTCCTCCGGGCGGTGTGTGACGATCAGTGCGGCCCGCCCGGCGGCCAGCGCCCGCAGATCGGCGGCCAGTTCGCCCGCGGTGTGCCCGTCCAGGTGTGCGGTGGGCTCGTCGAGCAGCAGGACCGGCCGGTCGGCGAGCAGCGCCCGGGCCACCCCGATGCGCTGGCGTTCCCCGCCGGAGACCGCCGTGCCGTGCGCCCCGAGGGCGGTGTCCAGCCCCCCGGGCAGGCTGTCCAGCCACCCGCCCAGCCGGGCCTGGCGCAGCGCCGCCCGGAGGTCGTCGTCGCCGCAACCGGGCCGGGCGAGCAGCAGGTTCTCCCGCAGCGAACTGTCGAACAGGTGGGTGTCCGGGCCGCACCAGGCCATCCGGGCGCGCACGTCGTCCGGCGCGGCGTGGCGGGTGTCCAGGCCGTCCAGGGTGATCCGGCCGGCGGACGGGTCGAGGTTGCGCAGCACGGCCGCGATCGTGGTGCTCTTGCCGGCCCCGGACGGTCCGGTGAGCAGCGCACCCCGGTGGCTGCCGACGCGGAGGCTCAGCCCGGACACCGCGTCGGCGTCCGCGTCCGGCCAGCGCACGGCGAGGGCCTCGGCGTCCAGCCGGGCGGCGCTGCCGAGCGGTTGCGGGGCGGCCGGGTCGGTGACCGGGGCGGGCCGGGCGTCCAGGTCGGACAGCCGGCGGGCGGACTGGCGCGCGCCGAGCAACCGGGCCGCCGCCTCCGGCAGGGCGGCCACCAGGTCGGCGGCGGCCAGCGGGGTGAGCGCGAGCACCGCGAGTTCGGGGCCGGGCAGCCGCCCGGCGCGCACGGCGGCGATGCCGAGCAGCAGGCAGCCGATCGTGGTGGCGCCGATGGCGAACGTGCCGAGCGCCGCACCGGCGCC
>NZ_DASTBH010000109.1:0-8764 GCF_035712165.1 Actinophytocola sp. | reverse complement strand
GGGGCCGGCGCCCCGGTCAGGATTCGTACGGCGTAGGCCGTTTCCTCGTAGGTGCCGCGCCACCGGCCCCATGACCCGTCGGCGCGCTGGGTGCCGAGCACCCAGTCGGTCGCCCGGCGCAGCGCCGGTCCGGCCCGCGGGCCGCCGTACCCGGCCAGCGCCGCGGCGCAGTGCGCGGTGGCGTAGTAGGGCGAGGCGTGCCACTTGTCCCACCAGCACCCGGCGGCCTCCTGCTGCCCGCACAGCCAGTCGGTCAGCCCGGCTCGGATCGCCCGGTGCCGGCCCGGCGCGCCGGCCCCGAACGCCTGCAGCACATGGGCGTTGGTGCTGGTCGACGCCGTGCGCTCGGCGGGGAAGCTGGCGAAGTGGTCGCCGTCGCGGTAGCCGAGCAGGAGGTCCGGGCAGCGCGGCCGGCCCACCAGGGCCAGGGCGTACAGGGCGGTGGCGGTGTCGTCGGCATCCGGCGGCAGCCCGGGTCCGCCGGCCACGCCGCGCTCCCCGAATGCCGCTTCCAGGCTGTCCACCAACGGGTCCGCGACCGGCGGCACCAGGCCGGCGGTGGCCAGCGCGACGAGCACCCAGGCCCGTTCGAAGACGGCGAGCGGGCCGGCCACCGGTACGCCGCCGGCCCGGGCGGCCCGCTCGAGGTAGCTCACGCAGGGATGCCGGCGGGCGCGCACCGCGGCATCGCCGAGCCAGGCGGCGGTGGCCGCCGGGGAACAGCCGACCGTGCCGGCCCGCGGCCGAACGCCCGGCGCCCCCCGCGCGGCCGCGCCGAAGATCTCTAAGGAATGCACCAGGGTGGCGGGCGGTCCGGTGCCGCCGGCCGTGTCTCGTCGAAGCGCCTCGAGCGGTTCGGGACCGGCGGCCGGGTGTGCGGCCAACCGCCGCCCGCGCCACGCCGCCAGTGCGGGCGGCAGGCCCGCCGCGAGTCGTTCGTTGATCGCCGCGATCAGGCCGGGCACCGCGTACTCCACCGCGACGGTGTCCGGCAGGTCCGGCGCCGGCCCGTTGTCGAGCCAGCCGAACAGTCGGCGCAATCCGCGATTTACGGAATCGGAAATGCCTGCGGGATTCGCCGCAATTCGCGGGCAAACGATTGTGAACAGCAGAGCCTCGGTGGCGCTGAGGGTGGGAAGAAGGGCATATTCTGGTGGATCGTTCCATTCGCCGGCCGGTCGTTGCCGGCCCAGCAGAAACCTCAATCTCTCGCTATGGCCAGGCAATGACGGCGCGTACCGCACCACCCGTGCGGTCTCGTAGACGGATGGTGAGAAGTCTCCAAAAGGGTCGCCGGCGGTTTCCGTCAGGAGCGCCCCGGCGCGGGCGTGATACGGCGACATGAATCGTCCTTGAAAGGGTGGGGTGGGGGAATGAATGAAGGTAGCAGACCTGTCCGGACAATCGAGGAAATGGGAAGAATTGGGCCGGATGGGGGGAACCCACGCGAGGCGGGCCGGGCGGTGGCCGGAGGAGATCACTGGGAGCGCTCCCTCTGTGACCCGTTGACAACATGCCCGTACAACCGCAACCATGCTGAGAGCCATCTGGGAGCGCTCCCAGAAGCGCCGCGGCGAAAGGACACAGTCGTGAACCGCCCCGCACATCGACGTGCCCGCCGCACGGTCGGCCTGCTGGCCGTGGCCGTGCTAGCCGCGACCGGGCCGGCCGTGCCCGCACAGGCCCAACCGGTTGAGCTGATCGAGAACGGCACCTTCGACGCCGGCACCGCGCCGTGGTGGTGGACCGGCAGCGCCCCGGCCGCCGTGACCGACGGCCGGCTCTGCGCCCAGGTGGCCGGCGGCACGGTCAACCCGTGGGACGCCATCATCGGCCAGAACGACCTCGGCCTGCAGAGCGGCGAGTCCTACGAGTTCTCCTTCGACGCGTCGGCGTCGATGCCGGTCGGGGTGCTGGCCAAGGTGCAGCTCCAGGTCGACCCGTTCTCCGAGCGACTGTCCCGGCCGGTCACGCTCGGCCCGACCCCCCAGCATTTCTCCTTCGTGTTCACCTCAGACGTGAACAGCGACATCGAGCAGGTGGCGTTCCAGATCGGCGGCAGCGCACAGCCGTGGACGCTCTGCCTGGACAACGTCTCGCTCACCGGTGGTGCGCCGCCACCGGTGTACGTGCCGGACACGGGCCCGCGGGTCCGTGTCAACCAGGTCGGCTACCTACCTCAGGGGCCGAAGAACGCCACCGTTGTCACCCCGGCGACCACCCCGCTGCCCTGGTCCCTCGCGGACCCGGGCGGCCGGGTGGTCGCCTCCGGGGTGTCGACCCCGCGCGGCGTGGACGTCGCGTCCAACCAGAACGTGCACACCATCGACTTCTCCGCGGTGCGCACGCCCGGCGCCGGCTACACCCTGACCGCCGACGGCGAGACCAGCTACCCGTTCGCCATCGGCGACGTCTACGGAGCGCTGCGCTCCGACGCGCTGCAGTTCTTCTACATCCAGCGCAGCGGCATCCCGATCGACGGCGCGCTGGTCGGTCAGCAGTACGCCCGGCCGGCCGGGCACGTGGGCGTGGCCCCCAACCAGGGCGACACAAGTGTCGCGTGCCAGCCCGGCGTGTGCGACTACCGGCTGGACGTGCGGGGCGGCTGGTACGACGCGGGCGACCACGGCAAGTACGTCGTCAACGGCGGCATCGCCACCTACCAGCTGCTGTCCACCTACGAGCGCACCCTGACCGCGGCCGGTGCCACTCCCGCCGCGTTGGCCGACGGCACGCTGCGGCTGCCCGAGCGCGGCAACCGGGTGCCGGACATCCTCGACGAGGCCCGCTGGGAGCTGGAGTTCCTGCTGCGGATGCAGGTCCCGGCCGGGCAGCCGCTCGCCGGCATGGCCCACCACAAGATCCACGACCAGAACTGGACCGGCCTGCCGCTGGCCCCCGAGGCCGACCCGCAACTGCGCGAGCTGCACCCGGCCAACACCGTGGCCACGCTCAACCTCGCCGCGACCGCCGCCCAGTGCGCCCGGCTCTACCTGCCCTACGACAAGGCGTTCGGCAACCGGTGCCTGTCCGCGGCGCGCACCGCCTACGCGGCGGCCAAGGCGCACCCGGACATCTTCGCCAGCCCCACCGACGGCAACGGCGGCGGCACCTACAACGACAACGACGCCAGCGACGAGTTCTACTGGGCCGCGGCCGAGCTGTACCTGACCACGGGCGAGGCGGCGTTCCTGACCGACCTGCGCTCCTCGCCGCACCACACCGGCAACGTGTTCTCCGCCACCGGCTTCAACTGGCCGCAGACCGCCGCGCTGGGCCGGCTGGACCTGGCCACCGTGCCCAACCGGCTGCCGGCCGCCGAGCGGGCCGCGGTCAGGCGGTCGGTGACCGAGGCCGCCGACGCCTACCTGGCCACCTCGGCCGCCGAGGCGTACGGCCTGGCCATGCCCGGCGGGCGCGGCAGCTACTTCTGGGGCTCGAACAGCAACATCATCAACAACGCGATCGTCATCGCCACCGCGTTCGACCTGACCGGTGACCGGCGCTACCGGGACGGCGCGCTACAGGCGATGGACTACATCTTCGGCCGCAACGCGCTCAACCACTCCTACGTCACCGGCTGGGGCACCAAGACGCCGCAGAACCAGCACAGCCGGATGTACGGCCGCCAGCTCAACCCGAACCTGCCCAACCCGCCGGTCGGCTCGATCGCCGGCGGCGCCAACACCGGCCTGGAGGACCCGTTCGCCGCGGACCTGTTGGAGGGTTGCGCGCCGCAGTTCTGCTACGTCGACGACATCCAGTCGTACTCGACCAACGAGGTGGCGATCAACTGGAACTCGGCGCTGGCCTGGATGGCCTCGTTCCTGGCCGACCAGGGCACCGGGGCGCCCGTCCCGCCCGGCGCCTGCCGGGTCGGCTACCAGCAGGTGGCCCACACGGCCGGCGGGTTCCTGGCAACCGTGAAGATCACCAACACCGGTCGCGCGGCGGTCACCGGCTGGACGGTGTCCTGGTCGTTCCCCACCGGGCAGCGGCTCGCGCTGACCCTGGGGGCCGACGCCGCCCAGCAGGGCCCGACGGTGACCGCCCGCGACCTCGTCATCAACCGCCGAATCGAGCCGGGCCGGTCGGTGACCTTCGCTTTCCTCGCGGCCAGTCCGCTGGCCAACCCGGCACCCGAACTGTTCCGGCTCAACGGTTCGGTCTGCGGGTAATCCCCGCACCTGTCGCCGGGCCCGGTTCCGTCCCTCGTCGGACCCGGCGGCAGGGCCGGCAACTCCTCAGGTGGCATGTCCCGTTGCCGATCGTGAGATGGCTGGGAAACACAGGCCATCGGAGTTGTCATGCGACAGGGCGGCATCCCACCTACGGGGATCGAACGGCACTTTCAGCCAGACGAGCTGATCGTCAGTAAGACCGACCCCCGTGGTGTCATCACCTACGCCAACGATGTCTTCCTTCGGATGTCGGCATACCCCGAGTCGGAGATCCTCGGTGCGCCGCACAATGTGCTCCGCCACCCGGACATGCCCCGGACGATCTTCCACCTGCTGTGGCAGACCCTGAAGGCCGGCCAGGAGGTCTTCGCCTACATCGTCAACCTGGCCAAGGACGGGGCGCACTACTGGGTGTTCGCCCACGTCACACCCTCCTACGACGCCGACGGCCTGCTGGTCGGCTACCACTCCAACCGCCGGGTGCCCGACCCGGCCGCCGTGCGGGCGGCCAGCGGTCTGTACACCTCGCTGGTGCGCATCGAGCGCGAGCACGCCCGCCCGGCCGAGGCGATCGCCGCGGCCATGGAGTCCTTCGACAACCGCCTCACCGACCTTGGCCAGACCTATGACCAGTTCGTCTGGTCGCTGACCCGACAGGAGATCCGCCCATGACCGCCGGTACCAACCCGACGGTGTTCCAGACCTTCGCCGACGTCTGCGCCCGCGCCTCCCGCGGCGACCTGGAGGCCCGGGTCCCGGCGACCTCGGACGACCCGGCGGTGGTCGCGGCCCGTGACGAGCTCAACCGGCTGCTCGACGTCGTGGACGCCTACGTCCGGGAGTCGACCGCCGCGCTCTCCTCGGCCAACGAGGGCCGCTTCCACCGCGTGTTCCTCGAGGGCGGCATGACCGGTGCCTTCGCCGAAGGCGCGCAGAAGATCAACGAGGCTCGGGAGGCGATGCAGGCCGCGACCGACGAGGTCGACGCGGCCCGCGCGGCCCGCCAGTCGCTCGCCGACGAGATGGAGACCGCCGTGCTGTCGGCCTCCGAGCAGGTCGCCACCGCGGCCACGGAGATCGGTGCGACGGCCTCGGGCCTGGCGTCCTTCGCCAGCAACGCCGCCGACGAGTCCGGCCGGGCCACCCAGACCGTCTCCGCGCTGGACGCCGCCTCCGACGAGATCAAGCAGGCCGTGCGGATGGTGACCCAGGTGGCCGCCCAGACCCGGCTGCTCGCGTTGAACGCGACCATCGAAGCCGCCCGGGCCGGCGACGCCGGCCGCGGGTTCAGCGTGGTGGCCAGCGAGGTGAAGTCCCTCGCGGACGAGGCCAGCAAGTCGGCCAGCGCCATCAACGAGCGGGTGGCGATGGTGCAGCAGGCGTCCGCCGAGGTGATCTCCGTGCTGGACAACATCACCGGCAGCATCCGCCAGATGGACTCGATGACCGCGGGCATCGCGGCCGCCATCGAGGGTGGCGTGCACGAGGAGGGGGCGGGCGACATGACCGGCCTGTCGCGGCTCGCCGAGATGCTCCGCTCCCAGGTGACCCGGTTCGTCGAAGAGGTCCGCAGCGCCTGAGACCAGTTGACGGCCGGGGGCCGGCGCCACGGCGCCGGCCCCCGGTTCGTTCGTCAGCCCCTGCGCTGCTGGGGAATGGTCGGGAACATCAGCTCGACCACCCGGGGCCCGGACCGGATGGTCACCGGCAGGCCGGCGATCATGCCGGTGAGCACCTGTCCACACAGGACCAGCATGAGCGCGATCAGCGGCCATTCCCAGACCTGGGTGGCGCTGTGCAGCAGGCCGACGCCCAGTGCGGTGGCACCGGCGATGGCGTAGCCGATGCCCTGCACCATGGAGGACAGCGCGGCGGCGGTGTCGGTGTTGGAGTCGGCGCGCAGCGAGATGGTGGTCAGCGCGAGGCCGACGGCCGGCATGCCGAGCCCGAGCCCCACCGCCCACACCCACGGCGCGTAGGTGGGAACCAGGAGCAGCCCGGCGACCGCGATCATGTTCGGTGCGGCCAGCGCGAGGGCCAGCCCGGACTGGCTCTTGCAGCGGCGGGCCCACTTCGGCACCCGCAGGGCGATCGGCACGCCCAGCGCCATCGCCACGGTGAACAGCCAGGCCACCTGCTGCGGCGGCACCGCCGCCCGGTTGAGCAGCATGCTGGGCAGCCAACCCATGATGCTGAACGTGAAGCCGGAGGTGAGTCCGAAGTGGATGGTCAGCGCCCACGCGGTGCTGGCCGGTTTGAGTGACAGCGGGCCGGTCCGCCGCGCCGCGCCGACCGGCGCCGGCCGTTCGGGGAAGTTGCGTCCGGCCACCCGCCAGGCCAGCCAGCCGGCCCCGGCGAGCAGCGCCCAACTGCTGGCGCCGAGCTGCCACGAGGTGTGGTCGGTGATCTGCGGGGTGACCAGTGCGCCGACCGCGCTGCCGCTGCCCAGCGCGGCCACGTAACACCCGGTGAGCGTGGCCCATTCGCGCGGCGGCGCGGCGTGCACGATGGCCGGCAGCAGCGTGCCGAGGACGGCGATCGCGAGGCAGGCGGTGATCGTGCCGGCCAGCAGGACGTAGGCGTTGCCGGCGACCCGGAAGGCAAGGGAGACACCGAGAACGACGAGAGCGCCGGCGACCGTGCGCATCGTGCCGAACCGCACCCGAAGCGCCCAGGTGAGCGCGCCGCCGGCGGCGAAGCACCAGACCGGTGCCGCCACCACGACCGAGGCCAGCATGCCCGACATTCCGATATCGAGCTGAACGTCGTTGAGAACCGTGCCCAGGCTCGTGACCGCGGGCCGCAGGTTCAACGCCAATAGCGGAACTGCCAGCAGAACCGCCAGCGGCAGGGCCATTCGGGACCGGTCTACCGCGGCCAGGGGTTGTGCCACAGCGTTGTTGTTGTGCTGGGGCGTGGCGGCTTGCTCGACGGCATTGTCTTGCTTCACGTCGGGCCTCCAGCTCGAAAGAGGTGACCCGGCCGCGGTGATCGCACGTAGGGGGAGCTACTTGTCGGGTTGTGCGGCGGCGGCCGCGCCGTGGCGTAGGCGCGTGTGAACCCGCCGCCGGGGCTGGTGGCGCTCGGCGATTGGTTGGTGGATATGTGTTGTCAACGGCGAACTGGTGCGGTCACCGGACCTTGCCAGGGCGGCTATGGTGGAGGTTTGGAGCACTGCGGCGATACAAGGTAACTCGTTACTAAGTAAGAGGTTACGCCGTAACATGGCGTGACGGAACGGCTTCACATCACAATTAGGTGATCCGCGCAGCTCGGGTGGTCTTGTACAGCGGGAAAAAGAGAGGACGTAACCCTGGTGGTCGCACCGAGCCCGACCGTGCTCAAGCGATATGTGGCGCTCGAACTGCGCAGGCTGCGGGAGGCGGCCGGGTTCAAGCGCGATGACGTGGCCAGGCGCGCGGGCTGCGCGACCAGCCACATCACCCATCTCGAGGTGGCCCGCAATCTCCCCAAGGTTCCCGAACTGGAACTGCTGCTGCGGCACTATGGGGCCGCCGAGCGCATTCCGGCATTTGTCGATCTCGTCGAGGCGGCCCGCACCGGCCGGGACTGGTGGGTCCCGTTCGCCGACGCCGTTCCGGACTGGTTCGAGCTGTTCCTCGGCCTGGAGTCGGCCGCGGCGGAGATCGCCAGTTACGACGCGTTGGTCATTCCCGGCCTGTTCCAGACCCCCGACTACGCCGAGCGGATCGTGCGCACCGGCGCCCCGGCGCTGACCGGTGCCGAGGTCGCGCAACGGGTCGAGCTACGCATGGCCCGCCAGGACGTGCTCACCCGCGAGCCGGACCCGCCGACCGTCGACGCGGTGCTGGACGAGTCGGTGCTCTACCGCGGCGCAGGCGAGGAGATCGTGCTGGCCGAGCAGCTCAACCACCTGCTCAAGCTGACCGAGTCGCCGACCATCACCATCCGGGTGCTGCCGCTGTCCGCCGGCATGCACCCCGGGGTGAGCGGGGCCTTCGTGGTGCTGTCCTTGCCGGACCTGCTGGAGAACGACCCCGGCGTGGTCTACACCGAGGACCGGGTGCGCGGCATCTACTACGACGATCCGGCCGTGATCGCCCGGCACCGCAGCACGCTCGACCAGTTGCGCGAGCAGGCCTACGGGGTCGAGGAGTCCCAGGTGACGCTGCGCCGCCGGATCGAGGAGCTGAGCCAGTAGCTCAACAATCACGTCAGGGGAAACGGCGGCTGCCACCACCAGGGGGCGTCGCTCAGCTCGAGCCGGTCCACCCACTTCACCCACCAGAACCCGCGCCGCCCGGGCGCCACCAGCCGCACCGGGAACCCGTGCCCGGCCCGCAGCGGCACATTGCCGACGGTGTGCGCCAGCAACAGACTGTCCAGATCCCGCACCGGAAACCGCACCCAGTACCCGGTTGCTGACCGCACCACCAGACTGCGCGCCGCACCCGGATCGGGAAACAGCGCCCGCAGCGGCATCCCGACCCAGTCCTGCACGGCGTACCAGCCGGACGTGCAGTCCAGCGTTGCCCGCACCCGTGTCGTGTGCCGCGTCAGATCGGTCAAAGCCAGTTCCCGGTCGCCCGCCCGCAACCGCC
>NZ_DASTBH010000108.1:0-10251 GCF_035712165.1 Actinophytocola sp. | reverse complement strand
GTTGCGGGCCGGCTTGGCCTCCTCGTCCGGCACGGCGGCCACCGGTGCGGCGCCCTTGGCCGGACCTCGACCTTCCGGCTCGGCCGCGCCCGGCATCCCGGGCCGGCCCCGGACGAGGCGGTCCTTCTCGACGCTCGACCCGAGCGCCGCACCCTGGGCGCCGGCCCCGGCAAGCGCCGCCGCCGCGGGGAGGAACGCCGAGGGGACACCGCGCGGCAGGACCGGTGGCGGTGCGGGCGGGATGCCGGTCGCGAACGGAACGACCGGGCCGATTCCGGAGCGGTTGCCCGGCAGTCCGGGGCCGGGTTGACCCGGTTGACCGGGCTGACCTGGCAGTCCCGGTTGGCCGGGTTGACCCGGCCCCGGCACCGGTCCGGTGCCCGGCTGGCCCGGTCCGGGGACCGGCCCCGTGCCCGGCACCTCGCCGCCCGGCACGCCCGCTCCTGGCGGCAGCCCCCCGCCACCGCCGGGCAGCCCGGTGCCCGATCCGACCCCGGGAATCTGCGCGCGCCCCGTCCCCGGCGTGGCCGCCGGCGCCGTCGACAGTCCCATCCCCGGCGGCACCGGCAAGGTGCCGACCCGGCCGAGCACGTCGGAGCTGCTCTGCTGGTAGCCGTTCATGCCGGCCACCGCGTGGTCCCGGGCCGCGTTCGTGGCCTGCACGTCGCGCGCGTGGTCGGTGGTGTGCCCGAACATCCCGGCGAACCGGTCGACCCCGTTCAACTGGGTCGGGCCCCGCAGCGTTCCAGAGTCCGGCGCACTGTCCCGGGTGTGCGTGAACGTCCCGCTCTGCGTCGCCACACCCTCGGCCGTCTGCCCGACCGGCGCCGCCGCCTGCTCCGCGTACACCGCGGCGGTCTGCGTCGCCTGGGTTCCGCCCTCGGCGGCCTCGCCCTCCCAGGAGACTCCGAGCTGCGCCAGCTGCTGGCGCAGCACCTGATCGGTCTCCTCCAGCGCGGCAGCCAGCTTCACCAGCGCCCGGGACGCGTTCTGCAAACTCTCCGCCCCCGCGCCCCCGCGCAGCCCGTCAACCTGATCGGCGAGCGCGTGGTTGTCGTAGCCCTCGAACCGCAGGTCCCGCAGGCCGTAGTCGCCGTCCATCATCGCCTCACTTCAACGTCTTCAACGTCTCGACGGCCATCGCCGCAGCCTGTTCCGCCTTCTGGCACAGCTGTTCCAGCGTGAAGGTCCGGTCGTTGGTGTTGTCGAAGGTGACTATCAACTGCTGACCTTCCGCGACGTCCACGGAGGTCGAACAGTCGACCGCCTTCTTCCCGCTGGCCCCGGCCAACCAGTAGGTCGCGGCCGCGAAGCCCGCCACCGATCTGAGCTGGGTCTGCACGTTCCGCTTGCCGGTGAACCATGCCTCGACGCCTTCGTTGGTCACCGCGAGCGCGTCGTAATGCGCGAACGGCGGACGATCCGAAAACAGCCCGCACTCCCGCATCCCCTGGTAAATCTCGGTGGAACTCGCGAGGGGGCGTTTGCGCTCCACCGTGAGCGCGGCCAGTTGAGCACTGGTGAACAGGGCACACGGGTCGACGCCGTCCAGGCGCAACTCCGCCGGACGCGGCGGCACCGACACCCGCGGGCTGGGCGGAGCGCTGGTAGCGCTGCTTGCCGGCGGGTTGCTCGGGGCCGGACCCGCAGGCTGCCCAGCCTGGCTCGTCGTGCAGCCGGCCAACAATGCCAGCAGCAGACCGGCGACCACCACGAACCTATGCACGATCCGTCCCGAAAACAGCCGCGATCTCGTCATCGGTGTAGCCGTAGGCGCGGGCGCTCTCGGCGCACTGGTTCGCGAGATTGCGCAGACCCTCGACGTATGCCATGACCCGACTGGCGTAGGAATCTTCGTTGAGCACGAGCAGGTCGTTCCACGCCGGCGCGATCCGGGTGCTGACGGCGTCCTCCCCCGGCGGCGCAATCTGCAGGTCCCGCTTCAGCTGGAGGAACACATTGTCCAGCGCATCGGCCTGACCACTGATGATTTTGGCAGCGGCCAGGACGTTGTCCTTGGTGACGGTGAAGCGGCCGGCGGTGAGGCCGGCGTTGTACTGGTCGAGTTTGGCGAACGCTTCGTTGAGTCCGCGGCCGACGTCTCCGAGCAGTTCCATCCCCGGCACGCTCCCCACTCGTCGGAATAGTTCGCAGGCTACGCCGTTGCTTCGACGCGGCGGGTGGACGTTTGGTTCCCCGTCAATGTGGGGCGGGGATGCCGACCTCGTTGCGGGTGGCGCGCAGGGCGATGTCGGTGCGGTGGTGGGAGCCCGCCAGGTGGACGGCCTCGACCTTGGCGTAGGCGGCGGCTCGGGCCTGTTCGAGGGTCGGGCCGGTGCCGACGACTGAGAGCACCCGGCCGCCGGAGGACACGACCGCGCCGTCCTCGCGGCGGCGGGTGCCGGCGTGCAGGATGCCGTCCAGCTCGGCGCCGGTGATCACGTCACCGGTGCGTGGGCGGCCGGGATAGCCGTCGGCGGCGATCACCACGGTCACGGCGTACTCGTCGGACCAGTCGAGCGGGGGGGCCTCGGACAGGCGGCCGGTCGCGGTGGCGTGCAGCAGCCGGGCCAGCGGGGTGCGCAGCAGCGGCAGCACCACCTGGGTCTCCGGGTCGCCGAACCGGCAGTTGAACTCGATCACCTGCGGGCCGTCGGAGGTCAGTGCCAGGCCGGCATAGAGCAGGCCGGAGAACGGCGTGCCACGCGCGACCAGTTCGGCGGCGACCGGTTCGACGATCCGGGCGACCACGTCGGCGACCAGATCCGGGGCGGCCCAGAGCAGCGGGGCGTAGGCGCCCATCCCGCCGGTGTTCGGCCCGGTGTCGTCGTCGCCGACCCGCTTGAAGTCCTGCGCCGGCAGCAGCGGCACCACGGTCAGCCCGTCCACCAGGCAGAACAGCGACGCCTCCGGCCCGTCCAGGAACGACTCCAGCAGCACCGGATGGCCGGCGTCGAGCAGGGTCATGGCGTGGCTGCGGGCGGCGGCCGGGTCGGGAGTGACCACCACGCCCTTGCCTGCGGCCAGGCCGTCGTCCTTGACCACCCAGGTGGGACCGAACCGGGCGAGCGCCGCGTCCAGCCGGGCCGGGTTGTCCACGATCTCCGCGGCGGCGGTCGGCACGCCGGCCACGGCCATCACGTCCTTGGCGAACGCCTTGGACCCCTCGATCCGGGCGGCCGCCTCGGACGGCCCGAAGCAGGCGATCCCGGCCGCCCGCACCGCGTCGGCGGCGCCGGCCACCAGCGGCACCTCCGGGCCGACCACCACCAGGTCGGCCCCCCACTCGGTGGCCAGCGCCGCGACGGACGCGGGCGCGGTCACGTCCACGCCGTAGGCCTCCGCGAGCGCGGCGGTACCGGCATTGCCCGGAGCGCACGCCAACGCGGTCACCTCTGGGTCGTGGGACAGCGCGAGCAACATCGCATGCTCACGAGCGCCGGACCCGATCACCAGAACACGCACGGTGACCAGCCTAGATGCTCCCGGTTGCTCAGCTGACCCCGAGGGCCTGCTTCGCACCCGGATGCAGCGGCACCGGGTCGGTCTTCGGGGCGGTGTCGCGGCTGAGCTCCTTGGCCGACGGGTGCACCTTCACCAGGTCCGCCTGCTTGTCGAACACGAGGTTGGTGATCGCGCAGGCGTTGTTGGCCGCGAAGTCCTCCCGCACCAGCAGCATGTTCGGCACCACGATCGTCGGCGTGTCGCCGGCCATCTGGTAGGTCGCGGCCGGGATGCTGCCCCGGTCGTACACCGGGTTGATCTTCTTCAGGGCATCCAGCTGGCCGGTGATGTCGATGAACCTGACCTGATCGCGCATCGCGGTGGTCAGGTCGGTGATCTCCGGGGTGGGCAGGCCGCCCGACCACACCAGCCCGTCGAGCTGACCGGCCTTCATGCCGTCCACGGTCGGGCGCAGCGCCAGCCGTTGCGCCTGCACGTCCTTGGCCGGGTCGAGGCCGGCGGCCTGCAGCAACCGGTTGGCGATCACCTCGGTGCCGGAGTTGGCCGAACCGGTGGAGATCTTCTTGCCGCGCATGTCCGCCACGCTGTTGATCCCGCTGTCGGACCGGACCATGACGTGGGTGTAGTTGGAGTAGATCCGGGCCAGCGCGGTGACCTTCTGCGCCGAGGTGAAGCTGCCCTTGCCGTTCACCGCGTCGGCCGCGGTGTCGGCCAGCGAGAACGCCAGGTCGTAGTCCCCGGCGACCAGCTGCTTGATGTTCTGCACCGAGGCGCCGGTCTCCGCGGCGGTTGCCCGCAGCTTGGTGTTGGCGCTGATCAGCTGGGCCAGCCCGCCACCGAGGGTGTAGTAGACGCCGCCGGTGTTCCCGGTGGCGATGGTGATCCGGCCGTCGGCGGCCTCGCAGGTCACCTGCCCGCCGGAGGCCGGTGCGGCCGTCTGGTTGTCGGTGCGCTTCCCGCCGCACCCGGTGCCGATCAGTCCGATCGCCACGATCCCGGCCAGGATCGACGACTTACGCGTTCGCACGGTTGGCCTCCTTGCCCTCGTCCGGTTCCTCGGCTTCTACCGTGTGCCGCCGGGTCAGCACGTGCACGACGACCGCGGCCACGAGACAGGCGATACCGATGCCGACCGACACCGGCTGCAGGTAGAGCAGCAGCGCCGCGGCCAGCAGGCACAGCAGGCGTTCCGGCAGGCGGGCCGGGCCGAACAGCCAGCCGCCGGTCAACACGGCCAGCGCGGCGACGCCCAGCGCGGACGCGGCGGTCACCCACAGCACGTCCAGCGGGGGGCCGCGCAGCAGCAGGGCGGCGCCGTTGTCGGTGAGCACGAACGCGATCGGCACCAGGAACGCCGGCAGCGTGTACTTCCAGGTCTGCCACATGGTTTTCAGCACCGCGCCACCGGTGATCGCAGCCGCGGCGACGGCGGCCAGCGCGGTCGGCGGGGTCACCTCGGAGAGCACCGCGTAGTAGAAGATGAACATCGCGACCTCGGCCGGCGCCACACCGAGGTCGACCAGCGCCGGGCCGATCACCACCCAGGCGATGATGAACGACGCGGTGACCGGCACGGCGAGGCCGAGCACGCTGACCGCGATGCCGGCGAACACCACGGTGAGCACCAGCACGACCGTGGGGTTGTCGGACAGCGCGCGGGCCAGTTGCACCAGCGCGTCGGCGAGCACCTGGCCGAGCCCGGTCTTGGTGATCACCGACGTGATCACCCCGGCGGCCGCGCACACCGCGATCACCGGCAGCGCGCCGCGGATGCCGTCGGCCAGCGCGCCGGCCATGTCGGCGAGCCAGCGGCCCGCCGCACGCAGCCACCACGGGCGCTCGGCCGGCTCGCCGGTGCGGGCCTCGACCAGCCGGGCGCCCAGCGCGAACAGCGCGGCCACCCCGGTGGCGTAGACGACCGCGGTGAACGGCGGGATGTCCAGCGCCAGGAACACCACGATGATCGCGAGCGAGGCGAAGTGGTGCAGGCCGCCGCGCAGCACCCGCCACACGCCGGGCACGTCGACAGCCACCTCGCGGGCGCCGAACCGCCGGGCGTCCATCTCGACCGCGAGCACGATGCCCAGGTAGTACAGGATCGTCGGGATGATCGCCCAGACCATCACGGTCAGATAGGACGTCTCCAGGTACTCGGCGATGATGAACGCGGCGGCGCCGAGGGTGGGCGGGGACAGGATCGCGCCGATGCCGGAGGCGGCCAGCAGCCCGCCGGCGTTCTCCCTCGGGTAGCCGGCCTGGCGCAGCACCGGCCAGGTGATCGCGCCGAGCGTGACCGTGGTCGCGGTGCCCGAACCGGACACCGTGCCGAGCAGGAAGCCGGACGTGGCGGCGGTGCGGCCGGGGGCGGTGCGGGACCGGCGGAACAGCGCGAAGCTGAAGTCCACGAAGAACTTTCCGGCGCCCGAGGAGTTGAGCACCGCGCCGTAGATGGTGAACAGCACGATGTAGCTGGCCGCGACCCCGGTCGGGATGCCGTAGAAACCGCTGGGATCGTTGACCAGGCCGTTGACGATCTGGCTGAAGTCCACCCCGGCGTGCGCGACCGCCCAGTGCTGCGGCAGGTATCCGCCGTAGTAGGCGTAGGCCAGGAAAGCCAGGCACACCACCGGAAGCACCAGGCCGGTGGTGCGCCGGGCCGCCTCCAGAACCAGCACCAGCAGCAGCGTCCCGGCCAGAATGTCCCATGTGGACAGTTGGCCGCCGCGGTCGAGGAACGCGTCGTAGCCGCCGGCGAAGTCGCCGAACCCGAACGGCAGCACCGGATACAGGCCGACAACCAGGGCCAGGGCGGCCAGCGCGATGTCCACCGGGCCGGGATCGTCGGCGTCCGGGTCGCGCGGCCGCACGGTGCGCCGGTAGCACAGGTAGACCAGCGGCAGGGTGAGCCCCACGAAGATCACCAGATAGAACCCGGTGCCCTGGGAGAACGGGAAGAAAACCTGCCACAGCACGAGCAGGGCGATACCGACCGCGGCCACGTGCACGAACCGGCCCCAGCGGGCGCCGAGCCGGCGCGCCGGGCGCTCCTCGTCGTGCGCGCCGAGCGTGTCGATCGCCTCCGGCGGTTGCGCGAGTTCGCCCGCCCGTGGTTGCTGGATCATCAATTCGCAACCTACCGGTGGTTACTGTCCAACCGACCTTTCCGTACGTTTGGCTCAGTTGCGTTATCTCACCGTGACCTCATTGGAGACAGCCCATGAGCACGAAGTTTCCGCGTCTGGCCGCAGTGGCGGTGCTGACGCTGGCCCTGGCCGGCGGGGCGTCGGCCGTGGTCGCCGAACCCGCCGCGCCGACCGGGGGGCATCCGGACGCCCGGCCACTGGTACTCGGCCACCGGGGCGCGTCCGGCTACCGGCCCGAACACACCCTGGCCTCCTACGAACTGGCCGCGCGGATGGGTGCGGACTACATCGAGCCGGACCTGGTGACCACCAGCGACGGGGTGCTGGTCGCCCGGCACGAGCCGGAGATCGGCGGCACCACCGATGTGGCCGACCACCCGGAGTTCGCCGCGCGCCGCACCACCAAGTCGCTCGACGGCGTCGCCACCACCGGCTGGTTCGCCGAGGACTTCACCCTGGCCGAGCTGAAGACGTTGCGGGCCAAGGAAAGAATCCCGGACCTGCGGCAGGAGAACACGATCTGGAACGGCCGCGAGCGGGTGCCCACCCTGCAGGAGGTCATCGACCTGGCCAGGCGGCTGTCCCGCGAACTGCACCGGGAGATCGGCATCTACCCGGAGACCAAGCACCCCACCTACTTCCGAAAGCAGGGCCTCGCGCTGGAACCGAAGCTGGTGCAGATCCTGAACCGCAACGGCCTGAACCGGCCCGGCGCCAAGGTGTTCGTGCAGTCCTTCGAGGTGTCCAACCTCAAGGCGCTGGACCGCGAGCTGCGCGTTCCGTTGGTCCAGCTCACCTCCTCGGCCGGCGCGCCGTTCGACTTCGTCGACACCGGCGACCCGCGCACCTACGCCGATCTGGTCACCGCGGCCGGGCTGCGGGAGGTCGCCCGGTACGCCGACGGTGTCGGCCCGGAGAAGGTCCAGGTCATTCCCCGGGACGCGGCCGGCAACCTGACCACGCCGACCGCCCTGGTCCGGGACGCGCACGCGGCCGGCCTGCAGGTGCACCCGTACACCTTCCGGGCGGAGAACAACTTCCTGCCGACCAACCTGCGCTCCTCGGCCGACCCGAGGGAGTACGGCAACCTGTTCGCCGAGCTGGCCGCCTACCTCGCCGCCGGCATCGACGGGTTCTTCACCGACAACACCGACATCGGGGTGGCCGCGCGGTAACCCGGCTCTACCCCTTCGGCCGGCCGGACCACCGGCGCGGTCGGCGGCGGACGGTTCGATCATGGTCGTACTCCCGCCGCCGACCGAAGGGGTCTGCCCGATGCACATCACCGATGCCCACTGCGCCGAGGGGATGCATTTCTTCGGACATCCCCGGTGACATGGCCGAGATGATCGTGGATCCGCGCGACGGCGGGCCGGTGGAGTACCAGATCTACCGGTGCTGACGCCGGGCCAGCAGGTACAGCCGGGGCGTCGGGTACTCGTCGGGGTGCGGGTCGCGGCGGTGCTGTTCGACCACGGCGAAGCCGGCGGCTTCGAGCAGTGCGGCCAGCTCCGGCAACTCGACCAGCGTTGCCCTGCTGGACACCCCGCGGCCGAACCAGTCGTCCGCGCCCACCTCGCCGGTGCCGCCGTGCATGGCCAGCAGCAGTTCGCCGCCGGGCGCCAGCACCCGGGCGAACTCGGCGAACACCGCCGGCAGCTCCGGCCGCCGGATGTGGATCACCGAGTAGAACGCGACCAGCCCGGCCTGGCCGGCGTCCGGCACCGGCAGCGCGCGCATGTCGGCGACCTCGAACTCGAGATCCGGGTGGGTGGCGGCGGCCAGCGCCACCGAAGCCGGTGACAGGTCCACCCCGGTGACGGTCGCGCCGCGGTCGGCCAGGTACCGACTGATGTGCCCGGCCGGGCCGCAGCCGACGTCGAGCACCGGGCCGCTCACCCGCGCGGCGAAGCCGTCCAGCAACTCCCGGTCGAACGGCTTGCCGGCCAGCTCACCGGCGAACCTCTCGGCGTAGTCCCGCGCGACGGCGTCATAGGTGCGGGCTATGTCCGGCCACTCGGTCATGGGGCCAGTTCGTGCCGGACGATGGTCTGGTCGCGGCGCGGGCCGACGCCGATCGCCGAGACCCGGGCGCCGGCGAGCTCCTCGAGCCGCTCGACGTAGCTGCGGGCGTTGCCCGGCAGGTCAGCGAACGTCCGGCACTCGGAGATGTCCTCCCACCAGCCGGGCAGCTCCTCGTAGACCGGGACCGCGTGGTGCACGTCGGTCTGGGTCATCGGCATGTCGTCCACCCGCCGGCCGTCCACCTCGTAGCCGACGCAGACCGGCACGGTGTCCAACCCGGACAGCACGTCCAGCTTGGTGAGGAAGTAGTCGGTGATCCCGTTGACCCGCGCGGCATAGCGCGCGATCACCGCGTCGAACCAGCCGGTGCGCCGGGCCCGCCCGGTGGTCACCCCGACCTCGCCGCCGGTCTTGCGCAGCCGCTCACCCATCTCGTCGTGCAGTTCGGTGGGGAACGGGCCGGAGCCGACCCGGGTGGTGTAGGCCTTGAGGATGCCGATCACCGAGTCGATCCGGGTCGGCCCGATGCCCGAACCGGCACACGCCCCGCCCGAGGTCGGGCTGGACGAGGTGACGAACGGGTAGGTGCCGTGGTCGACGTCGAGCAGGGTGCCCTGCGAGCCCTCCAGCAGCACCACCTCGTCGCGCTCCAGCGCCTGGTTGAGCAGCAGCCGGGTGTCGGCGATGCGGTGGGCGAACTTCTCGCCGTGCGCCAGCACGCCGTCGGCCACCTGCACCGGGTCCAGCGCCTTGCGGTTGTACACCTTGACCAGGATCTGGTTCTTGAACTCCAGCGCGGCCTCGACCTTCTGCCGCAGGATCTTCTCGTCCAGCAGGTCCTGCACCCGCACCCCGACCCGGGCCACCTTGTCCTGGTAGGCCGGGCCGATGCCGCGACCGGTCGTACCGATCTTGGATTTGCCCAGGTGGCGCTCGGTGACCTTATCGATCTCGACGTGGTACGGCATGATCAGATGCGCGTCGGCGGAGATCAGCAGCTTGTTGGTGTCCACCCCGCGGCGGGCGAGCCCGGCCAGTTCCTCCAGCAGCACCCCGGGATCGACCACCACGCCGTTGCCGATCACGTTGGTGACGTGCGGGCTGATGATCCCGGACGGGATCAGGTGCAGGGCGAAGTCCTGGCCGTCCGGCAGGACCACGGTGTGCCCGGCGTTGTTGCCGCCCTGGTACCGCACGACCCACTGCACCCGCTCCCCGAGCAGGTCGGTTGCCTTGCCCTTGCCCTCGTCGCCCCACTGGGCGCCGATGACCACGATTGCCGGCATGTGAGACTCCCGGGGTGACTCAGCCGTTCAGGTGAAATTGCCGGTGATTGAGCGTAGTGCAGGAGGTATCGGTGGGCGCACTGGTGTTGGCCTGCGGGGTTCCCGCGAGCCGCCCGGACTGGGTCGTGGTCCCCGAACGGCCGGGCCGGGCCGATCTCGACCCGCTGCTCGCCGCCGGACCGGACCGGGTGGTGGTGGCCGGAACCGATGCCGACCTCGCCGCCGTGGTGCTGCGGCTGCTGCGCACCGAGCGCCTCGACCTGCCGGTGGGATACGTGCCGACCCTGCGCTCGGCCACCACGTTGTGGCGGCTGCCGCCGGCCGAGCGCGTC
>NZ_DASTBH010000107.1:0-2355 GCF_035712165.1 Actinophytocola sp. | reverse complement strand
ACGCCCTGGAACTGGCGTGAGGATCCGGGTTCCGGCGTCCAGCGCGAACCTCGGCCCCGGTTTCGACGCGCTGGGCCTGGCCCTGGCCTGTTACGACGAGATCGAGGTCGAGGTGACCGAGGGCGGCCTGAGCGTGGCCGTCACCGGTGAGGGCGCGGACTCGGTCGCCCGCGACGACTCCCACCTGGTGGTGCGGGCGTTGCGGGCCGCGGCGGACCGGCTCGGCCTCGCCCTGCCCGGAATCGCCCTGCGCTGCCGAAACACGATCCCGCACGCCCGCGGCCTCGGCTCGTCGGCCGCCGCGATCGTCGCCGGGGTCGCCGCCGGATACGCCCTGGCCGGTCAGCCCCTCGACGAGGACGCCCTGCACCTCGCCGCCGAGTTCGAGGGCCACGCCGACAACGTCGCCGCCAGCCTGCTCGGCGGCCTGGTGCTCGCCTGGCAGGAAGGTTCCCGCTATCGAGCCCTGCGCCTGCAACCCCACCCCGATCTGCATCCGATCGCGCTCATCCCGGCCGGCCGGTCCGCCACCGCCACGACCCGAGGCCTGCTCCCCGCCCGCGTCCCGCACGCCGACGCCGCGTTCTCCGCCGCCCGCTGCGCCCTCGCCGTGCACGCCCTCACGACCGACCCCGCGCTGCTGCTGCCCGCCACCGAGGACCGCCTGCACCAGGACTACCGCGAGGCGGCCTACCCGGCCACCCTCCACCTGGTCCGCGCCCTCCGCGAGGCCGGCACCCCCGCCACGGTCTCCGGCGCCGGACCCACCGTCCTGGCCCTCACCACCGACGCCAAACTCCCCGAGATCGACCTCACCGGCTTCACCCCCCACCCCCTCCCCCCGACCCACGGCGTCCAGATCACCCCATAACGAAGAGTCCTTGACAGCGCTGCCTTCCCGGCAGGCCACATCGGACCGGCCGGCCCGGTGGCCGAGATCGGTTCGCGTTGGCGGCTGTGGCCGGCATCACGTTCGACAGGCGCGGTAGGTTGGGCCGGTGCCGTGGCCGGAGTTGGCTTGAGTGCCGCTTGACCGGTGCGCAACGCCCGATTCCGGCTGGCGCAACCACTTTGTCGCCTGTCAGGCCGATGCGCGCAGTCGCACGGAACAAACACGAGGTAACCGTGGTTGTCACTGTTGAGCCACGCCGGGCCCCCGGTTGTTGCACGTTGAGTGAGGTCCGTCTACCCTCGTGGGCGTTCAGTCACCGCGCGCGCGGGCGCCCGGTGCAGTTCCCGGGGAGTTCATTCCGGGTCGCATCTACTGCAAAAGGTGTCGGCTCGGCCTGTCAGGCCTGAGTCGGCGTTGGCAGGTACCCGATGAGGTGGTGGCCGAGATACTCCGCGTTGGCGATCAAGTCGTCCGCATGGCGCGCCAGGTGGCCAAGGCTGCGGCAAAGGTCAGTCAACAACGGGGATTACGCCGTCTCGCGTTCCGTCGAGCGGCGGGTCCGCTGGTCCGCGTTGGAGGCGCGGACCGGTTAGGAAGGACATTAGTGAGCAACACTGATTTGCTGAGCAACGGTGCGGCCTCGGGCGCGGCTGGTGCCGACGCAGCGGCCGGACCGGCAACCGAGGCGCCCACGCCTCGTTCCGAGTCGGCGGACAAGGCGCAGACCAGCGCTGCCAACGGTGGCACGCCGAAGCGCCGCGCCGGCCTGACCGGCATGGTGCTCGCCGAGCTCCGTGAGTTGGCCGGTCAACTGGGCATTCCCGGCACCGCCGGCATGCGCAAGGGGGACCTGATCGCCGCCATCAAGGAGCGGCAGAGCGGGTCGAGCGCGCCGGCTGAGACGCTGCCGCTGGCCGGCATCGAGGACCGCGCGCGTCCCGCCAGGAACACCCGCCCGGCGCAGGCCAAGGAGCAGGCGCCCAAGAGCGAGCAGCCCGCCGAGGTGAAGACCGAGGCCGCCCCGGCGGAGACCGCCGAGACCGACGGCGACACCGGTCGCCGCGAGGGCAGCCGGCGCCGGCGCGGCTCCAGCCGGCCCGCGGGCAGCCCGGAACGGCCGGGCGGGGACGAGTCCCGGTCCCGCTCCGAGGACCGCCCGGACGGCCGTCAGCAGGGCGAACGCGAGCGCGGTCAGGGGGACCGCCAGGGCGGACGCCCGGACAACCGCCAGGACAACCGGCAGGACAACCGCCAGGACAACCGGTCGCAGGGCCGGTCCCAGGACCGGTCCCAGGACAGCGGCCCCGACGACGATGACGACGAGCGCGGTGGCCGGCGTGGCCGCCGGTTCCGGGACCGTCGCAGGCGCGGCAGCAGCGGCGGCGGCCGGGCCGAGGGTGGCAACAACGATACCGAGATCCGCGAGGACGACGTGCTGCTGCCCGTGGCCGGCGTGCTCGACG
>NZ_DASTBH010000106.1:0-8709 GCF_035712165.1 Actinophytocola sp. | reverse complement strand
CGGGGCTGACCGCCGGCCAGTTGAAGCTGGCCAGCGCCCCTCCTTCCAACCTGACCCTGCTGGGCCTCGTGCGGCACATGGCCGACGTCGAGCGCTGGTGGTTCCGGATCCACTCGGCCGGCCTTGACGACCTCGGCCATCTCTACTGGGAGTTCGACGGCGGCAACGGCGAGCAGGACTTCGAGGAGGTCGCCGGCGCCGACGCCGAGGCGGACTACCTTGCCTACGTCAACGAGATCAAGCTTGCCGACGAGGCGGTCGCCGACATCCCGCTAGAGCACACGTTCTTCCACCGCAACCGCCGCAACGAGCTGAACGTGCGCTGGGTCTACGTCCACATGCTCGAGGAGTACGCGAGGCACAACGGCCCCGCCGACCTGATCCGCGAGCGCATCGACGGCGCCACCGGAGACTAACTGGCCAGGGTCTTGCCGTTGTACTTCTTGAACTGGGCCTGGACGATCTTGCGTAGGGTTGGCTTGTCCACATCGGACAGGCGCTTCACGTACACACAGGCCTTGCTGGTGGTGTGCGGGCCGAGCTTGGCCATCAACGCCGCGTGGGCCTCAATTGCCAGGTATAGCGTCAGCGCCGCCTTGCGCGGGGAGAAGCCCACCGCCGGCATGTCACCCTCACGCCCGGTGGCGTAGCGGTAGTGGGTCGACCCGAAACCGATGATGGCAGGCCCCCACATCACCGGTTCCGTGCCGGTGGCCTTGGTCATCAGCTCGCACAGCTCTTCGGCGTCGGCCCGACGGCGTTCATCGGCGACAGACGCGATGAAGTCTTCAACACTTTCTTTAGTGGGTACCGTCTTCGGCGCGCTCATGCCGATAACTTAACTACATCTCGGCCTTGCGCCAGAACCTCTGACCCGACGGCGACAGCGTGTCGATCGGGTCGTAGTAGGCGTACCGCTTCGCCAGCACCTCACTATCGCTGTCCTCAATGGACGTCCGGTAGTTCTTGGTCCAGTACGAGATCCCGTGCTCGCGGTCGTACTCGGTGACCATGTGGACCCAGCGCTTGCCGACGTAGGGCACGTCGCAGATGATCCGCGGGGTGGCGTATCCGGGCAGGTCACCCATGATCGCGTGCTGCAGTTCCTGGGCCTCCCACACCGCCACCCGCCAGTGCTCGGCGTTGGGGATCATGTCGCACATGTAGAAGTAGTAGGGCAGGATGTTCGCCTCGCCCTGCAGCGCGAAACACAGGTCCAGCAGCGCTTCCGGCGTCGCGTTCACCCCGCGCATCAGCACGCCCTGGTTGCGCACGTCCCGCACGCCGACGTCGAGCGCGGTGCGGGCCGCCTCGGCGACCAGCGGGGTGACCGACTGCGCGTGGTTGACGTGCGTGTGGATGGCCAGGTTGACCCCGCGGCGATGCGCGGTGCGGGCCACCCGCTCCAACCCCTCGACCACCTTGGGCTGCAGCCAGTGCTGCGGCAGCCCGGCCAGCGCCTTGGTGGCCAGCCGGATGTCGCGGACCGTGTCGATGTCCAGCAGCCGCATCAGGAACGACTCCAGCTGGTGCCACGGCACGTTGGCCACGTCGCCGCCGGAGACCACCACGTCCCGCACCCCCGGGGTGCGCTTGAGGTAGTCGATCATCTGCTCCTGGCGGTCGACCGGCCGCAGCGCGAGCTTGTGCTTGTCCACCTGCGGGGTGGAGTTGCCGACCAGGTCCATCCGGGTGCAGTGGCCGCAGTACTGCGGGCAGGTGGACAGCAGCTCGGCCAGCACCTTGGTCGGGTAGCGGTGGGTCAGCCCCTCGACCACCCACATCTCGGCCTCGTGCAACGAGTCCCGCGACGAGTGCGGGTGGCTCGGCCACACCAGGTCCCGGTCGCTGCGCACCGGCAGCATGTAGCGCCGGATCGGATCGGCGAGGAACGCCTCGGTCAGGTCCCCGCCCTCAGCTGCCCCGTTCGGCGCGATGGTGTTGAGCATCTGCGGCGGCAGCAGCATCGACATCGTGGCCAGGTGCTCCTGGTCGGCGGCCAGGTCGTCGTAGAACCGCTCGTCGAGCAGGTCACCCATGACCGCCCGGAGCTGTTTGAGGTTCTTCACGCAGTGCACCCGCTGCCACTGCGCGTCCCGCCACTGGTTCTCGGTGACGTGGCTCCAGCCGGGGAAGCGCCGCCAGTCCGGCTCCACCAGCTCGGTGCGCACATACTCGTACGGCTGGCGGCCGATCTTGTCGATGGCCTCCGTTACAGTCCTCGCCGCAGTCATCTGTACTCCTCGTCACTCGAGCTGCATGAAGATATGCTGTTAGAAGGGGCGTACGGCGTAAATCCTACGGAAAGAGGGGCAGTGTGGCGAATGTGGTCCGGGGTGTGTCGTCGCCCTACGGTCTGCACCGGGTGTTGGAACCGGCCGGCGTGCTGCCCCAGCAGGCCTGGCGGCTGGACCCGGACCCGCGGCCCTGGCCGGACGAGGTGGTCGTCGACGTCGAGCGGCTCAACCTCGACGCGGCCTCGTTCCGCCAGCTGCGCGAGCAGCACGGCGCCGGCCCTGCCGTGCGGGCCGCCGTGCTGGAGATCGTCGCCGAGCGCGGCAAGATGCAGAACCCGGTGACCGGATCGGGCGGCATGCTGCTCGGCACCGTCCGGGAGGCCGGCCCGGAGTCGCCGCTGGGGCTGCGCGCCGGTGACCGGATCGCCACCCTCGTCTCGCTCACCCTCACCCCGTTGCGCATCGAGGACGGCCTGGCCGACTGGGACGGCGAGGGCGAGCAGGTGCCCTGCCGGGCGACCGCGGTCCTCTTCGCCCGCTCGATCGCCGCCGTGCTGCCCGACGACGTGCCGGACGGGCTGGCGCTGGCCGTGCTGGACGTGTGCGGCGCCCCGGCGCTGACCGACCGCCTGGTGCGCGAGCACCGCGCCGCCCGGGCGGCCGCTCCGTCGGTCTGCGTGCTCGGCGGCGGGGGCAAGTCCGGTTCGCTGTCGCTGGCCGCGGCTCGCCGGGCGGGCGCCGACCGGCTGGTCGGCGTGGTGCCGACCGAGGCCGAGGCGGCCCGGCTGCGCGCCGCCGGGCTGGCCGACCAGGTGGTCGTCGCGGACGCGCGGGACCCGGTCGCGCTGGCGGCGGCGGTCGGTGCGCCGGCGGATGTGACCGTGGTCTGCGTCGATGTGCCCGGCTGCGAGCATGGCGCGATTCTGGTCACCGCCAATGGTGGCGTGGTTGCCTACTTCTCAATGGCCACCTCATTCCCGGCCGCGGCGCTGGGTGCCGAGGGCCTGGCCGCCGACGTCCGCCTGCTCATCGGCAACGGCTACGTGCCCGGTCACGCCGCGTTCGCGCTCGACCTGTTCCGGGCCGAGCCGGGTGTCCGGACCCTGTTCGAGTCCCGGTCATGACCGCGACCCTGTTGCGGGGTGGGCGGATCCACACCCCGGCCGTCCCGGACGCCACGGCCATGGCGGTGCGCGACGGGGTGATCACCTGGATCGGCCGGGACGGCCAGGCGCCGGACGCCCACCAGGTCGTCGAGCTGGACGGCGCGTTCGTGGCCCCCGCCTTCGTCGACGCCCACGTGCACAGCACCGGCGCCGGCCTGCTGCGCACCGGGCTGGACCTGACCCGGTGCGGCTCGCTGGCCGAACTGCTGGACCGGGTGCGCGACCGGGCCCGGCCGGGCGAACTGGTCTGGGGCCACGGCTGGGACGAGACCACCTGGCCGGAGCGCCGCCCGCCGACCCGGGCCGAGTTGGACGCGGCCGCGGCCGGCGCCCGGGTATACCTGTCCCGGATCGACGTGCACTCCGCGCTGGTCAGCACCGCGCTGGCGGTGCCGGCGGCGGCCACGGCCCCGGGCTGGTCGGACACCGGGCCGGTCAGCCGGGCCGCCCATCACGTGCTCCGCGCGGCGTTCCTGGACTCGATCACGCCGGACCAGCGGCAGGGCGCGCAGCGGGAGTTCCTGCGGCACGCCGCGTCGATGGGAGTGGCCGTCGTGCACGAGTGCGGGGGGCCCGACATCTCCGGCGTCGACGATCTCGCCGACCTGCTCGCCCTGGCCGGCGAGCCCCTGCCGGAGGTGATCGCGTACTGGGGCAGCCGGGACGGCGCGCTGCCGGCCGGCGCCCGCGGGCTGGCCGGCGACCTGTTCGTGGACGGCGCGCTCGGCTCCCGCACCGCGGCGCTGACCACGCCCTACACCGACGCCCCGGACACGGCGGGCGCGCTGTACCTGGACGCCGAGCAGATCGCCGGGCACGTGATCGCCTGCGCCCGGGCCGGAATCCAGGCCGGTTTCCATGTCATCGGCGACGCCGCGGTGGGCGCGGTGGTCGCCGGGTTCGCCCGGGCCGCCGACGTGGTGGGCACCGAAACCCTGCGCGCCGGCCGGCATCGGCTGGAGCACCTGGAGATGGTGGACGCCGAGCAGGCCGCGCGGCTGGGCGAGTGGGGCGTCGTCGGCTCGGTGCAACCCCAGTTCGACGCGGCCTGGGGCGGCAGCACCGGCATGTACGCCCAGCGCCTCGGCTCCGACCGGGGTGCCGCGCTCAACCCGTTCGCGCTGCTGGCCGACGCCGGGGTGGTGCTCGCGCTCGGGTCGGACTGCCCGGTGACGCCGGTGCACCCGTGGGCCAGCGTGCGCGCCGCCGTGCACCATCGCACCGACGGGTTCGGCATCCCGCCGGCCGCCGCGTTCGCCGCGCACACGGTGGGCGGCTGGTACGCGGCAGGGCTGGACGGCGGAGTGCTCGAACCGGGCGCCCCGGCCACCTACGCGGTGTGGGACTGCGCCGGGTTTCCCGCGCTGGACGGCGACCTTCCCGTCTGCCTGCGCACCGTGCGGGACGGGCGGACGATCTACACGAGGGAGCGGCCATGAGCCTGCTGGATCTCGACCCGGAGGTGGTCGGCGCCGCCCGGCGGCTCGCGGGCCGGGCGGCCGAGCCGGTCATCGCGCTGGCCCGGGCGCACACCACCGTCGCCGTGGAGCGCGCGACCCTGCGCCTGGCCGGCATCACCGGGGCCGACACCGAGCACCGCGCCGGCGACGTGCCCTGGGTCAACCGGGTGGTGGACACCGTGCGCGAGCACTGCGGGCTGGAGCACGGCGTGGCCCTGCCCGCGTTCCACGCGCTGCGCACGCACGACCTGGCCGGGCTGACCGAACTGGCCGAGGCCACCGCGGCCGGCCAGATCCGGTACACGGTGCCGGCCGGGCGGGACGCCACCCGGGCGCTTTCCCTGGCCCGCACGGCGATCCGGCGCGGGCTGCGCACCATCGACCGCAACCGGACCCAACGCGACCGGCTGGTGGCCAGGCTGGGCGACCCGCCGCAGCGGCCCTGGATCTACCTGATCGTGGCCACCGGCGACATCGACGAGGACGTGGTGCAGGCGGCCAACGCCGCCCGGGCCGGCGCCGACGTGATCGCCGTGATCCGGTCCACCGGTCAGTCCCTTTTGGACTATGTGCCGGAAGGCGCCACGCACCACGGGTTCGCCGGCACGTACGCCACCCAGGAGAACTTCCGGATCATGCGGGCGGCCATGGACGAGGTGTCCAAAGAGGTCGGTCGCTACGTCCGGGTGACCAACTACGCCTCCGGCCTGTGCATGCCGGAGATCGCGGTGCTCGCCGGCCTGCAGCGGCTGGACATGATGCTCAACGACTCCATGTACGGGATCCTGTTCCGCGACATCAACCCGATCAGAACCTTTGTGGACCAACGGTTCTCCCGCCAGGTGCACGCCCGGGCCGGGATCATCATCAACACCGGCGAGGACAACTACCTGACCACGGCCGACGCGGTCGACGCCGCGCACACGGTCACGGTGTCCCAACTGCTCAACGAGCACTTCGCGCACGAGGCGGGACTGCCGGACGAGCTGCTGGGGCTGGGGCACGCGTTCGAGATCAACCCGGAGATCGCCGACTCGTTCCGGCTGGAGCTGGCGCACGCGCTGCTGGCCCGGGAGCTGTTCCCGGACGCGCCGCTGAAGTGGATGCCGCCGACCCGGCACATGACCGGCGACGTGTTCCGTGGGCATCTGCTCGACGGGTTCTTCAACCTGGCCGGAGTGCTGACCGGGCAGGGCATTCTCCTGGTCGGCATGATGACCGAGGCGGTGGTGACGCCGTGGCTGTCCGACCGGGACCTGGCGCTGGCCAACGTGAAGTACGTGCTGAACGCCGCCGGGAAGCTGCGCGAGGACTTCCGGCCGGCGCCGGACGGGTTCATCGTCAAGCGGGCGCACCAGGTGCTCGGTGAGGCGGTCGACCTGCTGGAGCGGATCGTGGACGACGGTCTGCTGAACGCGATCGCGGACGGCACGTTCGGGTTGATGAAGCGACCACCCGACGGCGGCCGGGGCGCGGACGGCGTGGTGGCAAAGGCGGACGGGTATGTGAACCCGGCGACCGAGCTGCTGGAGGAGTCATGACGGTCGTTCGTCCCTATGGGGACACCACCGGTGACGGCATGGTGCAGGTGTCGTTCACGCTCCCGGTGCCCGCCGGGCCGAGGGCCGACGGCGCCGCCGCGCAGCTGGCCAACAAGATGGGCATCGACCCGGCCATGGTGGTGCACTCGCACGCGATCGGCGAGGGGTTCACCTTCTTCGTGGTGTACGGCTCGGTGCGGCATCTGGTCGACCTGGACGAGGTCCGGGTGGTGGAGCGCGAGTATCCGCTGCTGGCCCCGGCCGAGGTGAACTCCGTGCTGCGCAAGACGTTGCGGCGCAAGCTGGTCGTGGTGGGCGGGTGCATCGGGACGGACGCGCACACGGTCGGCATCGACGCGATCCTCAACATCAAGGGGTTCGCGGGGGAGAAGGGCCTGGAGTACTACCGGGAGCTGCGGGTGATCAACCTCGGCGCCCAGGTCGGCGTGCCGGAGCTGGTGAAACGGGCGCGGGCGGAGAAGGCCGACGCGGTGCTGGTCTCGCAGGTGGTCACCCAGCGGGACGCGCACATTCTCAACACCCAGGAGATGTCGGCGGCGTTCCGCGAGGCGATGGGCGCCCACCGGCCCTTGCTGATCGCCGGCGGGCCACGGTTCGACCCGCTGATGGCCGGCGAGCTCGGCGTGGACCGGGTGTTCGGCCGGGGCACGACGCCCGGCGAGGTGGCCAGCTACCTAGTGCACGCGATCCAGGAAAGGCGGGCGGCGTGAGCCTCGTTGAGGGTTTTTCGGTCACCCACAAGCGATACGTTCCCTACTCGCACGCCCACTACGGCGGCAACCTGGTCGACGGCGCCTACGGCCTCGGCATGTTCGGCGACGTGGCCACCGAGCTGTGCATCCGCACCGACGCGGACGAGGGCCTGTTCGCCGGCTACTCCTCGGTGGAGTTCCTCGCCCCGATCCAGGCGGGCGACGTCCTCGAGGCCACCGCCACCCTCACCCGCATCGGCAACCGCTCCCGCACCGTGCAGTTCGAGGCCCGCGTCGTCTGCCGCGCCACGCCAACCCGGTCCGCCTCCGCCGCCGAGGTCCTCGACCCACCCCTGGTGGTCACCCGCGCCACCGGCACCGTCGTCGTGCCGTAACAGCTCAGCTGGATGGGGGTGGCGGGGCGCCTGCGGCGCCCCGCACCCCATCCAGAGAGCCGAAATGCCAGGTGCGTTGTTGCGTCGGGCGCTCGACGTGCCACCTTGGAGTGGAACCCGCGCGTGTCAGCGAACCGGCGGCCCTCCGGGCCCATAACGTCGCCGCATGGCACACACCGACGCCGCCGCCGTTCGCCGGGAACTGGGCGCGGAACTACGGAGCTACCGGGAAGCCGCCGGCCTCAACCGCGCCCAACTTGCCCACGACATCGGCTGGACGCCCACCCGAATCTCGCGCATCGAAGCCGGAAAGGTCGGTATCTCCGAGGTCGACCTGATCCTCTATCTCGCCTTCTGCGGCACCCACCGCAGAGATCAGGACCTCGATGTCCTGTTCCGTGAAGCCGAGCTGATGCTCGGCTACTGGCTCAGCCCACATGGCCCAGACCTGGAGGACTCGCTGCGCTCGCTGATCTACCACGAGTCCACGGCGAGCGCGTCGGTGGGCTATGCCCCGCACTTCATCCCCGGCCTGCTGCAGACCGAGGGTTATGCCCGGGCCGTGATCAGCCAGGACGACTGGCGGACTGCGGAGAACGTCGAGTTCTGTGTTCGGGCGCGGATGGCGCGCCAGCACACCCTGCACCGGCTGACACCGGCCAAGTTCACCTTCTTCCTGCACGAGCACGCCCTGCGATGGCAATGCGATGCCATGCCGGAACAACTGCTGGCGCTGACACTGCTCGACGGGTTGCCACATATCGATATCCGCGTAGTTCCAGCGGGGTCGATGTTCGGCGGCGCGTTCCGGATGCTCCATTACACCCAGCACAAACCGCTGGTTCATCTCGATGCGTACTTCGCCGGCCTCTTCCTCGAAGCCGAGGAGTACGTCGCGCCCTATCGCGAGCTTGTCGCCGTTATCGCCAAGGCCGCCCTCGGTGAGCGAGAATCGCGGGAGTTCCTCACCACTCTGGCAGGCGATCACGACCGAGGGAGTCCCCGTGATGACGAGGTGGAGGAAAGCAGGAGGTAGTGGCGGAGGGAACAGCGACTGTGTCGAGGTGGCGCTGGGCGGGTCGCGCGCCGCGGTTCGGGACTCCAAGGATCCGGCGGGACCGGTGCTGGGGTTCGGTACGACGGCTTGGCGGGGGTTGTTGGGGTGGTGTGGTTCCCGGCCGGCCTGAAGCTCAGTAG
>NZ_DASTBH010000105.1:0-8261 GCF_035712165.1 Actinophytocola sp. | reverse complement strand
CGCGGCGGTGGTTCGGCCGTGGTGTTCGACGAGGCCGGCCACCTGCTGACCAACGCGCACGTGGTCGACGCCGGCCGGCGCGGCACCGCGACCTTCTCCGACGGCACCGAGACCCCGTTCCAGGTGGTCGGCACCGACCCGTTGTCCGATCTGGCGGTGCTGCGGGTGCCCGGGGACGCCCCGCCGGCGGCCACGCTGGGCGACGCCGACCGGCTGGTGGTCGGCCAGCTCGTGGTGGCGGTCGGCAGCCCGCTGGGGCTGGCCGGATCGGTCACCGCCGGGGTGGTCAGCGCGCTGGGCCGGTCGCTGCCGGTGCGGGCCGGGCGGGCCGGGCGGGTGATCGAGGACGTGATCCAGACCGACGCCGCGCTCAACCCGGGCAACTCCGGCGGCGCGCTGGCCGACTCGGCCGGCCGGGTGGTCGGGATCAACACCGCGGTCGCCGGGTTCGGGCTGGGCCTGGCCGTCCCGGTGAACGGCACCACGCTGCGGATCGTGGACACGCTGCTGGTCGAGGGCCGGGTCCGGCGCGCCTACCTCGGCATCGTCGGGATGCCCGCGCCACTGCCGGACGACGTGGCCGAGCGCACCGGGCAGCGGGCCGGGCTGCGGGTGGTCGAGGTGGTCGGCGGCGGACCGGCGCACCGCGCCGGGCTGCGCACCGGCGATCTGGTGCTGACCGTGGCCCGGGAACGGGTCAGCGACGCCCAGGGCATCCAGCGCCAACTGTTCGGCGAGGTGATCGGCACCGACCTGGCCATCACCGTGCTCCGCAACGGCGCCATGGTCGACGTGTACGCCCGGCCGGTCGAGCTTTCCGCCGAGTGATGAAAAACCGGTAGGCGCGCCAGGGGCTTGGCGGCACCATGGACGGCATGACGTGGTCCGGCCTGCTGGCCTTTCTGCTCGCATCGCTGCTGCTGGCGATGGTGCCCGGCGTGGGCACCGCGATGCTGCTCAAGCAGTCGGTCCGGGGCGGGCGGCGGGGAGCGTTGGCCACCGTGGCCGGCATGGAGGTCGGCGTCGCGTTCTGGGCCGTCGCCGCCGCGCTCGGGCTGTCCGTCCTGCTGATCGCCAACCAGGTGGCCTACGAGGTGCTGCGCGTCGTGGGGGTGTGCGTGCTGCTCTGGTTCGGCGCGAAGGCGCTGTTCGGCCGGCACCGGGGCGGCGACGCCGACCGGCCGGAACCGACCACCGGCTCGGGGTTCCGGGCCGGGATGCTGACCAACCTGGCCAACCCGAAGCTCGCGGTGTTCGCCATCTCGTTCCTGCCGCAGTTCGTCCCGCCGGGCAGCGCGCGCTGGGCGCTGGTGCTGCTGGCGGCGTTGTGGGTGCTCGTGGACACCGTCTGGTACCTGCTGATCGTCGCGCTGATCACGAGGATCATCGGCTGGCTCGGCCGTACCTCGATCAAACGCCGGCTGGAGCGGATCTCCGGCGCGGTGCTGATCGCGCTGGGCATCCGCCTGGCCGTGGAGTCCTAACTGGCGGTCTCCTTCGCCGTGTTCTCGACGGCGCCGTTGCGCCGCCACGGCAGGTCGGGGAGGTAGGCCATGGCGGCGATGCTCGGCGCGCGGGCCAGTTCGGGGTAGCGGCCGGCCAGGATGTGGCCGCGGATCTTCTGGGCCGCCGCCGCGGTCGGCAGCTCCCCCACGAACAGGAACGGCAGGATCAGCCGCCAGCCGGTGACGATCGTGCGGCGGTGCCGATGCGGCGCGCGCAGCCCGGCGACCGCGAGCCGCAGCGCGTGCTCGTTGGGGGTCATGGCATCGCCGAGCGCCTGGAAGTCCCACGCCCAGCGCGCCTGGTCGGCGGCGGCACAGGCCATGCAGCCGGAGTCGCCCGAGCCGAGCTGGCCGCCGCACCGGCCGCAGCGCAGCAGCCACAGTGCCCAGTCGGTGCAGGTCCACGGGTGCCGGCCGACCTCATCGGACAGCACCCGCCGGGCCAGCACACCCTCCTGGTCGGTGCCGGCCGCGATGTTCTCCTCGGCGAGCAACGCCTGCCAGTCCGCCCACCACAGACCGTCGATCCGTTCGGCGCAGATGACACAGTCCGGGTAACCGCGCCCGACCAGCTCACCGCAGTTCGTGCACGGCGTGGCCGAGTCGGGCCGGGACACCCGCCGGCCGCCCGGCGGATAGCTCTCCATCCGCGCCATTCCAGCACCGTACGCCGAACCGGGTGGGTTAGTCGCCTCTGGCGGGGTTCGGGCGTTGCTGACTACCCTCGACGGGGATAACTCAACACGCGGGAGCTCGCGCCGGAAGCGGGCTGAGAGGGTGGCTGGGCCGAAAACCCGGTGCCGCCGACCGCCTGAACCTGACCGGGTAATGCCGGCGTAGGGAGGAACTGCGCATGACCGCTCTGGACGACCGCTCCGTCCGGCCGAACGTGACCACCGGATCGATCAGCGGATCACACAAGGTGTACCTGGAGCACGGTGAGCTGCGGGTGCCGGTGCGCCGGGTGGAGCTGACCAACGGGGAGCACTTCGACCGGTACGACACCTCCGGGCCGTACACCGACCCGGACGCCACCATCGACGTCCACAAAGGACTGAACAAACTACGGGAGGGTTGGATCGCCGGACGGGAGCCGGTGCGCGGCGCGGTGACCCAGCTGGCCTACGCCAAGGCCGGGATCGTCACCGACGAGATGCGGTTCTGCGCCGCCCGGGAAGGCGTCGAGCCGGAGTTCGTCCGCCAGGAGGTGGCCCTCGGGCGAGCGGTCATTCCGGTCAACCGCAAGCATCCCGAGTCCGAGCCCGCGGTGATCGGCAAGCGGTTCCTGGTCAAGATCAACGCCAACATCGGCAACTCCGCGGTGTCCTCCTCGATCGAGGAGGAGGTGGACAAGATGGTGTGGGCTGCCCGGTGGGGCGCCGACACCGTGATGGACCTGTCCACCGGCAAGCGGATTTCCGAGACCAGGGAATGGATCCTGCGCAACTCGCCGGTTCCGATCGGCACCGTGCCGATCTACCAGGCGCTCGAACGGGTCGGCGGCGACCCCACCCGGCTGTCCTGGGAGGTCTACCGGGACACCGTGATCGAGCAGTGCGAACAGGGCGTGGACTACATGACCGTGCACGCCGGCGTGCTGCTGCGGTACATCCCGTTGACCGCCAGGCGGATCACCGGGATCGTCTCGCGCGGCGGGTCGATCATGGCCGCCTGGTGCCTCGCCCATCATCAGGAGAGCTTCCTCTACACGCACTTCGCGGAACTGTGCGACATTCTGCGCGGCTACGACGTCACGTTCTCACTCGGCGACGGGCTGCGGCCCGGCTGCATCGCCGACGCCAACGACGCGGCCCAGTTCGCCGAGTTGCGCACCCTGGGCGAGTTGACCCACGTCGCCCGGGACCGCGACGTGCAGGTGATGATCGAGGGGCCGGGCCACGTGCCGCTGCACAAGATCGCCGAGAACGTCCGGCTGTGTGACGAACTGTGCGGCGAGGCCCCGTTCTACACGCTCGGTCCGCTCGCGACGGACGTGTCGCCCGGCTACGACCACATCACCTCGGCGATCGGCGCCGCGCAGATCGGCTGGGCCGGCACCGCGATGCTCTGCTACGTCACCCCCAAGGAGCACCTCGGCCTGCCGGACCGGGACGACGTGAAGACCGGCGTGATCACCTACAAGATCGCGGCGCACTCCGCCGACCTGGCCAAGGGCCACCCGCACGCGCAGGACTGGGACGACGCGCTGTCCCGGGCCCGGTTCGAGTTCCGCTGGGTGGACCAGTTCAACCTCGCGCTGGACCCGGACACCGCACGGTCGTTCCACGACGAGACGCTGCCGGCCGAACCGGCCAAGACCGCGCACTTCTGCTCGATGTGCGGGCCCAAGTTCTGCTCCATGCGGATCACCCAGGACGTCCGCCGCTATGCCGAGGAGCACGGAATGTCCGATGTGGACGCACTGGACGCGGGGATGCGGGAGATGTCAGCGGAGTTCCACCGGCACGGCGACCGGGTCTACCTCCCGGTCACGGACCAATGACACCCACCCCGCCCCGGGCGCTGACCATCGCCGGGTCGGACTCCGGCGGCGGCGCGGGGCTGCAGGCCGACCTGCGCACGTTCTTCGCCTGCCGGGTGCACGGCCTGGTCGCCGTCACCGCGGTCACCGTGCAGAACTCGCTCGCGGTCAGCGCGGTCGCCGAGATCCCGGCCGGCATCGTGGCCGCCCAGATCGAGACGGTGGCCACCGACATCGGCGTGCAGGCCGCGAAAACCGGAATGCTGGCCAGTGCCGAGATCATCGAGGCGGTGGCCAAGGCCTGTGACCGGGTGGACATCGGGCAGGGCGGCCGGATCCCGTTCGTGGTGGACCCGGTCGCCGCGTCGATGCACGGCGATCCGTTGCTGCACAAGGATGCCCTGCAGGCGCTGCGGTCCGAGCTGTTTCCCCGGGCCACGCTGGTCACCCCCAACCTGGACGAGGTCGCGCTGCTCACCGGGATCGGCGTGCGCAACCGCGCCGACCAGCGCGATGCCGCGGTCGCGCTGGTCGAGTTGGGCGCCGGATGCGCGCTGGTCAAGGGCGGGCACATGCGCGACGATCCGGAGTGCGTCGACCTGTTCTACGACGGCCGGACGTTCACCGAACTGCCGGCGGCGCGGATGGACACGAAGCACACCCACGGCAGCGGCGACACGATGGCCTCGTCGATCACCGCCGCACTGGCCCGGGGCATGGACCTGCCGGCGGCGGTCCGGTACGGCAAGCGGTTCGTCACCCGGTCGGTCCGGGCCGCCTACCCGCTCGGCGCCGGGGTGGGACCGGTCTCTCCAATGTGGCGGCTGGCGCAGGAAGATCCTGCAGAATCGGGGCCGTGACTTCCCGCGAACGCGTCCGAAACCTCGTCGAGCACAGACGGTTCCAGCAGTTCATCATCATCGTGATCATCGTGAACGCGGTCACGCTCGGCCTGGAGACCTCGCCGAAGCTGGTCGCGGAGTTCGGCCCACTGTTACACGTGGCCGACCGGATCGCGCTCGGGATCTTCGTCGTGGAGCTGGCGTTACGGCTCTACGCCTACGGAATGCGGTTCTTCACCGACGCCTGGAGCGTGTTCGACTTCGTGGTGGTGGCGATCTCGCTGATCCCGGCGACCGGGCCGTTCTCCGTGCTGCGGGCCCTGCGGGTGCTGCGGGTGCTGCGGCTGGTCTCGATGGTTCCGGCGATGCGCCGGGTGGTCAACGGGCTGCTGGCCGCGGTGCCGGGCATGGCCTCGATCGGGCTGCTGCTCGGCCTGGTGCTGTACGTGGCCGCGGTGATGGCGACCAAGCTGTTCGGGCACATCGCCCCGGAGTACTTCGGTGATCTGGGCACCACGCTGTTCACGCTGTTCCAGGTGATGACCGGGGAGGCGTGGCCGGACATCGCCCGCGAGGTGATGGCCGAGGCGCCGATGGCCTGGATCTTCTTCGTGGTCTACATCCTGGTGTCCACGTTCGCGGTGTTGAACCTGTTCATCGCGGTGATCGTGGGCGGGATGGAGCGGGGCGTGACCGACGAGATGGTGCAGGCCGAGGAGAAGCACGCGGCCGACCAGGCCGCCTCCGACCGTATGCTGCTCGACGAGATCCGCGCCCTGCGCGCCGATGTCGACGCACTGCGCGCGGCCCACGCGGGAGGGTCGTCGAATTAGGTCTTGGGCCGGCCAACGGAACCTCAGGGGACCGTGACGGCAGCCAGCCACAATCCACCTGTTGCCCGCACCGTTCGCTGGAACGCACCACCGCATTAAGTCCGGAGAGGCGGACTAGTGGCCTGGGCCCAGAAGCGTTGCGGGATGCGGCCTGCGCCCCGGGCCAGGCGGCCGGCCTGCACGGCGTGCCGCATGGCGGCGGCCATGCGTTCCGGGTCGGTGGCTCTGGTCACGGCGGTGGCCAGCAGGACGGCGGCGCAGCCGAGCTCCATCGCGAGGGTGGCGTCGGAGGCGGTGCCGATACCGGCGTCGAGCACGACCGGCACCCCGGCCCTGGCCACGATCAGCTCGATGTTGTGCGGGTTGCGGATACCCAGGCCGGTGCCGATCGGCGAGCCGAGCGGCATCACCGCCGCGCAGCCGGCCTCCTCCAGCCGCAGCGCCAGCACCGGGTCGTCGTTGGTGTAGGCGAGCACGGTGAAGCCGTCGGCGACCAGGGTGCCCGCGGCGTCGAGCAGTTCGACCGGGTCGGGCAGCAGGGTGCGGTCGTCGGCGATCACCTCCAGCTTGACCCAGCCGGTGCCGAGCGCCTCCCGGGCCAGCCGGGCGGTCAGCACCGCCTCGGCCGCAGTGCGGCAGCCGGCCGTGTTGGGCAGCGCGTCGATTCCCAGGCGCCGCAACAGGTCCAGCACCCCGGAGCCGCCGGCCGTGTCCACCCGGCGGATCGACACGGTGGTCAGCTCGGTGCCGGCGGCCACCAGCGCGCGCTCCAGCACCGACAGGTTGCCCGCGCCGCCGGTACCCATGATCAACCGGGAGCTGTACTCCCGGCCGGCGATGACGAGGGGATCGTCCATGGCTCAGCCGCCCTGTACCGCGGTGAGCACCTCGACCACGGCACCGTCCGGCACCGTCGTGTGCACGTGCGCGGCGCGCGGCACCACCACCCCGTCCAGCGCCACCGCCACCCCGGCGGCCGGCACGCCCAGCTCGCCGAGCAGCGTGGCCACGGTGCTGCCCTCGGCCAGTTCGCGGTCCACCCCGTTGACCCTCGCCTCGATCATGTCGCTCCCTCCGGTTCGAACGCCGCGGCGAAGTGCGTTCCGCCGTCGACCAGTGCGGCCACCGCGTCGGCGGTGACCGGGGCCAGCAGCAGGCCGTTGCGGTGGTGGCCGGTGGCCACCAGCACGCCCGGTTCCAGCCAGCCGATCAGCGGCAGATTGTCCCGGCTGCCGGCGCGCAGCCCGGCCGCGCACTCGACCAGCGCGTACTCGGCGATGCCGGGCAGGATCCGTTCGGCGTCGGCGAGCAGGTCGCGCACCCCGCGCACGGTCACGTCGGTGTCGAACCCGGCCTCGTACTGGGTCGCGCCGAGCACCAGCTCGCCGCCGGCCCTCGGCACCAGGTAGACCGGCCGGCCCTCGACGATCCCGCGCACGGTCCGGCGCGGCGGCGGCAGCGCGCCGGATCGCCCCCGCAGCCGCAGAATCTCGCCCTTCACCGGGCGGACCAGCCCGGCGAGCGCGGGATGCAGGCTCCCGCTCCACGCCCCGGCCGCGATCACCGTGATCTCGATGTCCACTGTGGACCCATCGGTCAGCTCGACCGTGCCCAGCCGGACCGCGCGTGCCGAGGCGTTGAGGAATTCCACGCCGCGCCGCCGGGCCGCCGTCCGCAGACTGGTGAGCAGCAGCCGGTTGTCCACCGCGAGATCCCCGGGCACCAGAAGTCCACTTCGGACATTCGGGGCAAGTCCCGGCTCCAGCGCACGCAGCTCCCGGCCGGACAGCCGGCGCACCGACCGGCCGAGCTGGTCCAGATACCCGGCCAGCGCCTCCAGTTCGGCCGCGTCGGCCGCGTCCAGTCCGGCCAGCACCGTCCCGTCGGTACGCAGACCGGGATCCTCCGCCTCGGCCGTCAGCGTCGCGGCGAACGCCGGCCAGGACGCGAGCGAGGCGGAGCCGAGCTCGAGCAGGCCTTCCTCGCCGGGACCGGCCTCGGCCACCGGCGCCAGCATCCCGCCGGCCACCCAGGACGCCCCGCTGGCCGGCGCCGGGTCGATCAGCCGCACGCGGTGCCCGGCGCAGGCCAGCCGCCAGGCCACCGACAGGCCGATGACCCCGCCGCCCACCACCGCGATCTGTTTGCTCATCACGCTCCCTGCGCCGGCATGACCCGGATCAGGTTCGACGGTCGGGATCGGCAGATCCCCTCTCAGCCCGGTCCCACCGGGCTCCCGTGCTAGCCACCACTTCGACCGTACCCCACCCGTCGCACCCGAAATTCACGCCAGCGGTACTACTACTCCCATGCCAGGACTGGACGGGGATCAGATCAGGCGGCGGCTGGCCGGCGCGCGGCTCTACCTGTGCACCGGGCTGCGCCCGGATCTCGGCGAGTTCGCCGACGCCGCCCTTGCCGGCGGCGTGGACATCGTGCAGTTGCGGCACAAGGGGTTGGAGGCCGGGCCCGAGCTCGCGGCGCTGGCGGTGCTGGCCGAGGCGTGCGCCCGGCACGGCGCGCTGCTCGCGGTCAACGACCGCGCGGACGTGGCGCTCGCGGCCGGCGCCGACGTGCTGCATCTCGGCCAGGACGACCT
>NZ_DASTBH010000104.1:0-5324 GCF_035712165.1 Actinophytocola sp. | reverse complement strand
CCCGAGCCGAGGATGCCGAACAGGCCGACCCGGGCCGGGCCGGTGTCGCGCCCGCGCGCCATCACGCCGCCCTCCGCCCGGTCCCGGCGCCGGCCGGGAAAGGGTTGAGGCGGTGGCCGATCTCCTGGGCCGGGCGGGTGACCGTGCGCCCGGCCAACCAGCTCAGCAGCATCCCGTAGCACTGCCGCCGGTCTGCCGGCGAGAGCGGCGCGCGGTGCACGGCCGTGAAGTAGCTCCGCAGGTAGTCGCTCATCAGCCGGACGGTGGAGTGGTTGGCGCGGCGCGGATCGAGGTTGCGGCACACGGCGCGCACCGAGCCGAGCCGGTCGCCGCGGCCGGGGTGTTCCCGGCGGAAGAACAACAGCTCGGGCACCTGCCGGAAGGTGCCGTGCAGAGCCAGTTCGGCGACCAGCTTGCGGCCGGCGTTGTGGTAGCTGTCGTGCGGGGCGATCCGCCGCATCACGTCGGTGCGGATCACGCCGTAGAAGTCGTCGCCGCCCTCGGTGCGCAGCAGGCTGCGGAACCGTTCCGGCGCCAGCGGCGAGTCCGTGGCCAGGGTGTAGTCGTAGCGTTCGAGGATCTCCCCGGACTCGTCCACGATGGCCATGTAGCCGTGCGCGAGCACGGCCTCCGGGTGGTGGTCGAGCTCCGCGACGCACAGCTCCAGCAGCTTCGGGCCGAACAGGTCGTCGTGCGCCGCCCACTTGAACAGCTCGCCCCGGGCCGCTGCCACCACGAAGTTGTGGTTCGGTGCGGCGCCGATGTTGTGGGGCTGGCGGATGTAGCGGATCCGCGCGTCCCGCGCGGCGTAGTCCCGGCAGATGTCGGCGGTGCGGTCGGTGGAGGCGTTGTCCGAAATGATCAGCTCGAAGTCCTGGTAGGTCTGGGCCAGCAGGGACTCGATCGACTGAGCGAGGTAGTTCTCCCCGTTGTACACGGGCAGCCCGATGCTCAGCCGGGGAACCGTCGTGCTCATGGAATCCTCACTTCTTCGGGTCGCGCCGCGGTCGGGACGGCCAGGGCGGCCGCGTGCTCGCGCAGGGCGATACGCAGCTGCACCCACCACACCGCGGCTCCGAACAGGACGGCCGTCGCCGTGCCCCAGGCCGAGCCGACCGCGCCGCCGTACACGGCACCGGTCACCCCGCCGGTCACGTAGGCGGCCGAGTACACCAGTTGGGAACGCAGGCTGCGGCGCGCGGCGCCGAGCGCACGCAGCCCGGAGGCGGCACCGTTCATCAGGCCGGCGCACGCCACCCCGATCGATGCCGGCAGGATCAGTGGCTGGGCCTCGGTCCAGACCGCGCCGAGCAGCAGCTCCCCCACGCTGTCCGGCATCACCAGCAGCAGCAGGATTCCCCAGGCGAGCGCGCCGCCGAACTGAACCCCGCCGACCACCACGCAGAAGTGCCGCAACCGGTGCGGCGCATTGCGCAGCACCCGGGCCGCCTCGGCGACGGTCACCAGCGACATCCCCATCATCACCGCGAGAAACGGGCCCATCAGCAGCTCGGCGCCGCGCACCGCACCCACCGAGGCGACCCCGGCGATGGCGCCGAGGGCGTACATCCGGATCTGGGACGCGCCGCTGTTGCTGAGGTTCTCCACCAGGTAGCGCGGTCCGAGGTCACGCTGGTCGCGCAGCCAGGAGCGCGCCCCGGCCAGGCTCGGCAGGATCCGGGTCTGCACCAGCCCGTAGGCCGCCGCGAGGGTTCCGGCCAGGCCCCAGGCCAGCACGAACGCGACCACGGTTCCCTGCTGGGCGGCCAACACCATGGCCGGGACCATGGCCAGGCCCCAGACCAGGTCGTTGACGCACGCCTTGCGGCCCTGGCCCGACGCGAAGAACGCGTAGCGCCAACTGTCCTGCAGCATCAGGCCGGGGAGCATGGCGCCCAGGGCCATGAACGCCCCACCGAGCGGGCCGCCATAGGCCATGCCGGCGAGCAGACACAGGGCGCCCACGGCCATCCCGACCGCCAGCGCCGTGCCCGAGGAGCGCGCCACCGCATCGCGCCAGGCGTCGTCCGCCCGGCGGCTGAACCTGACCACGAGCGGGTCCGTGCCCAACCCCCGGGACACGTTGAGGATCACGCTGTAGGTGACCCAGGCCAGGCTGAACATGCCGAACGCGAGCAGGCCGAGCTCACGGGCGACGAAGATCCCCACGGCGAAGTTGGTCAGGCTGGAGACCGCCTGGTCCACCAGGCCCCAGCTGAGCCGGGCCATCATGGCGCGCAGTGCACGAGGACTCAACCGGTCACTCCCTTTGTTTCCGCGGCAGTTGACCGGGTGGCCGGGTCGGGGCGGGCGGCCGCGTCCTGCGGACACGCAACCAACAGGTCCGCGCCGAGCAGCGCTTCCGCGGCCCCGGCGACGGCATCGAACGGCAGACCGGATCGTTCGGCGATGTCGAGCAGGCTGTGCTCGCCGTCGGAAAGGTTGAGCACCCACAGCATCGCCAGCTGCGCCTGTTTGGCGTCGCTGCGGCCGCCGAGGGAGTCGTACAGACCGCGCTTGCCGAGCTGCGGCTCGCCGAACGGGCTGGTGTTGACGTAGCGGCGGTTGCGGTCCAGCACGGCGAACGCCTCCCGGCACACCGCGAGCGTGTCCACCATGGACTCGGCGGAGACGAAGTCCGGGTTGTCGGCGGAGGTGTGGTACTCCGGGTAGCCCGCGTAGGGCGTGCGGGTCAGCGAACCGACCCCGAGGTTGAAGCCTGGCGAGCAGAACTGGCGCTCGTCGTAGCCGTACGGGGAGAACTCCAGCTCGGTGTGCGGCCGGCCGGAGGTGCGCAACACGTGCCGCAGCACCCGGTCGATCTCGGCGTCGCCGCGCCGGCTCTGCTTGTAGGTCAACGAACCGCGGTCGCCTGCGCAGGCCAGCACCAGCCCGTGCTTGACCCGGTCGATCCGCTCGGCGTTGCGGGCCAGCCAGGTGATCGCCCCGATGGTGCCCGGGGCGAACAGGAACCGGTACGTGTACCAGGGGTCCGTCGCGGCGATCGCCGTGGCGAGCTGGATCGCCACCGCGATGCCGGCCAGGTTGTCGTTGGCCAGCGAGGGATGGCACACGTGGCAGGAGACGATCACCTCGTCGGTGACCCGGCCGGGGACGACGTGCTCGCCGTAGGTCAGGTGCCCGTCGGCCAGGGTGCTGTCGATCACCACCCGGTAGTCGCCGTCCGGCAGCGCGTCCAACGTGTTCTGCGCCAGGCAGAACCCCCACGCGGGGGCGTAGTAGCTGGTCCGGTACGGCACCAGGTCCGGCTGCTCGGGCAGCGTGTGCAGGTGCGCGCGCAGCTCGGCGAGCGGCATCGTGGTGTCCACCGGGACGCTGTAGCCGAGCACGTGCAGGTTCGACTCCCGGAAGTCGATCACCCGGTTGCCGGCCGGGTCGGCGACGTAGGCGTCGGCGATGTTCCACTCCGCCGGCACGGTCCAGTCCAGCACCTGGGTGCCGGTCGGCACCTCGTGCACGGTCAGCGGGAGGTACTCGTCGATGATCTCCAGCGTGCGGCGCACCCCGTTGCCGGTGATGCTGCGGCACAGCGGATAGAGCCGCTCGACCAGGGCGTGCATCTCCGGCCCGGGGTCGAGTGCGTTCATGCCGAGCCGGCCGGACGCAGGGTGTCGTCCAGCGTGCCCATGGTGCGCCGCTCGGAAAGCCGGGCCAGCCGGGTGAACCGCGCGTCGAACGCGTGCCGGGTGAGCTGGAACCGTTGGTAGGCCTCGGCCAGCTCGGTCGCGCCGGCCTTGACCGTCCACTGTGCCTGGTAGTCCGGCAGCGCCGCCCGGATCCGGGAGAAGTCGACCCGGTAGGAGCGCGGGTCCGCACCGGCCTCGCCGGTGATCACCAGCTTTGATCCGGGCACCGCCTCGATCACCTCGGCCGCGATCTGCGCCACGGTCAGGTTGTTCTCTTCCATGCCCACGTTGAACGCCTTGGCGTGCACCGCTTCCCGGGGCGCGGCCAGCACGGCGGCGAACGCGGTGGCGATGTCGTGCGCGTGCACCAGGGGACGCCACGGCGTGCCGTCGGAGAGCACCCGGGCCTCGCCGGCGAAGTGGGCGTGCCCGACCAGGTTGTTCAGCACGATGTCGGCGCGCAGCCGGGGCGAGAAGCCGAACGCGGTCGCGTTGCGCAGCGACACCGGGGTGAAGTCGTCGTCGGCCAGACCGACCAGGTCGTCCTCGACCCGGACCTTGGACTCGGCGTACGGGGTCACCGGGCGCAGCGGGGCGTCCTCGCCGACCAGGTCGTCCGAGCCGGACGCGCCGTACACCGAGCAGGTGGAGGCGTAGAGGAACCGCTTGACGCCGGCGTCCTTGGCGAGCCGGGCCAGCCGCACGGACGCGTGGTGGTTCACGTCGTAGGTGAGGTCGGGCGCCAGCGAGCCGAGCGGGTCGTTGGACAGCGCCGCCAGATGCACGACAGCGTCCACATCGGACAGATGTGCGGCGGTGACGTCGCGCAGGTCGACCCGGTGGCCGGGCGGATCCTGCGGCGCCGGGCCGAGCACGCAGTCAGCGAACAGGCCGGAGTCCAGGCCGGTCACCTCGTGGCCCGCCGCGGCGAGCACCGGCGCCATCACCGTGCCCAGATATCCCTGATGCCCGGTCAGCAACACGCGCATGTGCCTCAGTCTCCAGCCAGGTCGAAAGTGATCTTGTTGACGTGGAACGCCTCGGCGTAGCGCGCTCCGCACTCGATGCCGCGGATCCGCGCCAGCCCGAGGAACGCCTCCCGGTCGAACCACGAACGGTGTCGCTGCGAGGGGTAATGCCGTTGCAACAGGGTGACCTTGGTCTCGGCCAGCTCCGCGGTCAGCGGCTGGTAGCCGGCCGGCCGGCCGAGGTCGCCGTCCCACTTGGCGATCTCGTAGCCGAGCACCAGATGGTCGCGGAACACGGTGGGCACCAGTTCGGCCAGACCGCGATGGTCCTGGTGCGCGTCGAACCGGTTCGGCGCGAGCAGCAGGTCCGGGTCGGTGCGCCCGCGCAGTTCCTCCAGCGCGGACTTGGCCTCGTCCCAGTGCGCCGGCAGCCGCCCGTCCGGCAGCTTGAGCACGGTCACCCGCAGGTCCGCGCCCGGGCAGAACGCCGCGAGCGCCGCGTGCTCCTCGTCCTCCCGGTGGGTGCCGCCGCCGGAGAGCACCAGGGCGTCCACCCGGATCCGGGGGTTGGCGGCGCACAGCGCGTACAGGCTCGCACCGGCGCCGATCGCGATGTCGTCGCAGTGCGCGCCGAGCGCCACGACCGCGGTGGGCGGCGCCGGCCGCATCGTGATCATCAGGAGGCCACTTTCTCCCAGTGCATCCACGG
>NZ_DASTBH010000103.1:0-4867 GCF_035712165.1 Actinophytocola sp. | reverse complement strand
GCCCGAAGCCCGCGGCGGGTTCTCCATCCCCAACCTCGACACCTGGATCCTGGACCCAGACCACCAGGCCACGGTGCTGCACCACCTGCTGGTGCTGGTCGTGGACTGGTGCCGGCACGGCGCCCCCACCGCCACCGACGTGCCGCAGATGCGGCAGTTCACCCGCTGGGCCCAGTACCTCGGCGGGTTCCTGGCCCATCACGGCGTGCCCGGCTTCCTGACCAACCACACCCAAGCCGTCGACCTCGACGACGACGCCAACGAATGGCGCGCCTTCTTCCTGCACTGGCACCACCTACACGCCGACCGAGCACTCACCGCCGAACAACTCCGCCGCACCGCCGAACCCGACGCCGGCCCCGACCCGTGGGCCGGCACCTTCCCCACCACCGAAACCGGCCGGCTGCTGTCCGCCAAATCGCTCGGCAGACGCCTCACCGGCCAGATCGGCCGCTGGCGCGGCGACATCGTGCTGCGCAGCGCAACCGACACCCACAAGAACGTCCGCACCTACTGGGTCGAACACGGCCAACCCGACAACCAAACCCGCAAACCCGCAAACCCGCAAAACCCACCCTGACCAGCACATTCAACCTGCGGGTTTCTGGCGGGTTTGCGGGTTTGCCCCCCAGCGGGGGCATCTCCCTGCGGGTTTGCGGGTTTGCCAACCGCACCCCACCACCAAACCCGCCACCGTTTCCCCAGCTCACAGCCCATCCTGCGGGTTTGCGGGTTTGCGGATTAACTCCCCGCTCCCCGCCGTAGAACAACAACCCACCACCTACCGCCCGTAACTCTCAGCACCCCCCGACGGTCTTGCCACCAGCGCCACCCAAGCCGCCCTTCCCATGCGGCGCACGGCGCTGACGCTGGCGAGGCAGAACGGAGCACAACCGATGAAGTCCAGCCACGATCTCGTGCTCTACACCAAGTACGAGGCCGCCGAGATCCTTCGCGTGAAGGTGAGTTGGTTGGAGCGGCGCGCGGCCGCTCGCCAGATCCCGTTCACAATGCTGGGCGGCACCTACCGGTTCACGCCGGAACACCTGGCGGAGATCGTCCGGCTCAGCGAGCCGAGCGGCGGTGCCGCGGCAGTCCGGCCCGAGCGGCGACGGCAACGGCGTCGGGAGGCCAGCCGTCAGGTGCCGGACGGATTCATCCCGTTGCGGCCGCGTCCTCGCCGAGCGGCGTAGGGAATCCCACGAAGATCGGAAGGAACGGTTGCTGCTGTGGCGTATGCGGAAAAGCGCGGGACGTTGTGGCGGGCGCGCTGGGAGGCGCCTGACGGGCGGTTGGCGTCGAAATCGGGATTCGTGACGAAGAACGACGCACTCGCCTACGGGCGGGATCAAGAGGCGGCCATTCGGAATCGGACCTATGTGGACCCCCGAGCCAGCATGACGTTGACGGAGTGGGTCAACATCTGGTTCCCGAGCCTGGATCTTGAGTTGAGCACCCTGGACAACTACCGGTACTTCATCGAGGTGCACATCCTGCCGCGCTTCGGCGACTGGGAGTTGCGCGCGCTTGAGGTGGCGCCGGAGGAGATCGTGAAGTGGGAGCGGCAACTGCCGGTGTCCCAACGAACCGCCCGGGAAGCGCGGTCCACGCTGGCCAACTTGCTCAATGATGCGATTCCGCGCTATCTGTCAGTGAATCCGGCCGCACGCCGGCGCGGCAAGGGGAGGAAAGGGCTGCGCCGCATTGAGGATGCGGAACGCAGCGCGAAGGTGTGGGCCTCGCCGCTGCAGGCCCTGCTGTTGGCCGAGCGGTGCGCGCTGTTGTCCGGGCGCGATCTAGAATTCATCCTGGTGATCACGGCGGCGTACACGGGCATGAGGTGGAGTGAACTGCTTGGCCTACAGCCAAGTTCGGTGCGCTCGGGACTGCTGCAGGTGTCCTGGAAGCTGTACGAGCTGAACGGCCGGTTCTACCGCGGCCGCCCCAAGGATGGCTCGATTCGGCCGGCTGACAGCCCGCCGTTCCTGGATGACCTGCTGGGTCGGGTGCGGCCGCAGCGGTGTCACTGTCGGGGTGAGGGGAAGTGGTGTTCGGGTGCTGAGTACCTGTTCCTGACACCGGATGGTGCCCACTTCCGACGGTCGAACTTCAGCGCCCGGTATTTCCGTCCCGCCGCCGACGGTTGGTATCCGGGGACCAATGCGAAGGCGGCGGCGCCGGTGCTGGTGGACGTCAGCGGGGGCTTCCCGGGTCGTCCGGTGCCGGCGTGGCCAGCCGCCGAGCCGGACAAGCCGTTCGCACCGCCGACCGGTCGTGGGCATGCCCGCCTGGTGGACCTCGACGACGGCCGGGGCCGGTGTTCGGTCTGTCAGCGGACCCAGATGCTGCGCGGCGACGGCACGCTGATCGCTCACGACGCGGCCGGCGGGCGGTGCACGGGCGGCGGTCAGGCTCCGGCGGCGGACGTACCGCTGGCGTGTTGGTCACCGTTGGTGACCGGGCTCACTCCGCACGGCCTGCGGCACGGGCATCAGCCGATGATGGACAACGCGGGGGTGCACTACGTGCTGCAGTCGGAGCGGATGGGACACGAGGTGCCGGGCATGCGGGGCACCTACGCGCACCCGACCCAGGAGATGCGGGACACACTGCTGGCGGCGCTGCCACGGCTCTGGAACCAGGCCCTCGCCGAGCGGGCGCGGCTGGCAGCTCGGTCGCCGGTGTGCGTGCTGGATGAACTGCTCAGGCCGTTCGGGGGAGAGCTGACCTGACGGGCTCGGCTCCCAAGCGGCTCCCAAAATCGGACACCGGGAGGTCGGTCACATGATCGAGTGCTCCGGCTGGGAGCCTGGTCGGGCCGTGGTCCTGCGGCGATGCCGAAGGCGGCGTGGGGTGAGTGACGGGACTCGAACCCGCGACTTCCTGGACCACAACCAGGTGCTCTACCAGCTGAGCTACACCCACCATCGCGCTTGCGCGCTGCGACATCGTAGCGTGCGGTGACCGCGAGGCCTAAACGGGTTCCCCGGGTCGCAGTACCGCGTCGGCGACGGCCTTGGCCTCGTCGGAGGACGGGCCGGGTTGGGCGACGAACGCGGTGCGCCGGTAGTAGACCAGCTCGCGGATCGACTCGCGGATGTCGGCCAGGGCGCGGTGGGCCAGGCCCTTGTCGGGCTGGGCGTAGTAGATGCGCGGATACCACCGCCGGCACAGTTCCTTGATCGACGAGACGTCCACCATCCGGTAGTGCAGGTGGCTGTCCAGCGCGGGCATGTCCCGGGCGATGAAGCCGCGGTCGGTGGCGATGGAGTTGCCGCACAGCGGGGCGGTGCGCGGCTCGGGGACGTGCGTGCGCACGTAGTCGAGCACCTGCTGCTCGGCCTCGGCGAGGGTGACGGTGGACCGGCGCACCTCGTCGGTCAGGCCGGAGCGGGCGTGCATCTCGCGGACCACGTCGGGCATGGCGTCGAGTTGCGCGTCGTCGGCGTGGATGACCAGGTCGACGCCGTCGCCGAGGACGTTGAGGTCCGAGTCGGTGACCAGGGCGGCGATCTCGATGAGCGCGTCCTTGCCGAGGTCGAGACCGGTCATCTCGCAGTCGATCCACACCAGATTGTCGGGCACGCGAAGAGCTTAGCCGGGCGAACGGCCTGGAGTTGACCCGTGGAACGGCTGGTAACGGTGACACTGGTCGGTCACCCACTAGCGTGAACGGCACGGAGCCATCAGGCTTGTAGTCATGGGTAAGGACGTCGAGCAGGTTGAGTTCACCCGGGCCGACCGGCAGCGGTTCCGGCAGAAGGTGCGGCTCTGCCTCGATGTGTTCGCGCAGATGCTGGCCGAGTCGCGGTTCGAGGTGGGGCCGCGGGCCGGCCTGGAGATTGAGCTGAACCTGGTCGACGACGCGGGCGATCCGACGATGCGCAACGCCGCCGTGCTCGAGGCGATCTCCGACCCGGCCTTCCAGACCGAGCTGGGCCAGTTCAACATCGAGATCAACGTCACGCCGCGCCGGTTCGAGTCCGGGGGCCTGGCCGCGTTCGAGGAGGACGTCCGGGCCAGCCTCAACGCGGGCGAGGAGCACGCGAACGGCGTCGACGCGCACATCCTGATGATCGGCATCCTGCCCACGTTGCGGCACAAGCACATGAGCTGGGCGACGCTGTCGGCCAACCCGCGGTACAAGGTGCTCAACGAGCAGATCTTCGCGGCCCGGGGCGAGGACCTGGAGATCAACATTTCCGGCGCCGAGCGGCTGGTCACCACGGCCGACACGATCGCCCCGGAAAGCGCCTGCACCAGCGTGCAGTTCCACCTGCAGGCGGCGCCGGAGATGTTCGACCGGTACTGGAACGCGAGCCAGGCCGTGGCCGCGATCCAGGTGGCCCTCGGCGCCAACTCGCCGTACCTGTTCGGCAAGCAGCTCTGGGCGGAGACCCGGATCGCGCTGTTCGAGCAGGCCACCGACACCCGCCCGGACGAGCTGAAGGCGCAGGGCGTGCGCCCGAGGGTCTGGTTCGGCGACCGGTGGATCACCTCGATCTTCGACCTGTTCGAGGAGAACGTCCGGTACTACTCGGCGCTGCTGCCGCTGTGCGAGGAGGAGGACCCGGCGGAGGTGCTCGGCCGGGGCGACACCCCGGAACTGGGCGAGCTGCGCCTGCACAACGGCACGATCTACCGGTGGAACCGGCCGATCTACGACGTGGTGCGCGGCCGCCCTCACCTGCGGGTGGAGAACCGGGTGCTGCCGGCCGGACCGACGGTGGTCGACGTGCTGGCCAACGGGGCGCTCTACTACGGCCTGGTGCGCGCGCTGGCGGACCAGGACCGTCCCGTGTGGACGCAGATGAGCTTCGTGGCGGCGCGGGACAACTTCCATGCGGCCGCCCGGACCGGCATCGAC
>NZ_DASTBH010000102.1:0-7036 GCF_035712165.1 Actinophytocola sp. | reverse complement strand
TCGCCACCGGGCTCGCGCTGCTCCCGCAGGGCGTGATCACCGGCCTGGGCACCGCGCTCGGCCAACGCCTGGCCACCCGGATCACCGTGCGCACCCTGGTCTCCGGCGGCTTCGTCGTGCTCGCGCTCACCAGCGCGGCACTGCTGTTGCTCACCACCGGCACCCCGCTCTGGGTCACCGCCGTGCTGCTGTGCGGCCGCGCCGCCGCGATCGGGTTCGGCATCACCCCGCTGCTGTTCGCGATGCTCGACCCGCTCTCCGACGCCGAACTCGCCGACGGCAACACCGTGTTCTCCATCGCCCAGCGCCTCGGCGGCTCGATCGGAGTCGGCGTGCTCGCCTCACTGTTCGCCACCCGCGCCGCCACCGGCGACGCCGTCACGGCCTTCCACCAGACCGGACTCGTCCTGACCGGGCTGGCCGCAGTCGCCGCCCTGGCATCACTACGCCTCGCCCCGGTCCGCCAACCGGCCCAGCCCTAGCCGGTCAGCGCCTGTGTTTCGCTACGAGCCGTGCCGTGGCTACCGCGATCCAGGTCGCGGTCACCACGTCGAGCAGTCCGGTGATCTCGAACAGGATGTCGTCCGGGGGATAGTGCTCATTGGGGTTGAGGGCGACGTAGCGGTGGGCGGGCGCGTCCAGCAGGTAGACGACGTCCTTGTAGAGATGGGCGTAGGCGCCGTGCAGGCCGCCGAGCAGGATGACCCACACGACGATCGCCACGATCGCGAAGATCCCGAGCGCGATCCGGCGGCCGGATCGGCGCAGGACGTGCAGCGAGCCCAGGGCGATGATCACGGTGGGCGCCAGGATGGCGGGAACGAGCAACCGGTTGGTGGCTGTGGTGGTCAGACCGCCGTAGATGTGATGGACGCTGGTGAGGAGGTAGGCGACCACGATCGCGAGTGCCGCGCTGGTGATCAGTCCGTCGGCCGGTCGCGTCCTCACCACAGCCTGACGATCTCGGCGACCAGCAACAGGGCCAACAGGGTCAGGGCCAACCGCAGTTGCGGCGGCACCTGCCGGCGCCGTTCGTCGAACTCCGGGTCCACCCATCGGGTGGCAGGCAACAGGCCGGCGCCGACCATCGACAACCACACCAGGGCGGTCACGATCACCGCGAGGTGAAAGTGGACGGTCAGGTCGCCGGCGAGCCAGGTCAACCACAGGGCGAGCGCGCCGAGCAGAACGCCGAGGATGATTGTCTGTCCATTGTGGAACTTGGCGTGCGGGGGCCAGTTCGGGTTGCCGAAGTGTTGACGAGCCGTGCCGGGAATGATCACGTCCGCGAGCACGCCCCCGGCCATCGTGGCCAGCGCGACGAGGGAGACCAACCCGTTGGATACAGCGATGTCGAGGTCCACGGCGAAATCATACTAGACCGTATGGTATGATACAATCGTTGAGTGCGACGGACCAACAAACCCGAGGTTATCCGGCAGGCCGCCCAGCACCTGTTCCTTCGCAACGGGCTGCGGGAGACCAGCGTGGATGCCATCGCCGCCGCTGCGCGAGTGACCAAGCAGACGGTGTACCGCTACTACCGAGGCAAGAACGAGCTGTTCGTCGACGCGCTCGGGGGCCTGGTGGCCGAGCAGGTCTCGGTGAGCATCGCCGACGCCCAGCCGGATGCGCCGGTGTCCCCGGCCGAGCTCGAGACCCGGCTGCGCACCGTCGCCGGCCGCATCGTCAACGAAGCACTCGAGCCGACCTACCTGGCCCTGCTGCGCGTGGTCATCACCGAGGCGCCGCAGTTTCCCGACCTGGCACGCCACTTCCGCGAAGTGGTGATCGAGCGGTTCACCACCGACCTCACCAGACTGCTGACCAGCCAGCACGTTGCGCCGATCCTGACGGTGCCCTCCGTCGACACGGCGGTCCGGTTGTTCATCGGCCCGCTGGTCGCCTACCTGATGGAAGCCCTGATGCACGAACCCGACGCCGTCAAACGACGCGCGCACAAGGAACTGCCGGCGCTGATGACCCTGCTCGTCCGCGCCATCGCCGCTCCGGCCTGATCCGGGTCCGCCCTCGGCCTGGCCATCGCCGGCGGCCTCGGTTACCTGCTCGTCCGGCCCAGCTCTTCGTGGCCGGCGACCCCGCCGCGACGCTCGCCAACCTGGTCGAGCGTGAGACGCTCGCCCGCGCCGGGGTCGCCTTCGAACTGCTCGTGGTCGTCACGATAGCGCTCGCCGCCGCGTTCGGCCTCGTCAACGCGGTCGCGATCCTCAGCAGCGCGGCGATGCTCGCCACCGTCCAACTGCTCTACCTCCTCAGCGCGAACCTGGGGGAGGTCGGGGCGTTGCTCTTCGGCCTGTGGCTGATCCCGATGGGCTGGTGCGTGCTCCGCTCCGGGTGGATGCCGCGCGCGCTCGGCTGGGTGCTCATCGCCGGCGGCGCCGCCTACCTGCTCAGCGCGTTCGTGCGCTACCTCCTCCCCGGCGCGCAGGGCGTTGCCGACGCGCTCACCCTGCCCGCGACCGTGGGCGAGGTCTGGATGGTCGGCTACCTGCTCGGGCGCGGTCTGACGGGCGCCACGTCCTTGAGTTCCGCGCCGGTCCGCTGACGCCGGCAACTATCGCTTCGCCGTGGTGGTCAGCGTGTCGGCTACCTGGCCGGCCCAGGCGCGGATTTCGGCGAAGTCACGGGAGTCGCCGGGCATCCGCTTGGCGAGTGACCGGTCGAAGAAGCCGGTCGCCCGGCCCGGGTCGAGTCGCCCGCCGAAGACCGTGGGGGGTTGCGTGCCGATGTGGGCGGCGCGCCTGCGGCCGCCGGGGGAGGCGGTGAGCGTCTCGGGGCGTTTGCCGATCCAGCCGCTTTCGAACAGCCAGACCGGATGCCGCGCCAGTTCGGCGGCGTGCCGCTTGAACCAGCGGGTGGCTTCCGGCCGCCACCGGCCGGCGTAGACCGCGCTGCCGAGGACGACCGCGTCGTAGTAGTCGGGGGAGTCGGCCTCCCGGACGTTGCGCACCTCCGCGCGCAGCCCGCGCTTCTGCAGCTCTTCGCCGATCGCCTCGGCGATGTCTTTGGTCGATCCCATCTTGCTGGCGTAGGCCACTAGTACTCGTGTCATACCTGCACCGTGCGCCGGCGAGTCGCCATGCGGCAGAGCCGCAGGCCCCGTACGGCACAGGACCTCCGTCCTGGACGGACCGGCCCGTACTTCCCTGGGAAAGCGCCCGCGGCGGGATGAGCGTTGAGGTATGACAACGACGACATCTACCGCGATCCGCTTGGACGCGCGGCTGGACGAGCAGCCCAGTCGCGGTCTGTGGCTGGTCAAATGGTTGCTACTGATCCCGCACTTTGTTGTGCTTTCCTTGCTGTGGCTGGCCTTCACCGTGCTCACGGTGATCGCGTTCTTCGCCATCCTGTTCACCGGGCGCTACCCGAGGTCGATCTTCGAGTTCAACGTCGGGGTGCTGCGCTGGACCTGGCGGGTCTGGTGCTACGGCTACGGCGCGCTGGCCACCGACCGGTACCCGCCGTTCAGTCTGGGCGCGGAACCGGACTACCCGGCCACCCTCGACGTCGCCTACCCCGAGCGCCTGTCCCGCGGTCTGGTGCTGGTCAAGTGGTGGCTGCTGGCCCTGCCGCACTACCTGGTGCTGGCCTTCTTCATCGGCAGCGGGTTCGTGCTGTGGCGCTTCGGCGGCGGACTGATCACGCTGCTGGCCGTCATCGCCGGTGTGGTGCTGCTGTTCACCGGCCGCTACCCGCGCGAGATCTTCGACCTCGTCCTGGGCATGGACCGCTGGGTGTTCCGGGTCGGCGTCTACACCGCGCTGATGACCGACGAGTACCCACCGTTCCGGTTGGACACCGGCGGCACCGACCCGGCCGGCCCGCGCGACGAGCAGCCGCGACACGAGCCGGCACCGACACCGGCCGGGTGGACCGCCGGCCGGGTCGCCGGTGTGGTGGTCGGCGCGCTGCTGCTGGTCACCGGACTGGGCGCGGCCGCGGGCGGCGGCACCCTGCTGTGGTTCGACAGCACCCAGCGCGACCAGGCGGGCTACCTCACCACGACCACGCAACACGTCACCGATCCGGGCTACGCGCTGCGGTTCGACGCCGCCGACGTCGTGCACCGCGAGACCGGCGCCCCGGCCGAGGTCACCTGGCTGGGCGAGGTCCGCGCCCGGGCCACCTGGTCCGGCACCGGCCCCTTGTTCGTAGGCATCGGCCGGACCGAGGACGTGGACCGGTACCTGGCCGCGATGCCGCACGGACGCTTCGACGGACGGCCCGCCGCGATGATGCACCCCTGGCGACCGGCCGGCACACGTCCCCTGACCGCTCCGGCAGCGCAGAACTTCTGGGTGGCGTCCACGTCCGGCGCCACACCGCTGTCCCTGACCTGGAACCCACAACCCGGACACTGGTCGCTCGTCGTGATGAACACCAACGCCGGTCCCGGTGTCCGGGCCGATCTCGACTTCGGTGCCACCGCGCCATTCCTAGGCCCGGTCGCGTGGTCGCTGCTCGGTGTCGGCGTTGCCTTTCTGATCGGCGGCGCGTTGCTGGTCGCCGGGACCGTGCGCGTGACTGGGCGAAATTAGCCGAACTCGCCCATAGCGTATAAATTGCCGTTATTTTTGATCGTAGATGAACTAGGGGTTTTAGGTTCTTGACCGATTGGTGACCCGGTCGTTCACTAGGTGCGCCGAAGTATGGATTCCCGCAGCTGGCCGTCCGATGTGGACGCTGCCAACCGCCTCACCGCGCCGTCCCTGTCAGGGCGGAGGGAGATTCGTCATGCTCACCAGGCGCCAGCTCATGAAGGCCGGTCTGATCACCGGCACCGCGACTCTCGTCGGACCGGGGATGATTCGCGCCGGGGCTGATGCGCTGCCGGGCGGCACCCTCGATCCGACCACGCTGCCCAAATATGTGACTCCTTTGTTCATTTTGCCGGCAATGCCCCGGGCCGGCGCCGATTCCGGACTGGATCGGTACAACATCGCGGTCCGACAGTTCGCCCAGCAGATTTTACCCGCCGGCCAGCCGGCCACCCAGGTGTTCGGTTATGGCACGCCCGCCGACGCCGGCACGTTCCACTATCCGGCCTACACGATCGAGGCCCGGGTGGACCGGCCGGTCCGGGTGACCTGGACCAACCAGCTGATGACCCCGTCCGGCTCGTTCCTTCCGCATCTGCTTCCCGTCGATCCCACGCTGCACTGGGCGAACCCGCCCGGCGGCGTGGCCGGCCGAGACAGTCGCCCGACCTTCACCTCGACACCGGGGCCGTACCGTGGGCCGGTGCCGTTCGTCACCCACCTGCACGGCGCGCACGTGACCGAGGAGAGCGACGGCTACCCCGAGGCGTGGTACCTGCCCGCCGCTCGGAACATCCCGTCGGGATTCGCCCGGGTCGGCTCGTTCTACGATCGCTACCGCGCCGAGGCGCGCGACCGTTTCGGGGTCGACTGGAGTCCGGGCAGCGCGATCTTCCAGTACCGCAACGACCAACGCGCGACAGCGCTGTGGTTCCACGGCCACGAACTCGGGCTTACCCGAGCGAACATCTACGCCGGGCTCACCGGCTTCTACCTGCTGCGCGGCGGATCCGGTGACCTGCCGGCCGGGGTGCTGCCCGGTTCGAGGCGGGAGATCCCGCTGGTGATCCAGGATCGCTCGTTCAACGCCGACGGGTCGCTGTTCTTCCCCGCCAGCCGGGACTTCTTCGGCGACGTGCCACCCGGCGGCCCCTACCTGCCGAGGACCGACGTGCCGCCGATCTGGAACCCGGAGTTCTTCGGCAACACCATCGTGGTCAACGGCCGCACCTGGCCGGCGCTGTCGGTCGAGCCGCGCCGATATCGCTTCCGGGTGCTCAACGCGTCCAACACCCGGGTGCTGATGCTCAAGATCGTCAGTAACCCGCTGGCCGCCCGGCCCGCGCAGGCCGCCCTGCCGATGTGGGTGATCGGCGCGGACGGCGGGTTCCTGAACTCGCCGACCCGGGTCGCCTCGCTGCCCGTCGCGGTCGCCGAGCGCTACGACGTGATCGTGGACTTCACCGGTGTTCGGCCGGGCACCCAGCTGTACCTGATCAACGAAGGACCCGACGAGCCGTTCGGCGGCGGCGCTCCGGGAACCGACTTCGAGCCGGCCGACCCGCAGACCACCGGCCAGGTCATGAGATTCACCGTCGGGTCACCGTCCAGCCAGGACACCTCGACCCCACCGGACCAACTCGACCTGCCGGACTTCACCACCCTGGGCCGGACCAACCGGGTCCGCCGCCTGTCGCTCAACGAGATGATGTCGGAGTTCTTCGACGCTCCCGTCATGGCCATGCTCGGCACGCTCAACGACGACGGCACCCCCAACCCGCTGGAATGGTCGTCGCCGGTCACCGAGAACCCGGCGCGCGGCAGCACCGAGGTGTGGGAACTGCACAACTTCACCGAGGACGCCCACCCGATCCACGTGCACCTGGTCCAGTTCGAAGTGCTGGGCCGGCAACCTTTCGGCGGCGCCACCCGACCCCCCGACACCTGGGAACGCGGCACCAAGGACACCGTGATCGCACTACCCCAGGAGATCACCAGGCTCAAGGCCCGCTTCGACATCGCCGGCCGCTACGTCTGGCACTGTCACATCATCGACCACGAGGACAACGAGATGATGCGGCCCTACCAGGTCACCTGACCCCACCGGCGCAACAGGGGGAGTGGTGCCGGGCAGGTTCGGGTCGCGCATGGGGCCGAAGCAGCCGCAGCCGGCGTGGGTGACCGGGCCGAGGCAGGGGGTGCCGTTGGCGACCATGACGCAGGTGATGCACGCGCGTTTGCATGGGGAAGCCCGGCCGGGCGGGGCCTCGGCCGGGCGTGTTGGGTGTGGTGGTCAGATCAGCCAGCGGTTGCGGCGCACGATGTTCAGCCGCTCCCAGCGGTTGCCCAGGCCCCAGTAGCGGCCGGCGTAGAGCGCGGCCAGGGTGAGCAGGACCAGGGCGTAGATGATGTGGTCGTCGAGCAGGGGGTTGGTGGAGCGGGTCAGCTCGCCGGTGGCGGTGTGCTGGGCCAGC
>NZ_DASTBH010000101.1:0-3280 GCF_035712165.1 Actinophytocola sp. | reverse complement strand
GGAGCACCTCGCCGTCGGCGCGCTTGACCTGGTGGTCCGGCCGCAGCCGCAGCCCGACCGCCGGGTGACCGGAAATGCCCATGTCGTAACGGATCCCCAACCCGCTCACCTGGCCGGCCAGATGGTTGGCCACCACCGGGTAGTCGACCAGCTCGCGCATCACCGTGCGCAGCGGCTCCATCTCGTCGCCGGTCAGGTAGAGCTGCGCCTGCGCGCGGGTGTTGCGCAGCAGCCGCGCCCCCACCGGATACCGCTCGGTGTGGTAGCTGTCCAGCAGGCCCTCCGGCGCCCAGCCGTTGATCGCGGCGGCCAGCTTCCAGCCCAGGTTCACCGCGTCCTGCACACCGACGCCCAGACCCTGCGCACCGGCCGGCAGGTGGATGTGCGCGGCGTCCCCGGCCAGGAACACCCGGTCCCGCCGGTACTCGGCGGCCTGCCGCGACGCGTTGGTGAACGAGCTGACCCACCGGTGTTCCAGATGGTGCAACGACTCGCCGGTCATGCGCTGCCACGCGTCGGCCACCTCGGTGAAGGTCAGGTTCTGCTTGTCGTGGTGCGGGGTGACACCCTCCTCGTGGATGACGATCCGGTCGATGCCGTCCTCCAGGTTCATCGCCATCACCATGCCGCCGGGCACCCGCTCGCCGATCGGCCGGCGCCGGATGTTCGCCCCGACCAGATCGGCCATGTACATGCCGCGGGTCGCCGCCCAGCCGGGAAACTCGATACCGGCCAGCCGGCGCACCACGCTGCTGCCGCCGTCGCAGCCCACCAGATAGCGCGCGCGGTCGGTGCCCGGACCGTCCGGGCCCTGGAACTCGATCTCCACCCCGCCTTCGGTCTGCCGCAGCCCGGTCACCTCGTGCCGGCGCAGCACCGGAACCCCCAGGTCACCAAGCCATGCCTCGAGCATCGCCTCGGTGCGGAACTGCGCGATACCCCGCACGCTGAAATGGTTCTCGTCCAGCTTGTCGAAGTCGATCCGCACGCCGCCGAAGTGGCCCTGCGCCCATTCCACCTCGCCGAACCGCGACAGCAGCCCGCGCTGGTCGAACACCTCGGCCGCGCGCCTGGTGAAGCCGACACCCCGGGACTCGCCGCTCGGCGCGGCCAACCTCTCGTAGAGGACGACGTCCACCCCGGCCAGTTTCAGCTCACCGGCGAGCATCAGCCCGACCGGCCCGGCGCCGACCACGATCGCACCCTTTGTCATGTCCTGTCTCCCGGTCATTCGAAGAACTCCAGCAGCAGCTTGCTGACCAGTTCGGGCTGCTCCTCGGGAATCCAGTGCGACGAGTCGTCCACCCGCACCACGCGCACGTCGGTTCCCTGCTCCGGCAACACCCGTTGGAGCCGCTCGACATTGATCGGGCAGCCCAGCCCGAGGATCGGGGCGGTCACCTTGCCGTAGCCGTTCATGTCCGCGATGTCCTGGTGGAAAGCCTGGTACCAACCGTTGGTGGCGCGGATCGCCTCCGGTGTGTCGTAGGCGCGGGCGTAGATCGCGCGGTCCCGCGGACCGATCGCGTCCTGGTCGACCAGCGACTTGCCGTACAGCCAGTCCACCAGGTACCAGGCCCGGCCGGCCAGCAACCGCTCCGGCAGTTCGGGCACCTGGTTGAAGGCCCACCACCACATGTTGAAACCCGCGCCGGGCCGGGGAACCAGCCGCATCTCGTAGCGGCTCTCGTCCGGATGCGCCACATCGAGCAGGGCGAGCTTGCGGGTGGCGTCCGGGTGGTTCACCGCGAAGCTGAACGCCACCATCGCCCCGATGTCGTGCCCGACGATGTTGACCCGCTCGTAGCCGAGCGCCCGGACGAACTCGTAGACGTCCCGCGCCATCGACTTCTTGTCGTAGCCACCGGCCGGCTTGTCCGAGCCGCCCATGCCGCGCACCTCGACCACGATCACCCGGTAGCGCTGCGCCAGCGCGGGCATCATCTTGCGGTACTCCCACCAGGTCTGCGGCCAGGCGGGCAGCAGCACCAGCGGCTCGCCGGTCCCGCCGGACACGTAGTGCAGCCGGATTCCGTTCACCCGCAGGTAGTCGCTGCGGAACTCGCCGGGCAGCGACGCCGCCAGCTCCTCGTCGGTCGGCAGGTCCAGCATGCTGGGTAGCACTTCGGCCGTCATGGTGCAGGTACTCCCATTCCGTTCAGGGGCGCGGATGTCCGAACCAGTTCGTGAGCGCTTCGGTCAGGTCGGCGTCGCCCGGCGCGGCCCACGCGATGTAGCCGTCCGGACGGAGCAGCACGGCATCCGGTGTGGACTGCCCGTTGGTTTCGGCCCAGATACCGGAGACCACGTCGACCCGGTCGGCCCAGCGCGCGGCCGCGGCGTCGGCCGTCCCGTCGGTGCTGACCAGCACGCCCCGGCCGGCGTGCAGCAGTTCGGCGATCCGGACCTGCTCCCCGTCGGCCAGCTTGAGCTGGTGGTCCGGCCGCAGCCGCAACCCGGTCATCGGATGCCCGGCGGCACCCATGTCGTAGCGGATGTCCAAGCCACTGACCAGACCGGCCAGATGCCGCGCGGCGTCCGGATAGGTCACCAGCTCACGCATGACCGTACGCAGCGGCTCCATGTCCTCGCCGGTCAGGTACAGCAGGGACTGCGCGATCACGTTGCGCAGCAACCGTTGTCCGACCGGGTGACGCTCGGTGTGGTAGGTGTCGAGCAAACCGTCGGGCACGTCGCCCCGGATCCGGGCGGCGAGTTTCCACCCCAGGTTCACCGCGTCCTGCAAGCCGACGCTGACCCCCTGCGCGCCGAGCGGGGCGTGGTCGTGCGCGGCGTCGCCGGCCAGGAACACCCGGCCCCGGCGGTACTCCGTGGCCAGACCCGCGGCGTTGGTCAGCGCGGTCATCCAGGTCGCCGAGCCGTGATGGATCGACTCACCGGTCATCTCCTGCCAGGCGTCGGCGATCTCGGTGAAGGACAGCGGGCCCGTTGCGTGGTCCGGGCTCACCCCGGGCTGATGGATGACGATCCGGGTGACCCCGTTGCCGATTCCGACGCACAGCACCATGCCGCCGCCCGGGATCCGCTCGCCGATCGGGCGTGGGCGCAGTTCCACGCCGACCACATCGGCCATGTACATGCCCCGCGTGGCCGCCCAACCGGGGAAGTCGATGCCGGCGCCGGCACGGATCGTCGAGCGCCCACCATCACAGCCGATCAGGTACTCGGCGACATGTTCGGTCCGGCCGTGCGGCCCGTCGACGGTGACCACGACGCCGGTGGGCGTCTCCCGGAACCCGACCATCTCGTGTCCCCAGCG
>NZ_DASTBH010000100.1:0-6969 GCF_035712165.1 Actinophytocola sp. | reverse complement strand
GTCCCACCGGCCATCGCGGCCCTCCCCAAGGTCGCAGCACGTGCGCGCCGAACGCTAGAGGTGTCAACACGCTACGCACAAGACCTGACTACAACCAGCAAGGAGAAGACGCTCATCTATGGGCGGACCGGACCGCTAACTCACAGATCGTGATGCACCGGCCGGCGTCAAAGGCAGCCATGATCGCTGGCGCCCGGGAGAAGGATGCGGGAGCGACAGATCCACTCAGGACGGGCCTTGCCGCGCCCGCCGCCGGCTTCACGGCGCTTCACGGCGCTTCACGGCGAGACGACTTCGGTCGCGCTACGAGGCGTGTCACACGTTCCAGGCGGTTCATCGAGACCCAAGCGCCGCGCCTGGGGCCGCCGTCACCGGGCCTCGCGCGCCGCGGAGGTCGGTCGCGGCGGGCTCCGGCCCGACCGCCTGCACACTGCAACGGATCTCCGCCACCGCCAATCCGGACGGAAAGATTCCGGCGGTCTGGAATGGGGTTGCCGTACGGATGAGCATCGTGCATGGTCGTGCAGTGCGTTGGTGGCATGTCGCGCCGATCCCGCTGCTGCTGCTGCTCTCCGGGTGTGACTCGGTCCAGTCCGCGGTGACGACCAGGCGGTACACGGTGACGGCGGAGAACATGGAGCCGGGCCTGCACGCCGGGCAGGTGGTGCACGCGCGAAAAGTCGCGCGCGGGCAGTACCGGGCCAGCCGCGGCGACATCGTCGTGTTCATCGGGCCGGACTCCTGGGGCCCGACCGCGGGCCAGACGCTGATCACACGGGTGGCGGCCGTCGGCGGCGAGGTGATCGGCTGCTGCGACCCCGCCGGACAGGTGGCGGTGGACGGTGCCGTACTGCACGAGCCGTACGTGGCCACCAACGCGCCGCTGGACGGCCCGGCCGACGACTGCAACGGCCGCCGGTTCGGCCCGGTGACGGTACCGGCGGACCACATCTTCGTACTCGGCGACAACCGCACACGCTCGGGCGACTCCCGGTGCGCGGGCACCATCGCCACCAACACGGTGATCGCCGTCGTGACACCGGCGTGAGACCCCGCGCGGACCGGGTGGCGTTGCGCAGCGGGACGCTGACCGCCGACGCGGTCGCCTTGGACGCCGCAAGTTGGCCGGGACCAACGCCCACCCGACCGGCACCCTGAATCACAACCAGCGGTTGGAGAATAAGCCCAGAAATCTTGGCGGCGGACGCCATCGAACCGGCGCCAAGCCGGCCGCGCGGATCGCGGCAGATTAGTGCGCGTCGTGCCCGTCCGCCGTGGTGAGCCGAAAACGACGTGATGTCGCATTAGAAGCTGGTGCTCCACCCCAGTAGCATGAGCGGCGTTGGCAATTCATGAGAAGTCGGGATCGTCCAGGTCGATCGTCAGCGAGTAGCCGAGGTTATTGGTGAAGGTAGCGTGTGAGTCGCGGACATCCGCTGCCTCGAATGGGTTGGAGCAACTCAACGACACGATCCACATCAGGTTGCGGTCCCGGTCAAGCCGAGCGAAGAAGCCAGCGGAGCCGTGAGACCCCTCGCCACCGCAGACGTAGCCGGAACCATCCGGTATGGGTACGTCCGCGCCATGGACGACGTCGACGTGGGTCAGGTTGTCGGGATCGTTGCTCAGCATGGCTTCCAGATCGAGCGGTGGGCCAAGAGCCAGCCGCTCCAATCTCGCTTCGCCAACAAGCTCCACTGAGCGTGCGGAGCCGTTCGCCCAGTAGATGCCGTCCCAGGCAGGGGTGGCGCCGTCCTCCCATAGCTGAACGATGCTGGTGGTCACCTCGTTCAGCTCCTTTCCTCAGCACAGCCGGCCCCCACAGGATCCCACGTCGGATGGGTGCCGCGCGTACCGCGGCAGAAGAAGACGCCGGGCGCCAGCTCCGATAAACGCACCGGAGGGGCGCCAGGGCTATTGCGTTCTCGTTGTGCTGGTCACGGCGTTGATGAGGTCGTGGGGGCGGCGGTTGGCGCGTCTGGTGGCGCGGGCGATGTTGGCTTCGCCGTTGCTGCGGTGGTAGCCGATGGCGGTGTTGCGTAGCACGGCGGCCACGGCGGGGCCGTTGCCGGTGCGGGCCTGGTGGGCGTCTTCGGCGAAAGTGACATCGCGGATCCAGTGCAGCCGGTTCTCGATGTGCCATTCGCGGCGGGTCCAGTCACCCAGTTGCTCGGGCTGGGCGTGGCCGGCGGGCAGGGTGGTGATCAGGTAGGCGGTCTCGCGGCTGGTGGTGCCGCTGGTGGTGCGGGTGCGGGTGAGCCGTACGGCCTGCTGGGCGTGGGGGAAGCCGAGCCCGCCGGGCGTGAGCACGGTCAGCGCCTTGACGGTGCGGGTCTCGGATCGGCCGTGACCGCGCTCGCGGGATTGGTGCCCGACCGGCACACGCGCCCACGGCAGCCGCTTGAGCAGGGCGTGCAGGGTGGGCTGGTTCGCCTTGATCGTGACCATCAGCTGCCCGCCGCGGGCGGTCACGGCGTGGGCGTGGCCGACCTGGGCGTGCAACGCATCCGCCACGATGATCGTGCCGGCCAGCGAACCGAGCTGGGCCTGCAGCTGCTCCAGCAGCGGGGTGAAGGCGGGAATCTCGTTGGACTTCGCCGCGACGGCGACCTGGGCCAGCACGATCCCGGTGGCGGTGTCGTACGCGCAGAGCAGGTGCACCTGCCGCCCATCCGCTAGCCGCGCGCCCCGCAGCGTCTTGCCGTCCACCGCGATGACCACCCGGCCGTGGCGTGGTCGCGCGGCCGGGCGGGCCGGCAGACGGCGGCGCAGCCAGCCGGTCAACACCGCCTGCAACACGTGGGCGTCGACACGGACCAGGAACCGCCACACCGTGCTCCCGGCCGGGATACGCCCGGCCAGGCCGAGCCGATGGCGGGCCGGCTCGTCCAGGTCGGCGGCCCAGTCCGCGATCGCGGCGAACGTGGTCGCCCCGGCCAGCACTGCGCACACCGCCACCGCCAGCAGGCTGGCCAGCCGGTAGCGCACTCCACGGCGACGGCGCGGGTCAGGAACACCGGCCAGAGCCTGCAATAGATCGTGTGGCGTGGTCTCGGCCAGGTCAGTGGCTACGTCGATCCCGGCGGCCGGGTGCAGGCGGACAGCGTCGATCAGCGAAGATGACATCAGCGGGTGTGGTCCTTATCGGAGTCGTGAAGTCTTCAGCAACTCCATGATCACCGGGGCGGCCACACCCGCCTCACACCACCCCGGACCGTTCAGAAAGCCCCAGGTCAGTCACTCAACCCGCGACTACGCAATAGCCCTGTGATCCGGCCGGTCACCTGATTTCGCGCGGCGTCCGGAATGCGGTCGAGATACCGGCGGATCGTCGCGCGAGGGAAAGGGGTCATGAGTCGATGACAGCGGCGACGAGTGCGGCCGAGACTATGCCAGCGCCACTTAACTCCACTGGCGGGTGCCGGGGGAGATCAGTAGCACGGCGATACCGAGCTGAACTCCCCGAATGGGCTTCGACTCAAGGTCTCCGTGGCGAGCGCCACGCTCGATACGTTCACAGATCGATTCGGCGCCGCCGCAGCCCAGCGTCGCTGCCGTTCAAAGCACGGTCACGGAACGCACTTCAAGCTGCGGCACTGTCGTTGAACCACCGATCTGAGTGTCATAGGAATATGACCCGATCACGATCACCTTAGCGCGAAACTCATCGTCTTCGACGAGGTTATCGAACATCTGGCCCGAACCCGTAAGTACGGTATTGGTGTCGTATTCGTATGCTTCAGTCATGTTGCGGGCGCCGACGTTGGCAAGGAACATGTCGGGGCCAGTAGCCGCGTCGAACTGGGTGACAATCCCATACACGACGTATCCCTTGTCACTATATGAATCGGGATTCTTGGCGATCTTCTTCCATTCCCTGTCAGTCAAGCTGCGGTAAGTAATTTTGGCGGGTTTCGGCGCGGGAGGCGGCTGGGGGGCCTGAGTGCGAGGCTTCGCCACCGGGTCGGTTCGATTTGGCGCGGCGGCAGTGGTAGGTGGCGCCGCAACTTTCCCGGACGACGATGTGGGTGCCGACGACGGCGCCGCGACCTTGGTCCCGTCCTCCGCGACGAGACCGAGCACGATCGTGCCGCCGCAGCACAGCAAAAGAAGTACTCCGAGCCCGGCGAGGACGAAGGTCCACCGCCTGTTCTTTCGTGGCCGTTCAGAGCCCGCGAACGGTGATGCGGCCGGTGGCTGACCAGGGCCCGGAGGATAGGGTGGGCCGGGCGGTTCGTAGGTCACGGCGTTCTCCTGGCGGACCGGGTACAGGGGCTGTCGCGGCTTCGGCGCCGTCCAGGGGCGCCGAGTGCCGCACACGTCATAGTCGCGCAGATTCTCTACAGATCTGTGGCAAATCCGCCAAATCTGGCCCGCCCAAGGGTGGTGGTCGCAACGACCGCTGTAGGTCAGACGGCTCTGACTGGGCGCTGCCAACCGGCGGCTGCCTCCAGGCTGCCCCGCTCGTGGTCATGCTCCAGGCGTACACGCCTCGCGTGTCCGGCTTGGCATGACTGCGCCACCGCGCACGTGAAACGGCCTCATACGAGGGTTACGGTGCGGGATCTGGTGTGCTGGCGGCGCGGCTGAGTACGATGCGCCGTAGCTGACGGATGCCGCGTTCGAAGTCTTCGAGATCGTCCGTGTCGACAGGACCGGGCAATGCAGCGAAGGCGTCCAGGGCTTCGTCGAGGGCCGTCAGCACGGCCGCCTTCTCATCCACATCGTCCTGGGCCACCGGCTGGAGATCAGGTGGTGCGCCCGCCTGCACAGCCCGCGGCGTATCGGGCGTCGCCGAGGTGTGCGGCTGGTCGGCCCATTGGCTGCCTCGCTGGCGGGTGGCCGCGTCCGCGAACATCAGGTACTCCGTCTGAGACGGCTCGAGTCCAAGCTCGGTGGCCCAACTGACGGTCGTGTGGCACGTAGGCCTGGTAGTCCGCGACATGCCAGTCCAGTCGGACCCGCCATTGGGCGTGCTCGCGTAGCCAACCTTGCACGAGCCGGTCCAGCACCAGCGCCGGCGTGGCCGGCGGCTGGCTGCAGTAGAAGAGGAACTTGGTGGCGAAGGCCACGCCGAGCCAGGCGAGCCGGTGTTCGGCAAGCCATCCGAATGCTGAGGGGCCGCCGTCGCGACGTACCCGGTGCGCCGCCTCCCGCAAGACGGTGGGCGCGCCCGGGTTGTCCGTCAGCACCCGGGCGGTGCGGAACGGCCCGTAGCCGACCCGGCCGTATCCCCACACCATCGCGGCGACGAACGCCGGCACGGCGTCCTGTTCGAGGCACTCGCGCACCGCTGCGGTCACGTCGGCCCGCCCGATCGGGTTCGGTAGCCGGTCTAGCAGCGCCACGTGATCGGGAAGGAATGCCCGCCACGACGTACGGCTCCACACGGTAGCCGGCTGCGCAGCTCCGCCCCGCTCAGTGGCGAGGACACGAAGTCTGGGCGGAACTGGAGCTGCCGGCTGCGGCACCGGCCCAGTATCAACCGTCCACGGCCTGCGTTGACCACTAACCAAAGAATCCGATGCACCCAGTTCGGCCTGGGAGGCGCGGACGGCGGCGTCAATGCGAAGACGGCTCGATCCTTCGACCGTGCGTAAGCCGGTACTGGACGTGTTGCTGGTACGTCTTCGTCTTTACGGTCATCCGGGCGTGAGCGATCTTCCCACGGTGTCGACACCGGCGGGCGAGTCGTTCATGGACAGTCCGCCGCTACGTTCGGCGCGACGTTCGGCGCTGCGTTCGGCGCTCGGCCGGTTCGCTTCTGGTGAGGACAACCCATGCCCGTGCTAGCCCACCCTGTAGAGGCCGACGCGGCGGGCGTTGGCGACTATGTACGCGGCGTGCTCGGTCACGGCGTAGTAGCCATCGGATTGGACACGACGGCGCGGAAGCGCTGGCGGTGTGGACCCTCGGCCCGACCGGCTACGCCGGCGGTGCCTGGGTCACTTCGATCAACACGCTGGAACAGGAACCTGACCGGGCCGCGCGGGTCCTGGCGGTGTTGTCCGGCCGCTGCCTCGTGGACTGGGACACCGACCGCCCGGCCACGATCATGCAACGCATCGGGCGCCTATTTCCCACCCGTCCGGGCGGCAGCCAGGCGGCCGGTACCACCGCCGGTCTCTCCGCTGCTGGTAGCCCCGCCGCCGGGCTGACGGAGCTTGTCGCCGGGCTGGCCGGTCACGTCGTCACATTCCCCGATCTGCTGGACGAGATCGTGGAGCATCGGCAGCGGTACACCGACGCGGTCGAGCAGCACCGTCGTGCCACCAACTCCAAGATCGCGCCGTTGTCCTGGGGTCGGGACATTCCCGCGGACACCTCCTCCGTGCGGTCGATGCTGACCGGGCGGCGGATCAACGCCGCCAGCGCGGTCGCCGCGCAGGCGCTGGGCCAGGCCGCGGTGCTCCAGCAGATCGCCGAGCTGTGGCAGGACACCGAGATTCAGCGGTACCGGCGCCCCTACCTGCGTGCGCTCGGTGAACCGCAGCAGCTGCCGCCGCGCTGGTCGGCGCGGCTGCGCGCCGTCGCGCCAAGCTACCTGTGAGGACGCCACCGTGTACGCCGTCATCGATGTCGAGACCACCGGGCTGCGGACCAGTTGGCATGACCGGGTCATAGAAATCGGCGTCGTCCACGTCGATGCCCACGGCACCTTCACCGGCCAATGGTGCAGTCTGGTCAACCCGAACCGAGACCTCGGCCCCCAGATCATCCACGGCATCTCCGCCGCCGAGGCCCGCCGCGCGCCTACCTTCGACCAACTCGCTGGCACCATCGCCGGCCTGCTGCGGGGCCGCGTCACCGTGGCGCACAACCTCGCTTTCGACGCCCAGTTCCTGCACGCCGAGTTCGGGCGGCTCGGCATCGAGATCCCCATCGGCACTGACAGTGGGCTATGCACCATGCGGCTGGCCACGCACTTCCTCCCCACGGCCGCCCGCAACCTGCACGACTGCCGCCGGC
>NZ_DASTBH010000099.1:0-10851 GCF_035712165.1 Actinophytocola sp. | reverse complement strand
GGCCCGCGGCGCCAGGGCGGGTGCGGCCGCGCCGGACATGGCCAGCCCGCACACCTCGCAGAACTCCTCGTCGGCGGACGGATGACCGCTCGGGCAGGTGGCCACCGCGGTCAACCCCCGGCCGTGTTCTTGCCGACGCGTTTGGTGACCGTGGACCGGGTGTCGAGGGTCATCTCGTCGACGGCCGCCACGTTTCGCTTGAGCCGCACGGTGCCGGTCTTCGGGTCGTCGATGTCGACGACCCGGTCCAGCAGCCGGACGGTGTCGGTATGCCCGGACTCGGTGGCCAGCGCCACCGCCCGGCCCAGCTTGGCGGTGGCCCGCTCGACGTCGCCGCTCTTGCGCGCCTCCAGCCCCTCCTGGATCGCCGCGGCCAACTCGGCCTGCCCGGTGTAGTGCGCCACCTCGGGACTGATCTTCGTGGACAGCACGGTGTCGTCGGTCCAGATCGCCAGGATCTGGCCCTTGCCGACCACCTCGTTGGTGCTGGGCACCACCATGCTGACCCGGCCGGCCAGCATCTTGTCGCCGACACCGGCCGGGTTGACCTCGATGCACACGTGGTAGTCGCGGGTTTCCGTGCCCCACGAGCCGGTCGGGTAGTCACCGCTGCGCGGAGCGGACTCCACCCGCCGGTCGGTGAGGTCGGTCAGGGTCGGCTCCACCTGCTTGACGAACTTGACCGTCGCGCCCTGCGGGGTCCACAGCCGAAGGGACACGTCGGAGACCGCCTTGCCCATGGCCGCCGTGGCCATGGCGCGGAAGTCCGCCTCCAGCCCCGCCGGCTCGGCCACGATGTCGACGGTGCCCAGCAGCGCGGTGGCGATCTCGCGTAGCTCCTTGACCTCCCAGTCGGTGCCCACGCCCCGGCAGTCGCAGACGAAGTGCCCGGTCACCGCCTTGATCGTGCGGGACAGCTGGCGCGGCGTCTCGTGCATGTTCTGCCCGTCGGTGAGCAGGATCGCGTGCCGCATCGCGGTGGGCTGCCCCACGAACAACGCGTCGGCCAGCTGTAACCAGGCCCCCATCGCGGTTCCGCCGTTGGCCCGCAGCCGGGACACCGCCGCCTTGGCGTCCGCCCGGCTGGTCGGGTTGGCCGGCACCAGCTCGGCCCGGGGCGGATAGACCACCCGGGCGGTGTCCGTGCCGGCCACGACCGCGAAGAGCACCCCGTCGCGCAGGGTGTCGATCGCCGCCGCGGTCGCCGCCTTGGCCGCGGCCAGCTTGCTCGCCGGCACGTGCATCGACCCGGAGCAGTCCACGATGATCACCTCGGCGGCCGGGCCACCGCTCTCGGCCACCGCCGGCCCGCCGGTCGCGGCGACCGTGACGATCGCGTTGACCTCCCGGGCTCCTTCGTACAGGTACTCGTTCTGGTAGACGTCGAGTTGGAAGGCGGTCATCTACTGCCTCCTCGGCGGGAACGGGATCACCACGACCGTGACGTTGTCGCCGCCGCCGAGCTCGAGCGCGACGGAGGTCAGCTCGGCCGCGGCGGTCAGCGGGCCTGATCCGGCGGGCAGCCGCGCGGCCAGCTCGTCGGCCTCGCTCACGTAGTTCCACAGGCCGTCGCTGCACAGCAGCACGACCCCCGGTCCGTCCGGTTCCAGGGTCGTCACATGCGGTTCGACGTCGCCGGCGTCCGCGCCGATCCAGGACGACAGGGCGTGCGCCTGGAACACCCGCGCCGCCTCGTCGGCCGGCATCCCCCGGTCGACCAGCTGGGCCATGATCGTGTCGTCGACGGTGAGCTTGCGGGAGTCGGTGCCGCCCCCGTTGGTGCGCAGCCAGTAGGCCCGGCTGTCCCCGACCCAGCCGACCGTCACCCGCTGCGGGGTGACCACCGCCGAGACGAACGTGCAGGACGGCGCCGTGCCGGGCCGGTCGCGCTCGGCCAGCCCGGACACCGTGCTGACCGCCGCGTGCACCGCCGCGGCCGTGACCTCGGCCGGGTCGGTCTCCGCCAGCACCGCGTCGACCAGCACGTCCAGCGCCGCGTCGGCGGCCGCCTGGGAGGCCTGGTCGGCCCGCTCGGTGGAGGCGACGCCGTCGCACACCACGGCCACCACACCGCGCGGGGCGGCCGCGTCGCCGACCCAGGCGAAGGCCATCGAGTCCTCGTTGCGGGACCGGGACAACCCGCGGTCGCCCACCCCGGCCACGAGTTCGAGGTCGCACTCCATCCGGTCCCGCCCAGCCGGCTGGGACCGCCCGCACCGCTCGCAGAACCCGTCCGGGCTGAGCTCGGTCGCACCGCAGGCGACACAGGCCGCGCCGGGCGCCCCGAGCGCGCCGCCGACCGGGGTGCGGTGCACCAGCAGGTCCGTGCCGCACCCCTCGCAGAACCGGTCGGCCCGCCCCACCGGCTCGGCACAGCCCGGACACAGCTGCTGATCTTGAGTCATACCCACGTCCTCGGCCGGATCTCGTTCGCGCGGTCGACGAGCGCGATGCGCTCCTCGGTGGTCGACGCCTGCCGGGCCAGGGCCCGGTAGCAGGCCTCCAGCCCGAACCGCAGGTCCGCCTCGGCCAGCGTGCGGTCCAGTACCTTCCCGGTGCCGGTCCGGCCGGTCAGGACCCAGGACAGCGCCGCCTCCAGCAGCTCCCGGCTGGCCTGCGTACGACGCTCGGCGTCCAGCTCCAGACCGCGTAGCCGGCCACCGGCGGCGACGAGGTCCTGCTCGGTGAGCGCCTCGACCGGTGCGCCGCCGGTCTGCGCGCGGATCGCGGCGAGCTGTGCGGTCAGGTACTGGCTGGAGCTCTCCGGCACCGAGCGCAGCACCTCCACCGCCTCGGCCCGTTCACCGCGCCGCAGCAGCACCCGGGCCAGCCCGAAGGCGGCGGACAGGTAGGACCGGTCGGTCCGCCACACCGTGCGGTAGTACCGGTCCGCCAGTTGCGCGTCGCCGGCCGCCTCGGCGCACACCGCCAGGGCCAGCTTCGGCGCCGCCTCGCCGGGCACCGCGGCGTAGACCGCGTCGAACGCCGCCCGGGCGTCCCCGACCCGCCGGCCGGCCAGCGCCGCGAGCCCGCGGTACCAGGCGACCCGCCAGTCGGTCTGCTCCGCGACCGACCGGAGCTCGTCGTCCGCCGCCGTCAGGTCGCCCAGCTCGATCAGCGCCCGGGCCATCCGCAGCCGGACCTCCACGGTGAACCGTGGCGCGTCGGCCAGCTCGTCGATCAGCCGGCGCGGGTCGTCCGCGGTGACCGTGGCCAGGAACGCGGCGGCCGGGTCGGCGCCGTCCACCCGGGGCACCGGCAGCGCGTCCACCACCGCTGCCGGGTCCAGCGGCACCTGGTCGGTGATGCTGGCCCGCACCCCGAAGCTGTGCCGTTCCGGGGTGAACTCGGCCGAGGGGCCGGGCCGGGGCTGGCCGTCCTGCGCGGCGAGCACCTCCCGCAGCACGCCGGTCAGCTGCTCCTTCATCTCCTCGGCCGAACCGAACCGGCGCGCCGGCTCGGTCGCCGTGGCCCGCGACAGCAGCCGGTGGTAGGACTCGAACTCGGCCAGCAGCGGCTCCTCGGCCGGGCTGGGCAGCCGGTCGCGGAAGTGGCCGCTGTGGAAGTCGAACGCCAGGGTCATCACCGCGAGCGCCCGGCCGACCGTGTAGATGTCGGACTCCACCGACGGTCCGGTGCTGGCGATCTCCGGCGCCTGGTAGCCGACCGTGCCGTAGACGGCGCTGAGGTCGTCGTCGGCCCGGCGCACCGCCCCGAGGTCGATCAGCTTGAGCTGCTCCTCGGTCTGGATCACGTTGTCCGGCTTGAAGTCGCAGTAGAGCAGCCCGACGCCGTGCAGGTAGCCGATCGCCGGCAGCACCTCGAGCGCGTAGGCGATGGCCTGGGCCAGCGGCAGGCATTCGCGCGGGCCGAGCTCGCGGCGGCGCTGTTTGAGGATCTCCTTGAGCGACTGGCCGCCGACGTACTCCATCACGATGTAGCCGGTCGCGCCGTCGCTGGACGGGTCCCGGTGCTGCACGAAGTTGTGGATCTTGACGATGTTCGGGTGCTCGACCTCGGCGAGGAACTGCCGCTCGGCCACCGCGGCGGCCATGGCGTCGGCGTCGCCGGTGTCCAGCAGGCCCTTGAGCACCACCCAGCGGTCGGCCACCGCGCGGTCCAGCGCGAGGTAGATCCAGCCGAGCCCGCCGTGCGCCAGGCAGCCGAGCACCTCGTACTGCCCGTGCACCAGTTCGCCGGGGGCGAGCTTCGGGGTGAACGAGTACCGCTGCCCACACTTGGTGCAGAACCCCTCCACCCGCCCGGGCCGGCCGTCCCGGCCCCGGCCCACCTTGGCCTGGCAGGCGCCGTTGCCGCAGAACCGTTTGCTCTCCGGCACTTCCGGGTCGGTCAGCACGGCGGTGCGCGGGTCGCGGTAGGGCACCCGGGGCACCTCGACCAGACCGGCGCCGAGCAGGCCGCGGTTCGACGACCGGGCCGACGAGCGCCGTGAGCCGCCGGTGACCGGGGCGGTCGGCCCCGAGGTCCACACCGTGGCGACGGTCGGCCGGCTGGCGCTGCCCCGCGCCGAGCCGGCGGTGGCCGGTTCGGCCGCGGCGACGGCCGCCGCGACCGCCGCCAGTCCGCAGACATCGCAGAAGTCGTCCTCGTCGAGGGTGCCGGAACAGCCGGGCCGGGGACAGCGGGTCATCGGGCCCCCTCGGTGACGGCCTGCTGGTAGCGGTTGACCGCCACGGTCGCCGCGGCGAGGTCGGTCGGGCGGGTGTAGAGCAGATCGTGCGCGGCGCCGTGCAGCGCGGCCAGGTCGAGATCCTCGGCCCGGCCCAGCCGGGCGGCTTTGGCGCGGTAGGCGTCCAACCGGCCGCGTAACTCCAGCCGCCGGTCCAGCAGTCCGGTGCGGGCCCGCAGCGCCCGGTCCGCCTCGACGGCGGCGCCGGCCGCCTGCGCCTCCAGCGCCTCGAACTCGGTGGCCAACTCGTCCCACGCGGCGTCGCGGCCCAGCGCGTGCGCCCGGTCCAGGCCGGCCCGCAATGCCGCGGTCAGGTCCGCCGCCGGCGCCAGACCCGGCCTGGCGATCTTGGCATGCACCTCGGCCTCGGCCGCCTGGGTCCGCGCCTGGGTGCGCTCGATCTCCTGCAGTGCCTCGGTGAGCCGGCCGATCCGTTCGTCGAAGCCGTCCCGCGCGGTGGTCACCCGGGCCAGTTCGGCGCGCACCGCGGCCAGGTCCGCCTCGATGCCGGCGAACAGTTCGCTCTGTCCGGTCTGGTCGATGCCCAAGGGGTCGGACACCGCCCGCTCGCGGATCTCGGCCAGCCGTTCCCGGAGCCGGGTCGGCTCGGCGAGCCGGCCCAGGCGCTCGGCCGTTGCGGTGACCGCGCGCAGTTCCGTCTCCAGCGGGTCGATCCGGCGCAGGAGCGCCGAGGTGACGGCGTCGACCTCGGCCAGGGTCGAGGTGGCCGTGGTGTAGGCGGCCTTCATCCGGGAGACCAGCTCCGGCAGGCTGATCCGCTCGACGATCACGCTCGGACCGGTCAGCCCACGCCGCTCGATCGGCACCTGCTGGGCGCCCAGTTCGACGACCTGGCCGGTGAGCAGCTCGGCGAGCTCGTCGAGGTCGTCCTGGCCGAGCCGGGACCGGCGGGCGCGGATCTCCCGGGCGCGCTCCAGCAGCGAACGGTAGAGCGCGAACTGTTCCCAGAGCGTGGCCATCGCGGTGCTGGTCTGTTCCCAGCGGGTGCGGGTCAGGCCGGTCGGGGTGGCGGCGCGCAGGAGTTGGTGGCCGGGATGGGAGTCCATGGCGACCAGGGCCTCGGCGATCCGGTCACTCTCGGCGCCGAGCCGTTCCAGTGCGCGGTCGGCCTCCTCCCGATCCAGCCCAGGTTCCGAGAGGTTCATCGCGCTCCCCACCTCTCCGGTATACCTGTGGCGGGGATGATCGTGTCACAGCGGCTGCCCGTTGGGGCGGGCCTTTGCGTTCCACAGGTCCGAACCACACACGATCACAACGCCTTTCCTGGAACATGGAGGGTGGCAGTCGGCTGGAGGGGACGGACATGGCTGGCGTGGGTGGACGGTCGCGGTGGGCGGTGCCGGTCGCTGCCGCTGCGCTGATCACCTCCGTGCTCGCGCCCGGTCCGGCGCTGGCCCACCAACCGACCACGGTCGCCGGTCTGCTGGGCCGCTACTACGACCTGTCCGCCGAGGCGGAGAAGGTCAACGAGCAGCTGCTGAAGGTCCAGGAACAGCTCGGCCGCAAGCGGGCCGCCGCCGCGTCGGCGACCGCGGCCGCCGAGAAGGCGAAGACCGAGGCGGACTCCGCGCGCACCCGCGCCGCCACCGCGCAGGCCGACCGGGAGCGGGTCACCGCGCTGCTGTCCGGCCAGCAGGACGTGCCCGGGCTGTCCGCGCTGATGAGCGGTACCAACCGGGACGACGTGCTCAGCCAGGTCGAGGCGGGGATGCTGGCCGGGCAGGTGTCCGACCGGGTCGCCGTGTACGGCGGGACCGCGATCGCCGAGGCGGACCGGGCGGCCGCCGACGCCACCCGCGCCTCCGACGCGGCCCGCGCGTCCGAGGCCGAGGTGGCCACCGGCGCGGCCAAGGTCGAGCAACACAAGGCCGAGCTGGAGAAGCAGATCTCCGAGGTGCGCGCCGCGCTCGACCGGCTGACCCCGGACCAGCGGGCGCTGCTGACCTCCAACGAGTTCAGCGGCGCGGACGTGCAGATCCCGGCCGGCGACATCGGGGCCGTGCTGCGCTTCGCCCTCAGCCAGATCGGCAAGCCCTACCTGTGGGGCGCGGTCGGCCCGGCCGCCTACGACTGCTCCGGCCTGATGCAGACCTCCTACCGGGTCGGCGGCATCGCCCTGCCCCGGGTGTCGATCGACCAGTCCGGTGTGGGCCAGCAGGTCCTGCGGCACGACGTCCGCCCTGGCGACCTCATCTTCTACTACCAGCCGGTCCACCACGTCGCCATGGCCGTCGACAACCTCCGGGCCCTGCACGCCCCCAGCTTCGGCCAGACCGTGAAGCTGGCCAGCATCGACGCCATCGGCCCGATCACCGTCATCCGCCGCGTGATGCGCTGAGCCGTGACCGGGTACCCCCTACGGGTACGCTGGAGGGATGCGCGGATACACCACCGACAAGGACGGGTACCTCAAGCGGCTGCGCCGGATCGAGGGCCAGGTCCGCGGGTTGCAGCGGATGGTGGAGAACGACGAGTACTGCATCGACGTGTTGACGCAGATCTCGGCGGCCACGAAGGCGCTGCAGGCGGTGTCGATCGGGTTGCTGGACGAGCACCTCAAGCACTGCGTCGCCCAGGCGCTCGCCGACGGGGGAGCCGCGGCCGACGAGAAGGTCCGCGAGGCCACCGAGGCGATCGCCCGCCTCGTCCGCTCCTAGTACTCCAGCTGTAGATCGTGATCTTCATGTCTGAGCTGCGGCCTGCCGCCGGTAGTGACTGGTGCGTGCTTGGGCTTGATGACGTCGTCTCCACGCGGACCAGCTCAGGCGGTGGGCCGCATCGGACAGCGGCTGGACGACGAGCGTGATGAACAGGTGCTGGATTTCGTTGCAGGTCAGCGGAATGAGGTCGTCGGGGGGCGGGCGGGTGTGTTCGTCGGCGCGTACGACGGCGAGGAAGGCGTGGGCGAGCATGGCGAGGGTGACCCAGCGGGACCAGGAGGGGTAGCGGCGGAGCTGGTGCTCGTCCAGGCCGGCCAGCCCCTTCTCGGTCTGGAAGGTCTCCTCCACCCGCCACCTTGATCCGGCGACCCTGACCAGGGTGGTGAGGGGGAACTGCCGGGTGGAGTGGCAGCGGTAGTAAGCGAGTTCACCGGTGCGGCGGTTGCGGCGGATCAGCAGCTGCCGGTGGCCGGGGCCGGGCTCAGCAAGGTCGATGACAGCCCAGTCGTAGAAGCGGTTGCCCTTGGCTCCAGCGCCGGCGGACAGCTTCTGCCAGGCCCGCTTCGGTACCTTCGCCGCCAATGCATCGGCACGGAAAATGCGCGCATTGGTGGTGACTTCGGCCGAGCAGGCCACCGCCAGGACATACTCCAAGCCGCGTTCTTCCAGGGTGGACCGCAGCTTCGGGTTACCGCCGTAGACTTCGTCCCCGGTGACCCAGCCGACGCGGTGTCCGGCGTCCAGGAATCGGGTGATCATGCGGGTGGCCAGTTCCGGCTTGGTCGCGAAGGCGGTGCCCTCGCCCAACCCCGCCGCCCGGCATCGGTCGGGGTCGCGGGTCCAGGACCGCGGGACGTACAGTTCGCGATCCACCGCCGCGTGGCCGCGCGTACCGGCATAGACCAGGTAGACGGCGACCTGGGAGTTCTCGATCCGTCCGGCCGTGCCGGTGTACTGGCGCTGGACCCCGACGGTGTGGATGCCCTTCTTCACATCGCCGGTCTCATCCACGACCAGAACCGCTTCCTCGTCGTGCAGGTGCTCGACGACGTAATCGCGGACATCGTCACGGACGGCGTCGGCATCCCATGAGGCCCGACACAGCAGATGCTGCATGCCGTGCGGATTCGCTTCCCCAACCCACTCCGCGATCGTCCAGCAGTTCTTGCGCGGCAGGTCCGACAGCAGGCCCAGCACCAACCGTCCAGCCCGCCACCGTGGTTCGACCCGGGCGAACCGTTCCGCGATACGGGCCATGGCCACCTCGAACGCCTCCCGCCAACGAACGGGATCTATGCTGTGACCCGCGGCCACCGTCTCATCGTTACTCCACACAAGTCACGATGATCAACGGTGGCCGGCCCCGTACCCGAACCAGGCCCCATCAGTAGGCCCGAGCACGCGAGTTGGCGAGTCCGAGCCCGCACTTCGTGTTCCGCTCGGGCGAACGTTACGGCTGTGCACTCCGACGGCGCATGGGTGGCCGATCGAGTATCTCGATGTACATGATCCGGCCGTCCACGATGTCCAGGATCAGCATGCCTTTCGAGGGCGAGAGAGGCACGCACCGATGGCCCGGGCCGTACGGCTGCCCCTGCGGATGATCTGCCGTCCGGATGCTCTGGCAAAAGTCATCGCCGCAGCCGCACTCGTCAACCAGACGCAGATCCCACGCGCAGATAGCCAGCTCGTGTTCTCCCTCGTCCTCCAGGAGGGCCCTCAGCTCGGCGATGAGATCCGGGAAGACGTCGCGAATGAGAGGGTGGCCCTGCTCCATGGGCGGAGGGTAGCCGGGGTGGCTGGCCGAACGCGATGACAGGGGGTCATCAGCCGCAGCAAGCAAGATCACGATCTACAGCTGGAGTACTAGTCCCGGCAATTCGGTAAGACCGCTCTTTCTTGCTACGGAATGTGGCTGAAAATAGTGCGAATTACCAGGGCATATCCAAAATTCCGGGCGGTAAACTACTCCAAACGAAGTAACCTGTCTGGACACTTCTGGCGGAACGTAGTTTTCGCAGGTAGCGGCCTGCTGGCCATGATCGGAAACCCCGTCATGTGCGGAACGCATCATCCCATGTGTGACACTCGCGTTCGCATTTAATGACGGCGCACACTATTACCGTTCGGGGTTCGGCGACTAAAAATATTGGTGCGCGGCAAAATCACTCCGAATCGGGGGCGGCATGACTCAGGCATACGAGGCCTACACGATGGCGGATCCGTCGTTCTACGACGCGATGCACTCTGAGCAAACCGCCGGCGCCTCCTTTGCCGCCGCCGCCCGCCCCCTGCCCGAGGGATGGCACATCAACCCTCAAGATGACTGGCTGGTGGTGGATCCGGGCACGTCAGAGCAACTGCCGCGGCAAGGCTGGAAGATCCACGCCTCGGCCACGCTGGACAACGCGGAACGTGTCATCGGCGCCATCTGGGACTATTGCGTGCCCCGCGGAATCGAGTTCAAGTTCCTCCGCTCCCGCAGCGCCCTCAATGCCCGTCTGTCCAAGTACGCCCCGCGTGGATCAAGCGGAAAGCTGGTTACCGTCTATCCGCCCGACGACACCGCCTGCGAAAAAATTCTGCGCGAGCTGGGCGAAATCCTCGACGGCGAACCGAATCCGTACATTCTGACCGATCTGCGTTGGGGCAAAGGTCCACTATTCGTCCGGTATGGCGCATTCGCCATGCGATACATGGTCGACGAGCGCGGCGTGCTGGTCGCGGCGATCGAGAACGGCGACGGCGAGCTGGTCAAGGACGACCGCAGCCCGGTGTTCGCGGTCCCGCCCTGGGTGACGCTGCCGGCGTTCCTCGAGCCGCACCTCGCCGCCCGCAACGCGGTCAAGATCACCGACCTGCCCTACACGATTGACCGGGTGCTGCACTTCTCCAACGGCGGCGGCATCTACGCCGGCACCGACACCCGCACCGGCGAGCCGGTGGTGCTCAAGGAGGCCCGGCCGCACTGTGGCCTGGACGCCTGGGCCGACGACGCGGTGACCCGGCTGGAGCGCGAGTACGAGCTCCTCGACCGGCTGGCCGGCATTCCCGGCATCCCCCAGGTCTACGACATCTTCGACGTCGGCGAGCACCGGTTCATGGCTATGGAGATGGTGGACGGCGAGGTGCTCAGCAAGGCCATCGTGTTGCGCTACCCGCTCACCGATCCGACCGCCGGACCGGACGACTACGCCAGCTACGCCGAGTGGGCCGTGGACATCCACCGACAGGTGGAGCGGACCGTGCTCGCCGTGCACGAGCGCGGCGTCGTCTACGGCGACCTGCACCTGCTCAACGTGATCGTCCGGCCGGACGGCACCGCGATGCTGCTGGACTTCGAGGTCGCCGCGCCGATCGAGAAGGCCGTGCGGCCGGGCCTGGCTCAGCAGGGCTTCGCACCGCCGCGCAGCGTCACCGGATACGACGTCGACCTGTACGCGCTGGCGTGCATGCGGCTGGCCCTGTTCCTGCCGATGA
>NZ_DASTBH010000098.1:0-31257 GCF_035712165.1 Actinophytocola sp. | reverse complement strand
CAGCAGCGGGGCCGGCTCGCCGGCCCGCTCCAGGGGGTCGGCGCCGGCATAGAGCTCCTCGGCCAGTTCGCGCAGGGCCGGCAGCCCCACCGGCTCGGCGGCCCGGTGCTCGACCCGGCGCAACGCGAGCGGGGTGGAGGCGGCCAGCTCGGCGAGCACCGCGTCCTGCTCGGCCCGCCGGGTGCGCAGCCAGCGCGCCGCCGGTCCGGGCCAGCCCCGCCCGCGCGGCACCAGCCGGTTGGCCAGCAGGGCGTCGACGTGGATGCCGCGCAGCGCGAGCGCGGTGAGCGTGCGCCGGGTCTCGGCCAGCACCATCCGTTCGGGGGTGAGCACCAGCCGCACGCCGGCGGTCTGCGGGTCGGCCAGCAGCGCGCGCAGCGTCCCCAGGTGCTCGGCGAGCCGGGCCAGGGCGCCGCCCGCGTCGGGCATGATCCGGCCGACGTAGCCGGCGACCGCCTCGGGCAGCGCGAACAGCCGCAGGGTCTCCGCGGTCGGCCCGCAGTCGACCACGACCGCCTCCCACGGGCCGGCGTCGGCCAGCCGGGCCACCTCGGTCAGCGCCAGCAGCTCGTCCACGCCGGGCAGCACGGTCAGCTCCTCGGCGTCCAGCTCGGCCATGCCGGCGCCGGCCAGCACCGAGCGCAGCCGGTCCCGCAACCGCGGCCAGGACCGGTCGGCGAGCCGGCGGGCGTCCACGTGCGCCGCGAACAGGCAGGTGTCCACTTCGGACGGTTCACCGGTCAGTGCGGCGCCGAACGCGTCGGCCAGCGAGTGGGCCGGGTCGGTGGACACGACCAGGGCCTTGCGGCCGGCGTCGGCCAGCCGGACGGCCGTCGCCGCGGCGAGAGTGGTCTTTCCCACCCCGCCCTTGCCGGTGAACAGCAGGATGCGCAATCCCGGCTAGCTTTCCTCGACGCGGCGCTTGAGCTCCTTGAGCGCGGTGTCCATGATCATCTTCTCGGCCTTGCGGCGGAACAGACCGATCATCGGCACCACGAGCTGAACCGAAAGCGTGTAGGTCACCCGCGTCTGGTCGCCCTCGGGGGTGAGCTGGTAGGTCCCGGTCTGGGCGCGCTGCATCTGTCCCTTGACCAGATTCCAGTTCACCGACAGCCCGTCGTCGGCCCACTTGTAGGACAGCGTGTAGACGTCCTTGAACGGCCCGGCGTCCAAAGTGAACCGGACCTGGCTGGGGTTTCCGTCCGCGCCGGTCTCCAGCACCTCGGTCTCCTTCACCGCGTTCGCCCACTCCGGATACGCCGGAAAGTCAGCGATCACAGCCATGATCGCCGGAGGGGCAGCGGCTACCACGATGGACTGGGTGGACTCGTCGGCCATGCGGGGCAGGTTACCCCCCATTCACCAGCGCAGAACGTACGGACGCTCGGCGCGCTGGAAATGCCCGACGTTGGCGCACTCCGTGCGACCCAGCCGCATCCGGGACGCGAGCGGCTGGTGCACATGGCCGAACAGCGACCAGCGCGGCGCCGTGGTGCGGACCAGTTCGAGCAACCCGGTGGAACCCAGCTCCCTCCGGCGGGCCAGCACGTCGTAGGTCAGCTCCGGCACATCCGGCGGAATGTGGGTGCACACCACGTCGACCCGGTCCAGCCGGCGCACCGCGGCGGTGTACTCCTCCTCGGTGCGCAGGTACGGCCGGAACCCGCCGCCGCGCCGGCGGCGGGTCGCGGTGCGCGGCAGCAACGCCCCGCCGACGAAACCGAACCGCAGCCCGCCGAGCTCAACGGTCTCCCCGTCCAGGATCGCGACGTTGCTGCCGGCGTACTCGGTCCACAGTTCGGGGACGTCCACGTTGCCCGGGGTGGCGTAGGTCGGCGCGGACAGCACCGCGAACAGCTTGCGGTACTGCTCGCGGACCGCCTCCTCGACCACCGCAGCGGGGTCGGCCAGGCTCTCCCACAACGAGGTGGCGTACGCCGAGATCTCCGCGTGCCGGCGCTCCCGGCGCAGCCGGGCGAACACCGCGACCTTCTCCGACCCGAAGATCGTGCCGAGGATCCCGCCCGAATGATCGTGGTAGTTCACGAAGTCGATCAGGTCGCCGAGCACGAACAGCGCGTCGGCCCCGTCCCCGGCGCGGGCCAGCGCCTCAACGTTGCCGTGCACGTCGGACACCAGGTGAACCCGCACCCGCAGACCCTACGTCAGCTCGGGCGGGCAGCCGGGCCGCCGGCCGACCTCCAGCCTGCTCTTCAGGCCGAGCGCGAGTGACTTCGCGGCCAGCGCCCTGCGGACCCGCTCCCGGCGCAGATCCCGGGGCCGGCGCGGGCCGGCGCCGAGGTCGGCCCGCAGGAAGTAGTGCAGCACCGTGCCGTCCAGCACCGGCTCCAGCCAGACCTCCATGGTGCCGGTCAGCGCGCCCTGGATGGTCCAGCGCAGGCCCTCGTCGCCGCGGTCGGCGTAGACCTCGAGCCGAAGATCGGGCCAGAACCGGCGCCAGGCGTCCGGCTCGGCGAACACCGCGGCCACCACCTTGGGCGGCGCCACGAGGAACGTCTCGTCGACCAGATCCACATCGGGCACCCCCGCAGCCTCTCATGCGCCGGGTCGATAGGTTGTTCAGACGTGTCGAGCATCGGCGTTGCGGTCACCGACAACGAGAGCCTGACCGACATGGTCTGGGCCAATGCTGAGCGGTTCGGGGACGCGGTGTGCTTCCGGCGCCAGGAGCCGGACGGCTGGCTGGACGTCACCACCCGCGAGTTCGCCGCCGAGGTGCTCTCCGTCGCGCGCGGGCTCCTCGCGGCCGGAAGGCAGCCGGGCGAGCGGGTCCCGCTCGGCGGCACCGGCTACGAGTGGGCCGTCGCCCAGTTCGCGATCTGGACCGCCGGCTGCGTGAGCGTGCCGGGCCCGCCCGCCGACCCGGACCGGCTCGCCCGGGACGGCCAGAAGGTGACCGACCGGGAGGTGCACGCCCGCCGGCTCGCGGTCCGGGCCGGCGACCCGGCGACGGCCGACGACACGCACCGCGGGTTGCTCGGCGCGGTGCGCACGACCGTGCGGCGCCACCCGCGGTTGTTCGGCGCCGGGGTGTCGATGCTGATCCGGGTGCCGGTGGACCGGCCCGCCGCCCGGATGCTCGCCCTGTGCGGCGTGTACACCCGCACCACGCTGGCCCTGAGCCCGGACGCCAACCTCGGCATGTAGCGCCCGACCGTGGTGGGGGCCGAACCGGCCCTGCTCGCCGAGATCTACGAGACGGCCCGGCGCCGGGCCGTCGCCGAGGACCGGGCCCGGCTGTTCGACGCGGCCGCCACGGTCGCGGTCGACTTCGGACAGGCGGTCGAAGGCGCCGGGCCGGGCATCGGGCTGGTGACCAAGCATCTGGCCGCGGGCCGGCTGGTCTACCCCAAGGTTCGGGCCGCGCTCGGCGGCCGGTGCACCGCCGTCGTCTGTGCCGGGGAGCCGCCCGACCCCCGCCTGCGGCATTTCTTCCGCGGCATCGGCGTCGCCGTCCACTCCGTCTGAGCAAACCCGCTGCCCGCCCGTGCACCGGCGCTGGCCGCCGGCGTTCGGGTCCGGCGATCGTTGCCGGTGTGCATGAAGAACCCACCAACCTGCGCGTCGGCACCACCGAGCTGACCGGCTACGTCCGGCACACCAGGCAGCTCGCCGAGGAGCTGCACCGGCTGGCCCGGCACGAGGTCGGCGCGGTCCGCACGATCGCCGAGGACAGCTTCGGCCGGATCGGCAAGGAAACCGGCTTCGCCGCCGCGCTAAACCACTTCGCCGCCGCGCTCGAACATCAGGTCGACGGCGTGGCCGGGAACGCGGACAAGCTCAGCGACGCGGTCGCCCGGACCGCCCGCAACTACCGCCGCCAGGACGAGGAGCTCGCCGAGACCCTCCTCGACCTCCTCCAGTAGGGAAGCCGCCGTGGACACCAGACTCATCGCGCGCCAGGTCGCCGGGCAGCTCATCGAGCACCGCAACCGGTTGGCCGGCAAGGCCGAGGACGCGCTGCGGGCGCAGGTGGCGTTCACCACCGCGGCCCGGGCGATCACCGAGCATCGCGACGCCCACCACCGCGACGCGGCCACCGCCACCAGCCACTGGGAGGGCAGCAACGCCAGCGCGTTCGACCGGCGGGCCCGGCGGGTGACCCGCTCGCTGGACGTCACGGCCGACTCGGCGCAGCGCGGCGCGGCCGTCGTGGCCACCGCGGCCAGCAGCATCGACGGCGGCCATCGGGCGGTCGCGCACCTGGTCGAGGAGTACACGACCAAGGCGGCGCAGGCGCTCGACGCCGGGCTCGCGGTGCGCGGCGCCGGTGCGCAGGCGGCCCTGGTGCGGGCGGTCGGCCAGGTGGTGGACCTGGTCCGCGGCTACACCGCCGAGTCGGCGAAGCATGTCGCCACCGTGCGCCACCAGCTCCGCGAGTCCGCGGGCGAGCTGCGGTCGCTGGAACGCGCGATCGAGCACGACGGGATCGTGGACCCGACCCGGGCGCGCCGGCGCGCCGGCGGGACCCGCCGGCCGGCTCGCGAGCCACGCAAGCCCGGCGGAGCGCCCACGACCCGGTCCGGGCTGACCAACAAGGTCAAGAAGGTGGCCCGGAGCCAGCTCGGCTACCACGAGGGTCCGGGCAACCGGAACAAGTACGGACCCCCGGCCGCCTGGTGTTCCTCGTTCGCCACCTGGGTGTGGCGCAAGTCCGGTGTGGACATTCCGATCCTGCCGTTCACCGGCGACGTGTACCGGTGGGGCCAGCGGCACGGTCTGGCCTACGGCAGCGGCCACCTCGGTCAGGCCCGGCCGGGCGACGTGCTGCTGTTCGGCACCGGGCCGCAGAGCACCAGCACCAGCACGCACATCGGGATCGTGGAGAGCGTGCACGGCAACACGGTCACGTTGATCGAGGGCAACTCCAGCGACCGCGTCCAGCGGGTCACCCACACGCTGTCCCCCTCGACGTTTTACGGCGGAGTGCATCCCCGATGACGAGCACCAGCGCCGACCGCAACCACCGGGATCCCTCGTTACGGCGGGGTCCACCCACGATGAGGATCACCGCAACCGCGCGCCGGCACGGTGACGCCGTCGTGGTCGAGGTGCATCCGGGCGGGGCGCTGGCGGCGCTCACGCTGTCCGACCGGGCCCGCGCGCTCGGCGCGGCCGGGCTGGCCGAGACGATCGTCGACGCGGTGGCCGAGGCCACCGCGCTGGCCAACCAGCGCACCCGGCACGAGTTGGGCGAGGCGCTGACCCGGCTGCGGATGGCGGGCGACGCCGACCGCGCCGAACAGGCCGAGGCCACCACCCCGGCGACCTGGAGGGTGTGATGGACCTCGCGGCCCTCTCGCTCGACGAGCTGATCGCGGCCAGCGCCGAGTTGGACGACCGGGCCTACCGGGTGTTCGAGCGGCTGGCCCGGATCACCGCCCGCGCGGCCGGTGAGACCGGTGTCGAGGTCGAGGTCAACCTGGACGGCATGATCACCGCGGTGCGGCTGACCGCCGAGTCGCTCCGGCTGCCCGCCGACCGGCTCGCCGCCGAGATCTTCCGGCTCACCAGCGAGGCGGCCGCGGCGGCGCTGCGCGAGGGCGTCGCGCTCCTCGAACCGGTCGCCGGCGAGCCCCTGCTGGACCTGCTCACCGTCCCGCCCCCGGCGCCACCGCCCGGACCGGAGGAGGACTTCTCCACCGTCGCCACCTGGGCGACCGGTTAAAGCAGTTCGGCCAGGCGGCCGGCGATGCCGTCCCAGCGCCAGTGCTCGGAGACCCAGCGCCGGCCCGCCTCGCCCATCAGAACGGCGCGGTCCGGGTCGGCCAGCAGACCACCGATCGTGTCCACCAGCGCGGTCAGGTCACGCCCGTCCAGCACCTGCCCGGTCACCCCGGGCAGCACGGTCTCCGGGGCGCCGCCGGACCGGCCGGCCACCACCGGCAGGCCGGACGCCGAGGCCTCCAGGAACACGATGCCCAGGCCTTCGACGTCCAGGCCCCGCCCGTGCGTGCGGCACGGCATGGCGAACACGTCCCCGATCACGTAGTGCGCGGGCAACTCCTCCCACGGCACCCGGCCGGTGAACACCACGTGCGGGGCGACGTCCAACTGCTCCGCCATGGCCTGGAGCCGGGCCTGGTACGGGCCGCCCCCGACCAGCAGCAGCGCCGCCTCCGGCACCTGCCGCCGGATCAGCGGCAGCGCCCGGATCAGCATGTCCTGGCCCTTGCGCGGCCACAGCCGGGAGACGCAGACCACCACCGGGCGGTCGCCGAGCCCGTAGCGGTCCCGGAGTTCCTTGCGCGCCAAGGGATCCGGCTGGAACTGGTCGGTGTCCACTCCGGACGGCAGGTGCTCCAGCGCGGCCATCGGGCCGAACGCCGAGGCGAACCGGGACCGGGTGTACCGGCTGACGTAGGTGACCACGTCGGTGGTCGAACCGATCCGGCGCAGCGCCTGCCGGGTGCCCGGCAGCATGGACCAGCCGACCTCGTGGCCATGCGTGCTGGCCACGATCCGCCGGACGCCCGCCCGGCGCAGCGCCGGAGCGAGCAGGGCCAGCGGGGCCGCGGCCCCGAACCACACCGCCTCGCATCCCTCGGACCGGATGATCTCCCGCGCCCGGCGGGCGACGGCCGGGGTGGGCAGCATCAGCGTGCCGGGGTGGCGCACCACGTCGAACGGCTGGTCGGCGTCGAACCTGGCGTGCGATCCGGTGTGGCCCTCCCAGGACGGTGCGTAGACGACCAGGTCGTGCGCGGGCAGCCGGGTCGCGAGCGCGTGCAGGTACGACTGGATACCGCCTGGTCGGGGCGGGAAGTCGTTGGTCACCACCAAGGTTCTCGGCACCCACGCACCCTACCGGCGGGTTCACCCCAACGTGTCGCGTAGGTACGCGCGCCAGGCCTGGACCAGCGCGGCCCGGTCCCAGCCGAGTACCGAGCGCAGCAGTTCGTCGGTCTCGGCCGCGGACACCGTCCCGGCGCCGGCGAGCTTGCGGTAGAGCGCCACCAGCTTGGGCTCGCCCTGCCGCTCGGCGATGAACCGGGCCACCGACCAGGCCTGCTGGTAGGCGAGGTCCAGCTCGCGGCCGGAGGTCCGGAAGTCCTTGTCCTCGGGCAGCGCCCGGGGCGGGCCGTCCCGCCGGACCAGGGTGACCAGGTCCGGCGCACCCTGCCGCAGGCTGATCCCGCTGTGCCGGTAGCCGACGTAGTCGGCGAACCCCTCGAGCAGCCACATCGGCGAGCCGTCCACCGTCTCGGCCCGGGCCGCCACGTGCAGGATCTCGTGTCGCAGCACCACCCGCAGGGAGGCCGCGGACAGCGCCTTGGCGCCGGTCGGGCTCAGCACGACCCGCTGGCCGGCCACGGTGTGCCGGGCCGAGTCGACCCGGTCGGCCACCGCGACGGCCACCACCGACTCGACCGGGAACCCGGCGCCGACCAGGGCGCGCATCTCGTCGGCCGAGTCCGGCAGCAACAGCGCCACGCGCTGCGACCAGGCGTCGCCCCACAGCTCGCGCACCTCGGCCACCGACGAGTCCAGCTCCCGGACCAGCCGCTGCACCATCGGGTCGTTGCCGGGATGGGCCAGCACGATGCCGTTGGCCGTGGTGCGCACCACACACGGCCCGAAGTCCCACGGTCCACGCCAGGACCGGCGGCCGAGGCCGTCCAGCGCGGTGTCCGAACGCAGGTACCAGCGCTCGCCGGCACGGGCGAACAGGTAGCCCATGGTCCGGCTGGTCGGGACCAGGTCGGCCCCGCGCAGCGCATAGCGCAGCTCCACCGCCGGCGCCCACAGCTCGTCGGTGCCGGCTCCCTTCGGCAGCGCGGACACGTCCAGGGAGTCCTCGGGCGACAGCGCGTACTCCCACACGTCGAGCCCGACGCCGGCCAGGTTGGCGAACATCGCCCGCTGGCGCGTGGTGAACTCGGCGTCCGCACCCGGGTCCAGGGTGGCCAGGAAGGCCGGCTCGTCCCGGTCGCGCAGGGCCTGCGCCCGGGTCCGCAGCAGCGCGCCGACGTGTTCGGTCCGGGACCGGTCGGACGCGGTCGTCGACGGCGTGGCCGGCGGCACCGCGCCGAGCGGGCGGCCCTGGCTCGGGGCGGCCGGCGGCGGGGCGGCGGTCTGGCCGGCCGGCCGCGACACCAGGGTGAGCCCGCCCGCCAGGGCGACGGCGACGGCCACGCCCAGCCCCGCGCGCAGCCGCGCTCTCCCGGTCACCGGTCGATGTTATGGGAAACGAAATCGGGCCCGGTGCGTGCACCGGGCCCGATTCGTGGATGTCGCGCTGGTTAGCCGAGGATCCGCCGGGCGCCGAGGTAGTCGCCGCCACCGCCGCGCGGGGCGTCGACGACCTTCACCGGCACACCGGAGGTGGAGGCGTGCACCATCTTCCCGTTGCCGATGTACATACCGACGTGGTGGATGCTGCCGGCGCTGCCACCGTAGAACAGCAGGTCACCGGCAACCCACTCGCCAGAGGCGACCGGCTTGCCGAAGGTGTACTGACTCCGGCTGGAGTGCGGCAGGCCGACGCCCGCCGCCCGGTAGGCGTACATGGTCAGACCGGAGCAGTCGAACTGGTTCGGTCCGGCCGCGCCGTAGACGTACGCGTCGCCGACCTGGTCCAGCGCAAGCTGGACCACGTCATGCGCCAGGCCCGCCGGCGCCAGGTAGACCCCGTTGTCGACGGGACCCTGCAGGTCCTGCTTGTCCTTGCCGGACAGGCGGTTGTAGGCCTTCTCCGCCTCCGAGACGCGGGCGTCGAGGTCAACCTTGGTCTTGTTGATCTCGGTGGCCAGCGTCTCGGCCTTGGTCTTGGCCTCCTGCGACCGGTTCTGCGCGTCGATGGCCTGGTCGCGCGACTTGGCGGCCAGTTCGACGGCACCGGTGTACTTGTCGAGGATGACCTTGTTCTCGGCGGCGAGCACGTTCAGCGCTGAGGCCCGGTCCAGGAAGTCCTGCTGGTCCCCGCCGCTGAGCAGGGCAGACAGGTTGGTGAACCGGGTGCCCTGGAAGGCGGCGCTGGCGAGCGCGTCGACCGAGCCGCGGAACTTCTCCTCGTCGGCCTTGGCCGTGACCTCGTTCTGCTGAGCGGCGGCCAGGTCGGCCGTCGCCTTGTCGAGGTCGGCCTGTTTGGTGGCGAGGTCGTTCTTCGCGGCGAGCAGGTCCTCGTTGGCTTTCGAGGCCTGCGCGGCCAGGTCCTGGTACTGCTTGAGCGCGTCCGAAACGTTGGTCGGGGGCGGGGGGGCTGCTGGCTGCGCTAGTGCCGGTGCGGGGGAGAAGCTCACCAACGCCGTCATGACGGCGGAGATGCTGAGGCCTCCACGGACTGCGCGCTTCATTCGATGATGCGACGCCACGTCGCGGGTGTCTCCATTCGTGTAGAACCGCTGACGGGAAGTACCCGCGCCGGAGCACAGGCCCCACCCACCGTGGGGATGAGCGGTCCAGCCTCCCGACAAGGCCGAATCAGCGGCGATCTCGCGTTGCCGCCTCGGGGTTGACGGCTATCGGCCCGCGAGATCTCGGACAGGTTACGAAACGTGAGACATCTCGTCTACCGCACTCGTGAAAAAAGGCGCTAAGTGTCCGGTGGTCCACCAATGGAGCAGCGTCAACTTCGCGGTGTGACCGTCGCCATACCCCTCTTCACCTGGTCGTGTGCCGTTCGCCGATGTCAGACGACCGCTTACCGACGCAAGTTGTTCAGCCGGGCGTGTCATGGCTCGGAGACTGCCGAATCGACCCGATCGGGCGTAACGATCACTAGGCGGTTCGCTCTTCCGGCACCAGTCGTAGTCGCGGTATCAGACCGGCACCGGCGAGCACGTCGATCGCCCGGCGCTCGAACGGGTCGAGCTCGACCGCCGGCGGCGCGCCCAGCAGCACGCTGACCACACAGTCCTCGCAGGCGAGCCCACGCACCACGCAGGTATCGCAGTCCACGATCAGAGTCGACATCGGTTGCCTCCTTCGCAGCGGGTACAACATCCGTGACGCAGGCTAGAACCGACCACCGACATTCTCGGTCACACGTTCGAACCACCGGCGAACGACCAGGTCAGGCGGTGGCTGACCGAGCCGGCCGACACAGGCCGCGCTGGGGGCCTGGAAGGGCTGTGCGGCGGCGCAGCGCGGTCGCGGTGCCGGAACGGGTCAAACGCGGCCGAGGCGGGCCAACAGGACCGCGGACGGCACCGGGTGGGCGCCCCGCCTGCGTACCGAGTCGGCCACCGCACGGTCGGAGGTGACCACCACCACCGGCCGGCCCTCCGGCTCGGCGGTGACCAGGGCCCGGATCACGTCGTCGGCCAGCACGCCGGGGTCGCTGAACAGCACCCGGACCCCACGCGGCGCCGCGGTGGGCACGGCCACCACACCCGCGCCGTCGAAAACCAACGTCACCTCGGCCGACGTGCGCGCGGCCAGCGCCGCGAGCTGGCGGACCAGCCGGTCGCGCTGATCGGACAGGGACAGCTCCGGATAGCCGGTCTTGGTGACGTTGTAGCCGTCCACCACGAGGTGAACGGACGGCAGGGCGAGCAGCCGGTCCAGCGCGGCCGGATCCTCCACCCGGCCGACCACGCCCTGCGCGGCGGTGGCGCCCCGAACCATGTCCGCCGGCCGCGGACCGGAACCACCCAGTGCCAGCTCCCGCCGTAACCCGGTGACCGCGCCGTCCAGCGTGTCCACCAGCAGGGCCAGGCGCACCTCGTCGGCCTGCCGCGCCTCCCGCGCGGACTGCCGGGCGATCTCGGCGTCCGCCTCGGCCCGCTCGGCTCTGGTGCGCTCGTGCTCGGCCCGCTCGCGCTCCCGGTCCCGCTGCTCGGTCAGCGCGGCCAGTCCGGCGGCCGACTCCGACCTGACCCGGTCCACCTCGGTGGTGGCCCGCTGGGCCTCGTCCCGGGCCTCCCGCAGCCGCACGCCCTGCTCGCGAAGCTTCTTGCGCAACCGCTCCAGCTCGACCTCGCCCTCGGCCCGGACCCGGTCGGCCATGCCGTGCGCGGCGTCCAACTCCCCCTGCACCCGGCGCAGCTCCGCGTCGATCCGCTCCGCCTTCGCCACGGCGGTGTCCCGCTCCGCGCGCAGGCTCGCGTCCGACGCCCGGCGCGACACCAGCTCCAGGTAGTGCTCGGCGGTGTCCTCGCCGAGCAGCACCGCCGCGGTGGCCACCGCGACCGGGTCCGGCCCGCCCAGATCGAGCGCGGCCGGCCGGTGCTCGCGGATCCACTCCACCACCGCGGTCCGGAAGGCCACCGAGTCGCGCAGGCTGGCCACGATCGTGCCGCCACCGAGCCGGGCCCGTTTGGCCGGCGCGAACCGGGCAACGGCCCGCAGCTGCTGGGGGATGTCCACCCGGGGCAGCACACCGACCGCCTCCGCGCCCAACTCGGCCAGCCGGGCGCGCACCGCGTCCGGCAGCCGGGTCCAGTCCACAGTGGACACATTGGCCGGGGCGTCGTCCGGCTCCTCGGCCGGCGGGTGCCGCGCCGGCTCGACCGGTTGGGACGACGGTGCCATCCCCCAAGGCTAACGGGGGCGCAAATGGCATGCGCAGGATCTGTCGGTGGGCTGGCCTAGCCTGCGCGCTGATGAGCACCGTCCCCTCGGCCCGAAGTCAGCTCAGTTTCGACGAGCTGGGCACTCCGCTGCGCACCACCACGTTCGTGGTGTTCGACCTGGAGACCACCGGCGGCAGCGCCGAGGCCGACACGATCACCGAGTTCGGCGCGGTCAAGGTGCGCGGCGGAGAGGTGCTCGGCGAGTTCGCCACCCTGGTCGACCCGGGACGCGGCATCCCGCCGGAGGTCGTCTCGCTGACCGGCATCACCAACGCGATGGTGTGCGTCGCGCCTCGGCTGGAGCAGGTGCTGCCGGCGTTCCTGGAGTTCGCCGCCGGTTCGGTGCTGGTCGCGCACAACTCCGGGTTCGACATCGGCTTCCTGCGCAGGGCGTGCCAGCAGCTCGGCTACCCCTGGCCCAAGCCGGCGGTGGTGTGCACGGTGCGGCTGGCCCGGCGGGTGCTCAGCCGGGAGGAGGCGCCGACCTGCCGGCTGGCCGCGCTGGCCGGGTTGTTCCGGTCGGCCACCACCCCGGTGCACCGGGCCCTGCCGGACGCCCAGGCCACCGTCGACGTGCTGCACGCGCTGCTGGAGCGGGTCGGCTCGCTCGGCGTGCACACCCTGGAGGAGTTGCTCGACTACATCCCGGACGTCACCCCCGAGCAGCGCCGCAAGCGGGCGATGGCCCGGCATCTGCCGCACGAGCCGGGGGTGTACCTGTTCCGCGGCCCCGGCGACGAGGTGCTCTACGTGGGGACCGCCTCGGACCTGCGCCGCCGGGTCCGGCAGTACTTCACGGCCAGTGAGACCCGCAGGCGGCTGCGCGAGATGGTGCGGCTCGCGGTCCGGGTCGACTCGGTCACCTGCGCGCACCCGCTGGAGGCCGAGGTGCGCGAGTTGCGGCTGCTGGCCGCGCACAAGCCGATGTACAACCGGCGGTCGAAGAATCCCCGGCAGTCCTGGTGGGTCACGCTGACCGACGAGGCCTTCCCCCGGCTGTCGGTGGTGCGGGTGCCGAGGGACGGCGCGCTCGGGCCGTTCCGCTCGCCGAAGCTGGCCGAGGAGGCCGCCCTCGCCCTGCAGGACGCGACCGGGATCCGGCCGTGCACCCAGCGCATCTCCGCGCGCAAGCCGAGCGGCCGGCCGTGCGCGCTGGCCGAGCTGGGCCGGTGCGGGGCGCCCTGCGCCGGCCGGCAGACCGTCGCGGAGTACCGGCCGATCGTGGACACGATCAGCCTGCTGGTGGCCGGTCAGCGGCCGGATCCGTTGCACCACCTCGCCGGCCGGCTGGCCGCGCTGGCCCGGGAGGGCCGCTACGAACAGGCGATCTTCAACCGGGACCGGATGCGCACTTTGATCCGCGTGCTGGACCGTGGCCAGCGGCTGGCCGCGCTGGCCGCCGTCGCCGAACTGGTGGCCGCCCGGCCGGACTCGGCCGGGGGCTGGGAGTTCGCGGTGGTCCGGCACGGGCGGCTGGCCTCCGCCGGCGTCGCCCGCCGGGGCGTGGCGCCGATGCCGGTGGTGGACGCTCTCGTCGCCACTGCCGAGACCGTGCTCCCCAGCCCGGGCCCGCTGCGCGGCGCCCCGGCCGAGGAGGTCAGCACGGTCCTGCGTTGGCTGGACCGCCCCGGCACCCGCATGGTCCGCTGCTCCCAACCCTGGACCGAGCCCGCCCACTGCGCCGCGAGTTGGCGCCCCTGGCTGGAACGGGCGGACTCGGCCACCTGATCCGGGGTCAGCGGTTGATGGCGACGGCGTTGTAGGGAGTGGTGGGGGTCGGCGGCGTGCTGAACCGGGCGTTGGGGAGGTAGAGGCGGTTGCCGAAGGCGGCCACCGTGGTGGGGATGTCGAAGCGGGGGTCGGTGAGGCGTTCCTGGAGACGGCCGCTGCTGCCGGTGCGGTCCAGGCGGAACACCGAGACCCGGTTGAGCTGGTTCTGCACGACGAACAGCGTGCGGCCGTCGACGAGCAGGCCGTCGCCGTTGGTCAGGAGCTCGCCGGCCAGATCCACGGTGCGAGCCACGCCGGTGCGCGGGTCGACCCGGAACAGCAGGCCGGTGGCGGACTGGACGATCAGCAGCGCACGGCCGTCCGGGGTGCGCGCGATGCCGTTGGCGTTGAAGCCGGCCACGTGCACGTAGTCGCCGGACAGCGGGAGCCGGATCACGTCGGCCTGACCGGGCACGCCATGGCGACGGCGCGGCACCCCGAACAGGAACGGGTTGTTGGAGTCGGTGAACCAGGCGACGGCGGGGGTGAGCACGACGTCGTTGATGAACGTGGGGGCGACCGAGAACGTGTAGGTGGCCAGGATGGTGCCGCTGCGCAGGTCGATGAGCCGCGCGTTGCCGGCCGGGCCACCCGAGACGTAGATCCGGCGCTCGTCGGTCTTCAGGCCGACCGACGGGGTTCCCGGGCCGGCACTGACGTCGCGGCCGACGCCGGTGACCAGGTTGACCCGGTGGATCCGGCCGTCGGCCCGGGAGCCGAAGTAGGCGAACGGTCCCGGCCCGATCGCGATGCCCTCCGGGAGGAAACCGTTGGGCAGCGGGAACTCCGTGGGGAAGGCACGCGAGCCGTCCGCCGATGCGGTCCCGGTCAGGGCGGACGAGGTGGCCAGTGCGGTTGGCACGGCCACGGCGGCGGTCAGGAGCGTACGGCGACGGAACATGGTCGGAAATCCTCCGCTCTGCTGTTTCGACGAGGGGCGTCCTCGCCAAGGGACACTACGACCGGAGATCCGATTTGGTTCGATCCTTTTTGTCCACAATGGACATTCAAGGGTGCCGAGGCGGCAACTCACGTGCTGGAACCGGGAACTCGCGGGGTGGTCGACGAAAACCCTTGGGGGGTCAGGCGCGGCCGGCCAGGATGATCCGGGCCACCTCGCTGACGGTGGCCTTGCCGGCGTCGTAACCGCCCTTGCCGCGCAGGTTGTTCATGACGGCCAGGGTGTAGCGCTCCCCCGGCCCGGCGAAGCCGACCGTGTTCATCACCCAGCCGCCCTGCTCCGACGACCAGCCGTTCTTGTTGCCGGGCGCCGCGGCCGGGCCGGCGGCCCACACCCCCCACTGCTGGTTGGGCGCCACGCCGCGCATCTGCCCGACGATGTAGTTCCGCAGGTCGGCCGGCAACCTGCCGAGCACGTAGTTGACCAGCCGGTCCAGGTCGTCGGCCGTGCACTTCTGGAAACCCCAGTATGGGTAGAACTCGGTGAACCCGCGCTGCGGGGCCAGCGAGGTCATCCCGTAGCCGGGAAAGGCGTTGTTGTACGCCAGATGGTCGGCGCCGGCGTACTGGAACCACAGCGTGTCCGCGGCGTTGTCGTCCGAGCTGTGCAGCATGGCCTGGATCAGCCCGCGGTCCGCCGCGCTGAGCGTGATCGCGCCGGACTTGTCCCTCAGCAACAGGTCCACGGTCATGGCGAGCTTGATGGTCGACGCGGTCCAGGTCAGGTCACCGGCGTGGTCGTTGCGCCACACCGCGCCGGTCTGCCGGTCGCGCAGCACGATGCCCACCGTGCCGGGCCGCTTGGCCACGTAGGCCGTCGCGCTGGCGAACCGGCGCTGGAAGTCGCAGTCGAACCCGGACTTCGGCAGCGGGCACTCGGCGGCCGGCGGCGGGGCCGGCGCCGCCGGAACCGACGACGCCGGGGCGCTCGGCGGTGGGACGGACACCGCCGTGGCCGGTGCCGCCGAGGAGACCTCCGGCGGCATCGACATCAGCGGTGCGGGCGCCATGTGCGCCGACGCGGGCGTCGAACCGCACCCGGCAACGCCCAGCAGCGCCGCTGCCAGGATCGCGTGCCGGATTCGGGAACCGGGCGCCCGCCGGGCCGGACTCAACCCAGCGGCTTCCGTTCCGGCTCCTCGGACGTCGCCAGCTCGGTGCCGGCGGCATCGGCCGGATCGATCGCCCCGTGCTCGGCGGCCCGGGCCCTGGCCAGCGCGGCCGTCTCCTCGACCGGGTCCGGCCGCAGCAGCGAACCGGCCACCGGCTCGCCGGCCGTGCCGAGCTTGTTCATCTTCTTCGGCACCGGCGCGCCCTGGTACTCCAGCGCGACCGGGTGGCCGTGGTCGTCCACCGGCCCGAGCGGCTGGTGGATCTCGATGAACTCACCGTGCGGCAGGCGCTTGATGATGCCGGTCTCCACGCCGTGCTCGAGCACGGCCCGGTCGGAGCGCTGCAGGCCGAGGCACAGCCGGTAGGTGAGGTAGTAGGCGATCGGCGGCAGCACCAGCAGACCGATCCGGCCCATCCACGTGGTCGCGTTCAGCGAGATGTGGAACTTGTCGGCCAGCACGTCGTTGGCCGCGGACAGCAGCGTCACCATGAAGAACGTGATCGCCATGGCGCCCAGGCTGGTGCGCACCGGCACGTCCCGCGGCCGCTGCAGCAGGTTGTGGTGCGCGGTGTCCTTGGTGAAATGTCGCTCGATCCACGGATAGACCATGGCTATCGGGATCAGCAACGGCAGACCCATCATGAACGGGAAGAACGCCGCCGGGATGGTGTAGTTGCCGAGGTAGACCTCCCAGGCCGGCCACAACCGGATCAGCCCGTCGGTCCAGCCCATGTACCAGTCCGGCACGGTGCCGGCGGAGATGTGCGCCGGGTTGAACGGCCCGAAGTTCCAGATCGGGTTGATCTGGAACAACCCGCCGAGCAGTGCCGTCACGCCGATCACGATCGCGGTGAACGCGCCGCCCTTGAGGGCGAACACCGGCATGATCCGCACGCCGACGACGTTGGTCTCCTTGCGCCGCACACCCGGGAACTGGGTGTGCTTCTGGTACCACACCAACCCCACGTGCAGGCCGATCAGCGCCAGCAGGATGCCCGGGATCAACAGGATGTGGGCGGTGTAGAGCCGCGGGATGATCTCGGTGCCGGGGAACTCGGAGCCGAACAGCAGCCAGTGCGTCCAGGTGCCGATCACCGGGATCGACAGGATCAGCCCGGACATGATCCGCAGGCCGGCACCGGACAGCAGGTCGTCGGGCAGCGAGTAGCCGGCGAAGCCCTCGGTGGCGCCCAGCGCGAAGAGGATCACGCCGATCACCCAGTTGACCTCGCGGGGCCGGCGGAAGGCTCCGGTGAAGAAGGTCCGGAACATGTGCACCACGATCGCGGCCATGAACAGCAGCGCCGACCAGTGGTGCACCTGGCGCACGAACAGACCGCCGCGCACGTCGAAGGAGATGAACAGGGTCGACTCGTAGGCCCTGGTCATCTCCAGGCCGCGCAGGTTCTCGAAGCTGCCGTTGTAGGTGACCTCGGCCATCGACGGGTCGAAGAACAGCGCCAGATAGGTGCCGGACAGCAGCAGCACGATGAAGCTGTACAGCGCGATCTCACCGAGCAGGAACGACCAGTGCGTCGGGAAGACCTTGTTGAGCTGTTTGCGTACCCCGCCGGCCAGGTGGTACCGGTCGTCGGTCCACTTGGCCGCACCGGCGGCGAGCCGGTCGGCCATGCTGGTCGGCTTCGTGGGCGTGGTGAGTCCGCTCATGACTTGCGCTCCCAGAATGCCGGTCCCACCGCTTCAATGAAATCATGCAGCGCGTAGAAGTAGCCAGTCTCCGGATCGACATCGATCGGTAGCTGGGCGAGCTTGCGGGTGGCCGGCCCGAAGATCGGCTTGGCGTACTCCAACGCATCGAACTGGGACTGGTGGCACGGGCAGAGGATCCGGTTGGTCCGCTGCTCGAACAGCGAGGTGGGGCAGCCCAGGTGGCTGCAGATCTTGGTGTAGGCGTAGAAGTCGCCGTAGTTGTAGTCTTCCTGGCCGCGGTGCTTGATCACCCGAGCGGCGTCCTCGGGACGCAGCCGGATCAGCATCACCGGGTTGTCCGACCGGCGCAGCGCCTCGGACAGCGCCGCGTGGTCGCCGCGCTCGGACTCCCGGAACGGGAACACCGTCTCCATCGAGCCCGCGTCCAGGTCCTCCGGCCGGACCAGGACGACCTCCTCCGGGTCGCCGGTGGCCCGGCGCAGGAAGACCTTCTCGTCGCTGCCCGGCTCGGACATCCAGCCGGTGTGCCACAACCCGTCCGGGTTGGTGGACTGGGCGTGCGGGTTGCGCAGCAGGCCGCCGAGCACGAACACGCCGACGCCCGCGCCCATGATCCCGGCGCCGGCCCCGGCGCTGCGCTTGATCAGCGAGCGGCGGGCGATGGTGCTGCGGTTCCCGGCGTCGGCGAGCTGCGCCAGGATCGTCTTCTTGTCCAGCTCGGCGGAACCGCCGTCGTGCCGCTGCTGCACCGCGATCTCGTGCGGGACGAACTTCCGGGTGTAGTTGATCACACCAAGGCCGATGCCCAGGATCGACAGACCCAGCGTGAGGCCGAGCAGCGGGGTGAACAGGTAGTACGCCTGGAACCCCTCGTCCGTCGGCTGCACGTACTTGGCCGGCCAGAAGATGAACACACCGAGGAAGGCGAGCCCGGCCAGCGCGGACACGATGAACCAGAACGCGACCTGACGCTCGGCCCGGCGCTCCGCCCTGGTTCCCTTGACCGGCCACGGATCCGGGTACTCGACCAGCTCGACCTCGTCGATCTTGCCGCCGAGCCGGACCAGATCGTCCCGCCCCATGTCGGAGAGCTCAGCCTCGGTCGGCAGCTCCGGCTTGTCCCCCCCACTCATGCCTTCGCTCCAATCCAGAGTGTGATGCCGATCAGCGCCGCCATACCCACGATGAACGCGATCAGACCCTCGGACTGCGGTCCCAGGCCGCCGATCGGCTCACCGCCGGGGTTGTTGTTCCCGTTGGTCACCGAGTTGACGTAGGCGATGATGTCCTTCTTCTCCTCGGGTGAGAGCTGCCGCTCGGAGAACCGCGGCATGCTCTCCGGGCCGGACAGCATGGCCGCGTACATCACGTCCTCGGAGATGTTGTCCAGGTCCGGGGCGAACTTCCCGGACGAGAGCGCACCGCCGCGGCCGGTGAAGTTGTGGCACGAGGCGCAGTTGAGCCGGAACAGCTCGCCGCCGCGGGCGGAGTTGGTACCGACCAGCTCTTCGCCGTGCTCCTCGGGCATCGTCGTGCCGCCGCCGCGCGACTGCACGAACGCCATCAGCTTCTCGATCTCGTCGGTGCTGAGCACCCGGGGCTTCTCGTCCATCTGCGCGCCCTGCTGCACCGCGGGCATCCGGCCGGTCTCGGTCTGGAAGTACACCGAGGCCTCGCCGACCCCGATCAGGCTCGGTCCGCGGCCGTTCTCGCCCTCCAGGTTGGCGCCGTGGCAGGTGATGCAGGTGTTGTTGTAGATCTGCTCGCCCTCACGCACCGCGACCGGGTCCTGCTGCGCCTGCGCGGTCTGCGGATCGGGCAGCACCAGGCTGTACAACACGCCCATCCCGATCAACGCGACGGCCAGCGCCAGAAGGCCGGCGACGCGGCGGTGCAGCTTCGATCGGCTCCGTAGCCGCTTGCTGATCATCTGAGTGGCAACCCTCGTGGTCACGGGATGAAGTAGATGACGGTGAACAGGCCGATCCAGACGACGTCCACGAAGTGCCAGTAGTACGACACCACGATCGCCGAGGTGGCCTGAGCGGGCGTGAACTTGCTCAGCTTGGTGCGGATCAGCAGGAAGACGAACGCGACGAGCCCGCCGGTCACGTGCAAACCGTGGAACCCGGTGGTCAGGTAGAAGACCGTGCCGTAGGCCGAGGACGGGATCGTGGTCCCCTCCTCGATCAGGCTGCGGTACTCGTTGGCCTGGCCGAGCACGAAGATCGTGCCCATCACCAGGGTCAGCAGGTACCACCTGCGCAGTCCGAACACGTCACCCTTCTCCGCCGCGAACACACCCATCTGACAGGTGAAGGACGAGGCGACCAGGATGATCGTGACGACCAGGGCGTACGGAACGTTGAGCTCGGTGGGCTCCGGCGGCCAGTGCTCCGTGTCGTTCTGCGCCTTGACCGTGAAGAACATCGCGAACAGGCCGGCGAAGAACATCAGCTCACTGGACAGCCAGATGATCGTGCCCACGCTGACCATGTTCGGCCGGTTCAGCGAGTGCACCCGCTGGCTGATGGAAGGCGCTGCGGTCGTCACGCGGGCATTATGTCGTGCGGTGATCCCACTCGCCTGTTCGGGTCCACGGCGGGTCGCGGGGTTGCCTCGATACCATTTGAGGCCTCCAACCTGGTCGATTGCCAGAAGGGCGCGCACCGTGAGCACGCAGCCGTTGAAGATCCTCGTCTACAGCCACCGGCCGAACATTCGAGAGGCGATCATCACAGCCGTGGGCCGGCGGCCCGCTCCGGACATCGGCCGGGTGGACTTCGTCGAGGCGGCCACCGTCGCCGAGGTTCTGATGACCATGGACGCGGGCGGGACCGACCTGGCGATTCTGGACGGCGAGGCGCAGCCGACCGGCGGTATCGGCCTGTGCCGGCAGCTCAAGAACGAGATCACCGACGTCTGCCCGATCGTCATCGCGGTACGGCGCAAGGACGACCGCTGGCTCGCGACCTGGTCGCAGGCCGACGCGGTGATGGTCTACCCGCTCGACCCGCTGGCCGCGGCGGAGACCGTCGCCGACGTGCTGCGGGCCAAGCGGCTCCCGGTCGTCCGGGGATGACCGCGGTGGACGCCCGGACCTGGCCGAGCCTGCTGCACCGGCTGGTCGGCCGGCAGGACCTGGCCCAGGAGGACACCTCCTGGGCGATGAACGAGATCATGTCGGGCAACGCGACGCCGGCTCAGATCGGCGCGTTCGCGGTGGCCCTGCGGTCCAAGGGCGAGACCGCGGCCGAGGTGGCCGGCCTGGCCGAGGCGATGCTGAGCCACGCCTTACGGGTGCGGATCGACGGGCCAGCGGCCGACGTGGTGGGCACCGGCGGGGACCAGTCCGGCACGGTGAACATCTCCACCATGAGCGCCCTGGTCACGGCCGCCGCCGGGGTGCCGGTGATCAAGCACGGCAACCGGGCGGCGTCGTCGCAGTGCGGATCGGCCGACGTGCTGGAGGCACTCGGCGTGACCATCACCCTAGGTCCGGAGGCGGTGCGCAGCAGCGTGGCGGAGCTGGGCATCGGGTTCTGCTTCGCCATGGCCTTCCATCCGGCGCTGCGGCACGCCGGGCCGACCCGGCGCGAGATCGGCATCCCGACCACGTTCAACGTGCTCGGGCCGCTGACCAACCCGGCCCAGCCGACCGCGGGTCTGGTGGGCTGCGCCAACGCCCGGCTGGCGCCGATCATGGCCGAGGTGCTGGCCGGGCGCGGCTTCTCGATGCTGGTGGTGCGCGGCGACGACGGCCTCGACGAGATCTCCCCGACCACGACCACGCAGGTGTGGGCGGTCGCGAACGGCTCGGTGCGCCCGGACAGGATCGACCCGCGCCGGTTGGGCATCACCCTGTGCTCGCCGGACGACCTGATCGGCGGCGACGCCGCGGCCAACGCGGCGGCGGTACACCGGGTGCTGTCCGGGACGCCGGGCCCGGTACGGGACACGGTGCTGATCAACGCCGCCGCGGCGATCGCCGCGTTCCGGGGACTCTCCGACGACCTGCACGCCGACCTGGCCGCCGCCATGGAATCGGCCGCGACCGCCATCGACTCCGGAGCGGCCGCCGAGCTGCTCGCCCGCTGGGTAACCAGATCCGCCGAACTAGCAGTCCCGCCACGCTAGTCCGCCTCTCCGGAATTTTGATGCGGTGGTTGCGTACCGGGGAACGGTGCGGGCAGCTGGTGGATTGTGGCTGGTGCCGTCACGGTCCCCTGAGGTGCGGTCCCGTCGCTCCGGAATTTTGGGTGCGGGTGGGGGTTCGCTCTACTCGGTGACGTTCGGGCGGGTGTGGTACTCGAAGATGAGGCCACCGACGGTGAGCAGCAGCAGTACGACACCGATCACCAGCAGCCACACCTGCCAGAAGGCCATGGCCAGGGCGCACAGCGCGGCGGACGCCGCCACGCCCACCGGCCAGTAGCTGCCGGGGCTGAAGAAGCCCAGTTCGCCCGCGCCGTCGCTGATCTCGGCGTCCGGGTCGTCCTCGGCGCGCTGCTGGGTGCGCCGGGCCACGAAGTGGAAGTACGAACCGATGATCATCGAGAGCCCGGCGGACAGGATCAGCCCGATCAGACCGACCGGTTCCTTGGCCCAGAAGCCGTACACGATCGCCGACACGATGAAGAACGCGGTCGTGATGTCGAAGAGCCTGGCCTCGACCTTCATGTCGCTGAGAATCCCTTTCCGAAGGCCGCGCTCAGCGCGACGTGTTCCGCTTCGTGTCGAACGGCTTGGTCGTGGTGGCCAGCGGCGAGCACAGCGACCCACAGCTCGGGTCGCTGGCCTGCATCTCGGCCAGCGCCTCGGCGGCCGTGTAGGCCTCACCCGTCTGTGGGTTCTCCCGCTGCCGCAGGCTCATGTACCGGTCGAACCGGTCCGGGTTGAGCGCGCGGATCTCGAAGTTCATCGCCGAGTGGTAGATGCCGCACAGCTCGGCGCACCGGCCGACGAACGCGCCCTCCCGGTCGATGCTGTTCTCGAACGAGGAGTCCTGGTTGTTCTTCTCCGGATGCGGGAACACGTCGCGCTTGAAGTTGAACTCCGGCACGAAGAACGAGTGGATGACGTCGCGGGCCCGCAGGTTGTAGTGGATCGTCTTGCCGGTCGGCAGCACGAGCAGCGGGATCTCGTCCGACGAGCCGACGGTGCGGACCACCTCGCCGTCCGGGGTCTTGCTGCCCTGGTAGGCGAACTCCCAGTTCCACTGGAACCCGGTGACGTCCACGGTCACGTCCACGTCCTGCGGGTCGGCCTTGGCCAGCACGTAGTTCTGCGTGGTGACCGTGAAGTAGAACAGGATCACGACCGCGATCGCGGGAAGGCCGGTGTAGAACACCTCGAGGAAGTGGTTGTACTGGAACTGCCGGGGCAGCGCGTCGCCCTTGCGGCGGTGCGCGACCACGGGCCAGAGGATCAGTGCCCACACGAGCACGCCGACCACCAGGGCAGCGACCACGGACCAGGTCCAGAACACCTGCATCCGTTCACCCTGTGGGGTGACCGCCTCGGGCCAGCCGAACCGGAGCACCTCCTCGCCCGAGCACCCGGTCGCCGTGAGGGCCACCAGCCCGACCAGTCCGCCGACCCGCGCCAGGCGGCCGAGCGCGGATGTCCCGCGAGAGGGCGCCGGGGTGCGCACCATGGGCACGGTTTCTCCTCCTCAGGTCCCAGATGATCCAGGGCGGAGCCTACCGAGCGGGAGGTGCCTGCCGCCCTTCGGGGCGTGCCGGCAATACTGGGACGAACCGGTGCGTGGCGAACGAGAGGTACGACAACAGCGTGTGTGGTCTGCTTGGGCTGGTCTGTCCCTCCGAGTTGGACGCGGCGTCGGTCCGCTCCGCCGTCAGCTCGTCCATGCGCTGCCAACGCCACCGTGGCCCGGACGAGTCCGGGACCTGGGCGGGCGGCGAGGCCGTGTTCGGCTTCAACCGGCTGTCGATCATCGACATCGAGCGGTCCCACCAGCCGCTGCGCTGGGGTCCCCCGGAGTCTCCCGAGCGGTACGCGATCCTGTTCAACGGCGAGATCTACAACTACCTGGAGCTGCGCAAGGAGCTCACCGACCTGCACTGCGCCCAGTTCAACACCGACGGCGACACCGAGGCCGTGGTGGCCGCCTACCACTACCTGGGCCCGGCCGCGGTCGGCAAGCTGCGCGGCATGTTCGCGTTCCTGATCTGGGACACCGAGCGCGGCGAGCTGTTCGGCGCCCGTGACCCGTTCGGGATCAAGCCGCTGTTCTACGCCAGCGGGCCGGGCGGGGTGGCGTTCTCCAGCGAGAAGAAGTCCCTGCTCGAGCTCGCGGCCACGCTGGGCATCAGCACCGAGGTGGACCGCACCGCGCTGCAGCACTACCTGGTGCTGCAGTACGTGCCGGAGCCGGAGTCGCTGCACACCATGATCCGCCGGATCGAGTCCGGCACCTGCTTCACCGTCACCCCCGGCGAGCAGCCGGTGATCAAGCGGTACTTCACGCCCCGGTTCAGCTCGCGCACCGTGGCCGGCACCGGCGACGCCGAACGGCTCTACGACGAGATCGCCGACGTGCTGCGCGACTCGGTGGCCAAGCACATGCGCGCCGACGTCACGGTGGGCTCGTTCCTGTCCGGCGGCATCGACTCCACCGCCATCGCGGCGCTGGCCCGGCTGCACAACCCGAACCTGATCACGTTCACCACCGGGTTCGAGCGCGAGGGCTACTCCGAGGTGGACGTGGCCGCGGAGTCCGCCGCCGCGCTCGGTGTCCGGCACGTCGTGCGCACGGTGAGCCCCGAGGAGATGATGGCGGCGCTGCCGCTGATCGTCTGGTACCTGGACGACCCGGTGGCCGACCCGGCGCTGGTGCCGCTGTGGTTCATCGCCCGCGAGGCGCGCAAGCACGTCAAGGTGGTGCTGTCCGGTGAGGGCGCCGACGAGCTGTTCGGCGGGTACACGATCTACCGCGAGCCGCTGTCGCTGCGCCCGTTCGAGCGGGTGCCCGGCGCGCTGCGCAAGGCCATGGGCAGGGTGTCCAGCGCGATCCCGGAGGGCACCCGGGGCAAGGACCTGCTGCGCCGCGGCTCGCTGTCGCTCGAGCAGCGCTACTACGGCAACGCCCGGATCTTCCGGGACGACCAGCTGCGGTCCGTGCTGCACACGTTCGACCCGGCGGTCGGGCACGCCGACGTCACCGCCGGGCCGTACCGGGACTCGCAGAGCTGGGACCCGGTCACCCGGATGCAGCACGTCGACCTGTTCACCTGGCTGCGCGGCGACATCCTGGTGAAGGCCGACAAGATGACCATGGCCAACTCGCTGGAGCTGCGGGTGCCGTTCCTGGACCCCGAGGTGTTCCGGATCGCGTCCCAGATCCCGCTGGAGCAGAAGATCACCAGGGAGACCACGAAGTTCGCGCTGCGCCAGGCGTTGCGGGAGATCGTGCCCGGTCATGTGCTCAACCGGCGCAAGCTCGGCTTCCCGGTGCCGATCCGGCTGTGGCTGCGCGAGGAGATGTACGACTGGGCGCGCGACATCGTGGTCAAGTCCCAGACCGACGCGGAGCTCGACCGCAACGCCGTGCTGCGGCTGCTGGAGGAACACCGGGCCGGCACCCTCGACCACAGCCGGCGGATCTGGGCCCTGCTGGTGTTCATGCTCTGGCACGGGATCTTCGTCGAGGGCCGGATCACGCCGGAGATCCCCGAGCCGCACTACCCGGTCAAGCTCTGACCGCTGGGCTAGCCGGGGAGGATCGCGCCGATCTGGGCGGCGGCGTCGGGTCCGTAGGCGCCGCCGATCCGGGCGATCATCTCGGCCCGGTCGTACTGCCACTCCTGCGGTCCGACCGTCTCCAGCACCAGCACGGCGATCATCGAGCCGAGCTGGGCGCAGCGCTCCAGGTTGAGCCCCTTGGTCAGCCCGGCCACGAACCCGGCCCGGAAGCCGTCCCCGACGCCGGTCGGGTCGGCCTTGGCCTTCTCCGGCACCGCGGCCACGTGGATCGAGTCGCCGTTGGACGACACGATCTCCACGCCCTTCTCGCCGAGCGTGGTGATCCGCATGCCGACCCGGCCGAGCACCTCGGCCTCGGACCAGCCGGTCTTGCGGAGCAGCAGGTTCCACTCGTAGTCGTTGGAGAACAGGTAGTTCGCCCCGGTGACGAACGCGCGGATCTGCTCGCCGTCCATCCGGGCCAGCTGCTGCGACGGGTCCACCGCGAAGGGATAACCGCGCTGGCGGCACTCCTCGGCGCGGCGCAGCATGCCCTCCGGGTCGTCGGGGCTGACCACCACCAGGTCCAGGCCCCCGGCCGCCCGCGCCACCGGCTCCAGCTCGATGAGCCGCGACTCGGCCATGGCACCTGCGTAGAAGGTGGCGATCTGGCACATGTCGTCATCGGTGGTGCAGACGAACCGGGCGGTGTGCGCCACCTCGGAGATCCGCACGCCCGAGCAGTTCACCCCGTGCCGCTCCAGCCAGGACCGGTAGTCGGCGAAGTCCTCCCCGGCGGAGCCGACCAGGATCGGGTCGCAACCCAGCACCGCCATCCCGAAGGCGATGTTCGGGCCGATCCCGCCCCGGCGAACCACCAGGTCGTCGACCAGAAAGCTGAGCGAGACCCGGTGCAGCTGTTCGGCGACCAGCTGGTCGGCGAACCGCCCCGGGAAATGCATCAGATGGTCGGTGGCAATGCTTCCGGAAACCGCTACAGGCACGAGACCCGACCTTACCTGCTGCCCGGGGCTGTGCAGACAGTGTCTTAGGTCCTACGGTCAGCAATGTGCATTCGTCAGAACCCGAGTCACTCGCCGAGCTGATCGCCGACTGTGCGGACATTCCCAGGTCGCTGCGCACCGAACCCCCGCAGCTCCCGCCGCCGAGGGCGCCGCTGCCGTGGGAGGTCGACGACACCTGCCTGGCCCAGGTCGACGACCTGGACGAGTACGTGTGACCAGCAAGACAGCAGAGGGGCCGCGACCCGCCGGTCGCGACCCCTCGACAGGCTGATCTGGGTCAGTGGAACGAGTCACCGCACGCGCACGAGCCCGTGGCGTTCGGGTTGTCGATGGTGAAGCCCTGCTTCTCGATCGAGTCGACGAAGTCGATGGTGGCGCCCTGCACGTAGGGGGCGCTCATCCGGTCGACGGCCACCCGCAGCCCGTTGAAGTCACGGAACAGGTCGCCGTCGAGGGTGCGCTCGTCGAAGAACAGCTGGTAGCGCAGGCCCGCACAGCCGCCGGGCTGGACGGCGATGCGCAGGTGCATGTCGTCGCGGCCCTCCTGGTCGAGCAGCGCCTTCGCCTTGGTGGCGGCGGCCTCGGTCACCTCGACACCGTGGGTGGCCGGCTCGGTCTCCTGCTTCGCGGCGGTCATGGTTCTCCCTCGAGATTCGCTACTTACCGGCACAACCGGAATCGTTCGCGGTTTGTTCCTATGGTGTCACATTCGGTCCGAACCGCTGTGGAGGGACGCTTGAGCAGGCGTGATCCTCCGCACACGGGGACATTCGCTGCGCCTAGCTCCGCCATTCACCCGCCACCTGGGCGGCCAACGCCGACAGCGTGCCGGCCGGGTCGGCCAGTGCGGCCTGCACCGAACCGGTGTGCTCGGCCACCGAGTAGGCCCGCTCCACCCCGGCCGCGGCCGCCTGCCGGCGCCCCACCGAGACCTGCCCGGCCAGCGCCAGGCACGGCAGTCCCCGCTCGGCCGCCGCGGCGGCGACGCTGGTGACCAGCTTGCCGTGCAGCGACTGCCAGTCGAAGCTGCCCTCCCCGGTGATCACCAGCTCGACGCCGTCCATGGTCGGGCCCAGCCCGGTCAGCCGGCGCACCAGCCCCGCCCCGGACTCGAGCTCTGCGCCCAGCGCGAGCAGGGCGGCCCCGAGGCCGCCGGCCGCGCCGGCGCCCGGGGTGTCCCGCACGTCCCGCCCGACCGACTCGGCCAGCACGTCGGCCCAGCGCGTCATGGCCCGCTCGAGCCGGCGCACCGCCAGCTCGTCGGCGCCCTTCTGCGGGCCGAACGTTCGGGCCGCGCCCAACTCGCCGAGCAGCGGGTTCTGCACGTCGGAGGCGGCGACCAGCCGAAGGTCGCCGAGCTCGGGGCTGCCGGACAGCCGCGCGCAGTCCGCCAGCGGCCCGCCGCCCGGCGGCAGCACGTTGCCGGCCTCGTCCACCGGGATCGCCCCGAGCGCCCGGAGCAGGCCCGAGCCGCCGTCGGTGCTCGCCGAGCCGCCCAGCCCGACCACGACGGTCCGCGCTCCGGCGTCCCGCGCCTCCCGGACCAGTTCGCCGACCCCGATCGTGGTCGCTGCCAGCGCCCGGCGGTCCGCGGGCGGCACCAGGTGCAGCCCGCAGGCCTGCGCGCACTCGACGTACGCGGTCCCCTCGTGCTCCAGCCAGAACGCCGACACGTAGCGGTCCAACGGACCGGACACCGACGCGTGCCGCAACCGCCCGCCGAGCGAGTGGTGCAGCACGTCGACGAACCCGGGTCCGCCGTCGGCCTGCGGGCACAGCACCAGATCGTCGCCGGGAGCCACCGAACGCCAGCCGCTCGCGATGGCCACGGCCGCCTCGGTGGCGCTCAGCGTCCCGCCGAAGCAGTCGGGAGCGATCAGGACCCGCATGAACCGCAGAGTAGCCGTGGCCGTGGCCGCCTCACCCGGCATGACTACGCTGGCTGCCGTGAGATTTCTGCGCCGCAACACCGCCGAGAGCACCGAGGCCGCCGAGGACACCGACCCGCGCGCCGACGATCTCACCGGTGCGTCCAAGGGCCATACGCCGGCCAAGGGGCGCCCGACGCCGAAGCGCCGCGAGGCCGAGTCCCGCAAGCGCGGACCGGTGCCGGCGCCGCCCCGCACCACCCGCGAGGCGATGCGCCGCTCGCGGGGCAGCAAGGAGCAGCGCAAGGAGATCGCCGCCAAGCGCCGGGAGATCCGGACCTCGCAGCGCCAGCGGATGATGGCCGGCGACGAGAAGTACCTGCCGGCCCGCGACCGCGGCCCGGTGAAGGGCTACGCCCGGGACCTGGTCGACTCCCGCCGCCACCTGCTCGGGCTGTTCATGCCGCTGGCCGTCGTGGTGTTCGCCTCACTGCTCGCCCCGTCCCCGACGCTGCAGAGCTACGCCACCCTGCTGTGCCTGGTGATGCTGGTCGCGATGATCATCGAAGGGGTGTTCAACGGCCGCCGGATCGCCCGGCTGGCCAGGGCGAAGTTCCCCAAGGAGACGATCAGCGGGCTCTCGATCGGCTGGTACTCCTTCATCCGCGCCACGCAGCTGCGCAAGCTGCGCATCCCCAAGCCGCGCGTCCAGCCGGGGGACAAGGTCGCCTGAGGTGGTTAGCCCGGCGAACGAGCCGGCGCTAGGTTGAGCGCATGGAGTTTCGTCGCCTCGGCCGCAGCGGCCTGTCCGTCAGCGAGATCTCGTACGGCAACTGGATCACCCACGGTTCCCAGGTCGAGGAGGAGCAGGCGCACGCGTGCGTGCGGGCCGCACTCGACTCGGGCATCACCACCTTCGACACCGCCGACGTCTACGCCAACACCAAGGCCGAGGAGGTGCTCGGCCGGGCCTTGGCCGGACAGCGCCGGGAGAGCCTGGAGATCTTCACCAAGGTGTACTGGCCGACCGGCCCGGGCGGTCCGAACGACAAGGGCCTGGGCCGCAAGCACATCATGGAGTCGGCCAACGCCTCGCTGCGCCGGCTGAAGACCGACTACGTCGACCTCTACCAGGCGCACCGCTTCGACAGCAGCGTCCCGCTCGAGGAGACCATGCTCGCCTTCGCCGACCTGGTGCGGGCCGGAAAGGTGCTCTACATCGGCGTCTCGGAGTGGAAGGCCGACCAGATCAGCCGCGGCGCCGCGCTGGCCCGCGAGCTGAAGGTCCCGTTCGTGTCCAACCAGCCGCAGTACTCGATGCTGTGGCGGGTGATCGAGTCGCAGGTGGTCCCGACCTGCGAGCGCGAGGGGATGAGCCAGATCGTCTGGTCGCCGATCGCCCAGGGCGTGCTCACCGGCAAGTACCTGCCGGGCCAGGCGCCGCCCGCCGGGTCCCGGGCCACCGACGAGCAGGGCAAGAACTTCATCGCCCGGCTGATGCGCGACGACGTGCTCGAGCGGGTCCAGCAGCTCAAGCCGATCGCCGAGGACGTCGGGCTGTCCATGGCCCAGCTCGCGATCGCCTGGGTGCTGCAGAACCCGAACGTGGCTTCGGCGATCATCGGCGCCACCCGGCCGGAGCAGGTCACCGAGAACGTCAAGGCGGCCGGCGTCCGGCTCGACGCGGAGGTGCTCGACCGGATCGACAAGGTGCTGGACGGCATCGTCCAGGACGACCCGCGCCTCGGCGGTTAAGTGCTCGGCGGGTGCAGGCTCATCGGGCCGTACACCACCTCGCCCGCGTGCAGCAGGGTCACCTCGCCGATGCCGCCGTCGAGCAGGTCCGGCCAGTTCGCGGACAGCCAGTCCTCGGCCGCCGACCGGTCGGCGAACGCCACCTCGGGGCCGGGCACGTCCGCGCCGGTACCGTCCGCGTAGCGCCACCGGAAGTCCATGCCGGACAAGGTAGCGTGCGGCCGTGCGGACTCTGGTGCTCGGCGGCGCGCGGTCCGGCAAGTCCGCGCATGCCGAAGGGTTGCTCGGCGCCGGACCGGCCACCTACGTGGCGACGGGCCGGCGTGACCCCGGTGACGCCGACTGGTCTGCCCGGATCGCGGCGCACGCCGCCCGCCGGCCGGCCGCCTGGCACACCGTCGAGTCCGACCCGGTCGCGCTGCTGTGCGCGGCCGGGCCGGACGACCCGCCGATCCTGGTCGACGACATCGCCACCTGGCTGACCGGCGTGCTGGACGACACCGGCGGCTGGACCGGCTCCCCCGGCGCTGCCCGGCAGGCCGGTGCGCGGCTGGTCGAGGCGGCCGGGAACTGCCGGACCGACCTGGTGCTGGTATCCGCGGAGGTCGGCCTGGGCGTGGTCCCGCAGACCCGCTCTGGCAGGCTCTTCCGCGACGAGCTCGGCGCGCTCAACGCGGCCCTCGCCGAGGCCTGCACGGACGTTGTGCTGCTGGTCGCGGGCATTCCGATGCGCCTGAAACCTGGGAGGTAAACGCGTGGCCGACGAGATGGAGCCCTTCGCCGCGGTCGTGCCACCGGACGAGATGGTCCGGCGGGCCGCGCTGGACCGGCACGAGCAGCTCACCAAGCCGGCCGGCTCGCTCGGCCGGCTGGAGGAGTTAGGCGCGTGGGTCGCGGCCTGCCAGGGCCAGTGCCCGCCGCTGCCGCTCACCCGGCCCCGCGTGGTGATCTTCGCCGGGGACCACGGCATCGCGGCGCGCGGGGTCTCGGCCTACCCGAGCGAGGTGACCGGCCAGATGGTGGCGAACTTCCTGGCCGGCGGCGCCGCGATCAACGTGCTGGCCGCGACCGCCGGCGCCGGCGTGCGCGTGGTGGACATGTCGGTGAGCTCCGAGACACCGGCCGAGGTGGCGAAGTTCAAGGTGCGCCGGGGAAGCGGCTCGATCGACACCGAGGACGCGTTGACCGCCGACGAGGTTCGCGCGGCGCTCGCGGCCGGCCGGGCGGTGGCCGACGAGGAGGTCGACAGCGGCGCGGACCTGCTGGTGGCCGGCGACATGGGCATCGGCAACACGACCCCGGCCGCGGTGCTGGTCGCCGCCGTCACCGGCGCCGAGCCGGTGACCGTGATCGGCCGGGGCACCGGGATCGACGACGCCGGCTGGATGCGCAAGGCGGCCGCGGTGCGCGACGCGTTGCGCCGGGCGCGCCGGGTGCGGAACGACCCGGTGGCGCTGCTGCGCACCGTGGCCGGCGCCGACCTGGCGGCGGTGACCGGATTCCTCGCCCAGGCCGCGGTGCGGCGCACCCCGGTGCTGCTGGACGGGTTGATCGTCGGGGCGGCCGCGCTGATCGCCGAGGAACTCGCCCCCGGCGCCAGCGCGTGGTGGGTCGCCGCGCACCGCTCGGTGGAGCCCGCACACACCATGGTGCTCGAGCAGCTGGACCTGAAACCGTTGCTGGAAATGGACATGCGGCTCGGTGAAGGGTCCGGCGCAGCCGCCGCGATCCCGCTCGTGTCGATGGCGGTGCGGGTGCTGGCGGAGATGGCCACGTTCGCCGACGCGGGTGTCACGGGCCCGGCGTGAAGCTGGCCCTGTCCTGGCTGACCGTCCTTCCGGCGCGTCCGGACC
>NZ_DASTBH010000097.1:0-19284 GCF_035712165.1 Actinophytocola sp. | reverse complement strand
TCGGCGGTCCGATGGGTGACGCCGGCCTGACCGGCCGGAAGATCATCGTGGACACCTACGGCGGGATGGCCCGGCACGGTGGCGGGGCGTTCTCCGGCAAGGACCCGTCGAAGGTGGACCGCTCGGCGGCCTACGCGATGCGCTGGGTGGCCAAGAACACCGTGGCCGCGGGCCTGGCGTCCCGGGTCGAGGTGCAGGTCGCCTACGCGATCGGCAAGGCCGCCCCGGTCGGGCTGTTCGTCGAGACGTTCGGCACCGAGACGATCGACCCCACCAAGATCCAGCAGGCGATCACCCAGGTGTTCGACCTGCGCCCGGCCGCGATCATCCGCGACCTCGGCCTGCTGCGCCCGATCTACGCGCAGACCGCCGCCTACGGCCACTTCGGCCGTCCGGACCTGGATCTGCCGTGGGAGCGCACCGACCGCGCCGACGACCTGCGGGCGATCGTCGAGTAACGAACCACTGGGAAGGAGCGCGGCATGCGCATCGCGGTTACCGGGTCGATCGCGACCGACCACCTGATGGTGTTCCCCGGCAGCTTCGCCAGCCAACTGCTCGCGGACTCGCTGGACAAGGTGTCACTGTCGTTTCTGGTGGAGCAGTTGGACATCCGGCGTGGGGGCGTGGCGGCCAACATCGCGTTCGGTCTCGGTCGGCTCGGTGGCCGCCCGTTGCTGGTGGGTGCGGTCGGTCCGGACTTCGCCGAGTACCGGCTCTGGCTGGAGGCACACGGCGTGGACACCAGCTGGGTGCACGTCTCGGCCAGCAAGCACACGGCCCGCTTCCTGTGCACCACCGACGACTACCAGAACCAGATCGCGTCGTTCTACGCCGGCGCGATGAGCGAGGCCCGTCGGATCGAGCTGCGGCCGATCGCGGAGGGCACCGGCGGGCTGGACCTGGTGCTGATCTCGCCCAACGACCCGGCGGCCATGCTGCGGCACACCGAGGAGTGCCGCACGCACGGCTACCGGTTCGCCGCCGACCCGTCCCAGCAGCTCGCCACGCTGGGCCGGGCCGACACCCGGGCGCTGGTCGACGGCGCGACCTGGTTGTTCACCAACGAGTACGAGAGCGAGCTGCTGCTGTCCACCACGCGGTGGACGAAGGAGCAGGTGCTCGGCCGGGTCGGGGCGTGGGTCACCACGCTCGGCGAGAACGGCGTGCGGATCGACTCGGCGATCGCGCCGACCGTCACGGTCGGGGTGGCGCCGGACCGCGGCAAGGTCGATCCCACCGGCGTCGGCGACGGCTTCCGGGCCGGCTTCCTGTCCGGTCTCGCCGCCGGGCTGTCCACCGAGCGGTCGGCCCAGATGGGCTGCCTGCTGGCCACGCTGGTGCTGGAGGCCCGCGGCGGCCAGGAGTACGAGCTGGACGCGGACACGTTCCTGAAGCGGTTGGACGAGGCCTACGGGCCGGTGGCGGCCCGCGAGGCCGAGCCGGTGGTGCGGTCGATCCGGCAGCCGAGCGAGGACAACTACGTGCGAGGGTATGACTAACGTGACCGACTTTCTGAGCGCGCTCAACGAACGGGTTCTGGTCGCCGACGGCGCGATGGGCACGATGTTGCAGGCCGCCGACCTGTCGCTGGACGACTTCGACGGGTTCGAGGGCTGCAACGAGATCCTGAACGTGACCCGGCCGGACGTGGTGAAGGCCGTGCACCGGCGGTACTTCGCCGCCGGAACGGACGCGGTGGAGACGAACACCTTCGGCGCGAACCTGGCCAACCTTGCCGAGTACGACATTCCGGAGCGGATCTTCGAGTTGGCCGAGGCGGGTGCGCGCCTGGCCCGCGAGGTGGCCGACGAGTTCAGCACGCCGGACCGGCCGCGGTTCGTCCTCGGCTCGGTCGGGCCGGGCACCAAGCTGCCCACGCTCGGCCACGCGCCGTCCGTGGCGCTGCGCGACGCCTACGCGGAGGAGGTGCGCGGCCTGCTGGCCGGCGGGGTGGACGCGGTGATCGTGGAGACCGCGCAGGACATCCTGCAGGCCAAGGCGGCGATCATCGGGGCGCGCCGGGCGATGGCCGGCGCGGGCCGCAGCGTGCCGGTCATCATGCAGGTCACGGTGGAGACCACCGGAACCATGTTGCTGGGCACCGAGATCGGCGCGGCGCTGGCCGCGCTGGAGCCGCTCGGGATCGACCTGATCGGGCTGAACTGTGCCACCGGCCCGGCCGAGATGAGCGAGCACCTGCGCACGCTGGCCAAGCACTCCCGGGTTCCGCTGTCGGTGATGCCCAACGCCGGGTTGCCCGAACTGGGCCCGAACGGCGCGGTGTACCCGCTGGGGCCGGACGCGCTGGCCGAGGCGCTCGCCGCGTTCGTGGCCGAGTTCGGCGTGCGGCTGGTCGGAGGGTGTTGCGGCACAACGGACAACCACCTGCGCTCGGTGGTCGAGGCGGTGCGCGGGCAGCGGCCGGTGGACCGCGCTCCGGTGACCGAGCCGGGAGTTTCCTCGCTGTACCAGGCGGTCCCGTTCGAACAGGACGCCTCGGTGTTGATGATCGGAGAGCGGACCAACGCCAACGGCTCGAAGGCGTTCCGCGAGGCGATGCTCGAGGGGAGGTATGAGGACTGTGTTGAGATCGCGCGTGCGCAGACGAGGGATGGCGCCCATCTGCTGGACCTGTGTGTGGACTATGTCGGCCGGGATGGCGTGGCCGATATGGGCGAGCTTGCCGGACGGCTGGCCACAGCTTCGACGTTGCCAATCATGCTCGACTCGACTGAGCCGGAGGTGATCCGGGCCGGGCTGGAGCGGCTGGGTGGCCGGTGCGCGGTCAACTCGGTGAACTACGAGGACGGAGACGGTCCGGGTTCGCGGTTCCAGCGCATGATGACGCTGGTCCGCGAGCACGGCGCGGCCGTGGTGGCGCTGTGCATCGACGAGGAGGGCCAGGCCCGCACCGCGGAATGGAAGGTGCGGGTGGCCAGCCGGTTGATCGAGGACCTGACCTCGAACTGGGGGATGCGGGTCAGCGACATCATCGTGGACACGCTGACCTTCCCGATCTCCACCGGGCAGGAGGAGGTCCGCCGCGACGCGATCGAGACGATCGAGGCGATCCGGGAGTTGAAGCGGCGCTACCCGGAGGTGCAGACCACGCTGGGTGTGTCGAACGTGTCGTTCGGGCTGAACCCGGCGGCCCGGCAGGTGCTCAACTCGGTGTTCCTGCACGAGTGTGTGCAGGCCGGGCTGTCCACCGCGATCGTGCACGCGTCGAAGATCCTGCCGATGGCCCGGATTCCGGACGAGCAGCGGGAGGTCGCGCTCGATCTGATCTACGACCGGCGGCGCGAGGGCTACGACCCGTTGCAGCGGTTGATGGAGCTGTTCGAGGGCGCCACGGTGTCCTCGTCCAAGGCGTCGCGGGCCGAGGAGTTGGCGGCGCTGCCGCTGTTCGAGCGACTGCAGCGGCGCATCGTCGACGGTGAGCGCAACGGCCTGGAGGCCGACCTGGACGCCGCGCTCGACGAGAAGCCGGCGCTGGAGATCATCAACGACACCCTGCTGGCCGGGATGAAGACGGTCGGCGAGCTGTTCGGCTCCGGGCAGATGCAACTGCCGTTCGTGCTGCAGTCGGCCGAGGTGATGAAGACCGCGGTCGCGCATCTCGAGCCGCACATGGACAAGTCCGACGACGACGGCAAGGGCCGGATCGTGCTGGCCACGGTCAAGGGCGATGTGCACGACATCGGCAAGAACCTGGTGGACATCATCCTGTCCAACAACGGCTACGAGGTGGTGAACATCGGCATCAAGCAGCCGGTGAACGCCATCCTGGACGCCGCCGACGAGCACCGGGCGGACGTGATCGGGATGTCCGGGCTGCTGGTCAAGTCCACGGTGATCATGAAGGAGAACCTGGAGGAGATGAACTCGCGCGGGGTGGCCGCGCGCTGGCCGGTGCTGCTCGGCGGCGCGGCCCTCACCCGGGCCTACGTGGAGAACGACCTGTCCGAGGTCTACCGGGGCGACGTGCACTATGCCCGGGACGCGTTCGAGGGCCTTCGGCTGATGGACGCGATCATGGCGGCCAAGCGCGGCGAGTCCCCGCTGGTGGACCAGGAGCTCAAGGCCAGGGCCGACGAGCGGCGCGCCCGGCGGCAGCGGTCGCTGCAGATCGCCGAGTCCCGCCGGGAAGCCGAACCGGCCGACGAGACGCCGCAGCCGGCGCGCTCGGACGTCGCCACCGACGTGCCGGTCCCGGCCCCGCCGTTCTGGGGCACCCGGGTGCACCGCGGGATCCACAGCCGGGCCTACATCTCCATGCTCGACGAGCGGGCCACGTTCATGGGCCAGTGGGGTCTGCGCGGGGCGCGCGGCGGCGCCGGGCCGAGCTACGAGGAACTGGTGGAGACCGAGGGCCGGCCCCGGCTGCGGGACTGGATGGACCGGCTCACCGTCGACGGCGTGCTCAAGCACGCGGCCGTGGTGTACGGCTACTTCCCGTGCGTGGCCGAGGGCGACGACCTGGTGGTGCTGGCCGAACCCACGATGGACGCAGCCGAGCGGACCCGGTTCACCTTCCCCCGGCAGCGCCGGGACCGGCGGCTGTGCCTGGCCGACTTCTTCCGGCCTCGGGAGTCCGGCGAGGTGGACGTGGTCGCGTTCACGATCGTCACGATGGGCCAGCCGATCGCCGACTACGCGCAGGATCTGTTCAACACCAACGCTTATCGGGACTACCTGGAGGTGCACGGCCTGGGTGTGCAGCTCACCGAGGCGCTCACCGAGTACTGGCACCGGCGGATCCGCACCGAACTGCGGTTCGCCTCCGGGGTTCCGGTCGCGGCCGAGGATCCGGCGGATGTCGAGGAGTTCTTCAAGCTCGGCTACCGGGGCGCCCGGTTCTCGCTGGGTTACGGCGCCTGCCCGAACCTGGACGACCGGGAGAAGATCGCGAAGCTGCTCGACCCGGAGCGGATCGGGGTGAAGCTGTCCGAGGAGTCGCAACTGCACCCGGAGCAGTCCACCGACGCGATCGTGTTGCACCACCCGGAAGCCAAGTACTTCAACACCTGACGGGATGGCTGCCATGAAGACCGTGACCGAGCGGATCTGCTGCTCCGACCGGCCGCTGTTCTCCGTCGAGTTCTTCCCGCCCCGGGACGCCGACGACGAGCAGGTGCTGTGGCGGTCGATCCGGGACCTGGAGGGGTTCGACCCCGCGTTCGTGTCGGTGACCTACGGGGCCGGCGGCTCCAGCCGGGACCGGACGATCCGCACCACCGGCCGGGTGGCCACCGAGACCAGCCTGGTCCCGATGGCCCACCTGACCGCGGTGGAGCATTCCGTCGCCGAGCTACGGCACGTGATCGGCGCTTACGCCGCCGCCGGGGTGCGCAATGTCCTTGTGGTGCGCGGAGATCCGCCCGGCGATCCGAACGGTGAGTGGATCCCGCACCCGGACGGGCTGACCTATGCCGAGGAACTGGTGACGCTGGTCCGCTCGCTCGGCGACTTCTGTGTGGGGGTGGCCGCGTTCCCGTACGGCCACCCCCGATCGTCCGATGTGGACACCGACACGGACTACCTGGTGCGGAAGTTCCGGGCCGGCGCGGAGTTCGCCATCGCCCAGTTGTTCTTCGAGGCCGAGGACTTCCTGCGGCTGCGGGATCGGGTGGAGGCGCGCGGCTGCGACGCGACGCTGCTGCCCGGCCTGATGCCGTTCACCACCCCGAAGTCGGTGGCCAAGGCGATCGAACTGTCCGGGGCGCCGTTCCCGCCGGCCCTGGCCGCCCGGCTGGAGCCGTTCGCCGGCGACCCGGCGGCGTTCCGGGCTGCCGGGATCGACCTGGTCACCGAGCTCGGCGCCCGGCTGCTCGCCGAAGGCGTGCCCGGGCTGCACTTCTACACCCTCAACCGGGCCAAGGCGACCAAGGAGGTGGTGGTCCGGCTCGGCCTCGCCCCCGAGCAGGCCCGCGCCGCATAAGGCTCGCCCACAAGAAACCGGCTGGTCGGTATTGACATACCGGCCAGTTGGTTTTTTAATTTGTCGGGTACCCAGCACTGACGACGCTAATCGGACTCCGGCCAGGGCAACGCGATCCGATCGGTGTCCACCAGAGGTCTTGCGGCCCCAGGCGCGGCGTCGACCCTCTTTGCGAACCAGTTCTGACCGGGGTTGGTGTGGAGGCAAACCATGACAACCTTGACGTCACGGCCCGCGCCGGTGTGGCTTCGTGAGCTGACCGATGCCCGGGCCGAGTACGAGGAGCAGTTGGGCTGGCCGGTGTCGCTGCAGGTCGGCCGGCGGGATCTGGTGATCGTGATCGGCGGTGCGCTCGCGGCCGTCGGCATGCCGGCGCGGCTGGGCGCCCGGGTTCGACAGGAACTGGGGATCGCGATGTTATGCGGCCCCATCGTGGCCGACCCCGGCCGAACCTGGTGGACGTTCCTGACCAAACCGGTGGGTGTGGTCCGCCCGGACGTCGCCCACGACCTCGCGGCGCTGCGTGTGCGGATCGCCCCGCGCGGGTCCAATGTGGAGGTTCCGCCGTCCGTCGGGGCGTCCGGCACCAGCGGCTGGCACTGGGTGGAACGGCCCCAGCCCACCCGTCCGCTGCCGCCCGGCGCCGTGGTGGTCGCCACGGTCCGCAGGCTCACCTGGGACGCCGGTCAGCTCGCCGCGTAGGGCGGGTTCGCGGGAGTCGGCAGCGTGACGGTGAACGCCGCGCCGCCCTCCGGGGCGGGTCCGGCCTCGATGGCGCCGCCCATGCGGGTGACCAGCCCGTGCACCAGCGCCAGCCCGATGCCGATGCCCACCGGCCGGCTGCCGGCATAGCGGGAGTGCAGCGCGCCCCGGTCGAACGCGATCGCGTAGTCCTCGGCCGCCAGACCCGGCCCGCCGTCGCGCACCTGCAGCACGGCGGCGCCGGGGGCGGTGGACAGGGACAGCACGACCGGCCGGCCGGCGGGGGTCATCCGCAGCGCGTTCTCGGCCAGCCCGTCGATCACCTGACGCAGCCGGCGCGGGTCGGTCCGGACCCACGGCCCGGTCATCGGCAGTTCGAGCCGGAACCGCACCCCGGCCGCCTCGCAGCGGACCCGCCACACCTCGGCGGCGGCGCCGGCCAGCACGGCGAGGTCGACGTCGGTGAGGTCCAGCCGGAAGTCGTCGGCGCCGAGCCGGGCCAGGTCGAGCAGGTCGGACACCAGCCGGTCGAGCCGGTTCGCCTCGGCGCCGATCACCCGGCCGGCGTCGGGCACCTCGGCGCCGGTCACCACGCCGTCGGCCAGCGACTCGGCGAACCCCTTCACCGCGGTCAGCGGGGTGCGCAGCTCGTGCGACACCGACAGCAGGAAGTCCCGCTGCCGGGACTCGCTGCGCCCCAGGGCGTCGGCCAGCGTGTTCACCGCCTCGGCCACCTCGGCCACCTCGGCCGGGCCCTCGACCGGCGCCCGCAGGTCCCGGCGGCCGTGGCTCATGCCGGCCGCCACGTCGGCGGTACGCCGCAGCGGCCGGGACAGCCGGCGGGCCAGCAGGATCCCGGCGCCCGCGCCGACCAGCAGGCCGACGCCCAACGCGAAGACGATGTTGCCGATCAGCGACCGGCCGGCGCCCTTGGCCACCGCCGCCTCGCGCACCAGGGCGAAGGTGTTCGCCCCGGCCACCGCCCGGGCCTCGACCACCAGCGAGTTGCCGTCCACCTCGACGGTCGCGTGCAGCGGATGGTCCGGGGTCGCCCGGTCGATGCCGGCCGCGCGCGCGGCCCGCACCGCGTCCGGGTTCGTGCTGAGCAGGTTGCCGTTGGGCCGGAGCTGCACCACCGAGATGCCCTGCCCGCGCAGGATGTCCAGCATCCGCCGGTTGCCGAGGACCTTGCTGTCGGACAGCTGGCCGGCGACCACGTCGGCCTGGTCGGAGACGGTCTGCCGGGTGATCGCGGTGGCCGTGCTGACCACCAGCCGGGCCGAGACCAGCCCGGCGACCACGGCCACCACGCCGGCCACCACCAGGCAGATCGCGGTCACCCGGACGGCCAGGCCGGCGCGCCTGCGGCTCAGCACGACGAGCCGGCCGGGTCGGCCGCGTACCCGACGCCGCGGACCGTCCGGATCGGGCTGCCCTCGCCCAGCTTCGAGCGCAGCGCCGCGATGTGCACGTCCACCGTGCGGGTCCCGGCCGCGGCCGAGTAGCCCCACACCGCGGACAGCAGCTGGGCCCGCTCGAACACCTGGCCCGGCCGGCGCATCAGGTGGGCGAGCAGGTCGAACTCGGTGGAGGTGAGGGCGACCTCGGCGTCGCCGGACCAGACCCGCCGGGCGCCGAGGTCGAGCCGGGTCCGGCCGACCTCCAGCGTCCCGCCCGCGGCCGGCTCGCCGCCGGCCCGGCGCAGCACGGTGCGGATCCGGGCCACCAGCTCGCGCGGCGAGAACGGCTTGGTCACGTAGTCGTCGGCGCCCAGCTCCAGGCCGAGCACCCGGTCCACCTCGTCGTCCCGGGCGGTGACGAACAGCACCGGCGTCCAGTCGCCGCCGGTGCGCATGGTCCGGCACACCTCGATCCCGTCCAGCACCGGCAGTCCGACGTCGAGCACGACCGCGACCGGGCGCAGCCGGCGCACCGCGGCCAGCGCGCCGCGGCCGTCGGTCTCGACCTGGACGCCGAACCCGTCCCGGCGCAGGTACCGGCAGACCAGGTCGGCGATGGCCGGGTCGTCCTCCACCACCAGCACCAGGCCCTTGGTCTCCACGGCGGCGACTCTAATCCGGTCGTTGAGCGGCCGGCCGACCGTTCGGACCGGTGTCCGCGTGGCCCGGCCCAGGCCTAGTTGTCATTCAATTCCCGCTCGATCGAGTCCAGCTGCGCATCGAGATCATCGATCTGCCGCTCGACCGACCCGCCGGGGTTGTTGGTCTGCGGCGGCGTGGCGCCGGGGTCGTCCCGGCAGGCCGCCGCTCCGAGCAGCACCAGCGGGGTCAGCAGCAGGGCGGCCACCCGGCTCCGGCTCATGCGGCCCCGGTTCATTTGGCCCCGCAGTACTTGCCGCGGAAGTCGGCCGCCCAGGTCTTGATCTTGTTGAGCTGGTCGACCCGCCCGGCCCGGCGCTCGGCCCGCTCCTCGAGCACCTGCGCGGTGGTCTCCCGGCCGGCGTCGCGCTCCTTCTGCGCCCGGGCCTTGAGCCAGGCGACCGAGCCCTTCACCTCGGCGCCGCCGTTGATCCGCTCGACCAGCTTGGTGGCCCGGTTCTCCATCCGGGGCAGCCGGGTGTCGCAGAGGAACTTGACCTGCTCCGCGCTCAGGGTGACCGTGACCGAGCCCGGCTCGGAACTGGGGGGTGGCTGCTCGGCCGCGGCGGCCGTGGCGCCGGCCAGGGTGAGCGCGGCCATGACGCAGCCGGTGACGGCGATCCGGGTAACTCGCACGGGTTCCTCCCTAACATTCGGTGTTGCGTTGCCGAGGACCACACTGACCGAGCAAGGTGCGGAACCCGACCGGGTGACGTTCGGAATGTGTAAAGACCCGCCGAAAATTGTGACTTGACGTAGTAGTTGTGACACAGCGTGAGGTGACCGGGGTGGGCCGGTCCGGCCATTGGTGGCCAGCGCTGGTCCGGCTGCACTAGGTTCGTGCCGTGCCCACTCTGCGGTCACAGGCAGGTAACCCCCGGGGGAAAGCGGGCGCAGTGGACAGCATCACCAGGTTGAATCCAAATCCGTGGGGATCGCCGTGACCACCATCGCACCCGGCCAGCCGCCGGCCGCGCCCAGCACACGCAGAGTGCTCGGCAGCCCGGTCAGCGCGGTGCGTCAAGTCACCCGATCAGCGGGTTCGACGCCGGGGCGACTGTCCGTGATCGCGGCGGCACTCGTCGCGCTCACCCTGCTGACCGGACTGTTCGGTGCGCTCGCCCTGCAGGAGAAGCAGGCCACGATCGACGACCTGATCCAGCACCGGGAGCCGCTGGCCGCCGCGGCCCAGCAGGTCTACCGCTCGCTGTCCGACGCCGACGCGACCGCCGCCAGCGCGTTCCTGGCCGGCGGGGTCGAGCCGGACTCGCTGCGGCAGCGCTACGAGATCGACATCGCCCAGGCAGGCGCCGCGCTGTCCAAGGCCGCCTCGGACGTCGGCGGGGTGCCCGCCGCCGAGGCGCAGGTCCGCGAGCTCAACCAGCAACTTCCGGTCTACACCGCCCTGATCGAGACGGCCCGCACGAACAACCGGCAGGGCTACCCGGCCGGCGCCGCCTACCTGCGCGAGGCGTCCGGCCTGATGCGTTCCAAGATCCTTCCGGCGGCCGAGGGGCTGTACCGGATCGACTTCGAGCGGCTGCGGGCCGAACAGGACGACGCCCGCTCGTTCCCGTGGGTCACGGCGCTGCTCGCCGTGCTGCTGCTGGCCGCGCTGATCGGCACCCAGCTGTACCTGACCCGCAAGACCAACCGGCTGATCAACGTCGGGCTGCTGATGGCCACCATCGCGGTGGTGCTCGGGCTGGCCTGGGGCACGGTCGCGCTGCTGGTCATGTCCTCCGGCGTGGCCGACGGCCAGCGCAACGGCTCCGACCAGGTCGAGGTGCTGGTGCGGGCCCGGATCGTCACCCTCAAGCTGCGCGCCGACGAGACCCTGACCCTGGTGGCCCGGGGCGACGGCCCGGAGCACGAGGAGGACTTCACGTCCCTGCGCGGCCAGGTCTCCGGCGACGGCCCGGACAACCTGCTGGTGGCCGCCCGCGACCTGGGCACCGGCGCGTCCGAGAAGATCCGGGCCGCGATCGACAACACCAACGCCTACCTGGCCGCGCACGACAAGATCCGCCAGTTGGACGACGGCGGCCAGTACGAGAACGCGGTGGCCCTGGCCACCGGAGACCAGCCGGACGGTGCCGCAAGGGCGTTCGCCGACCTGGACCGCAACCTGCTCGAGGCGCTGCGGCAGGGCCGGCAGGAGTTCGCCAACCAGACGCTCGGCGCCCACCAGGCCCTCACCGCGCTGGTGCCCGGCATCGCGGTGCTCACCCTGCTCGCCGCCGGCGGCATCACGGTGGGCATCGCGCAACGACTGCGGGAGTACCGATGAAGGCGCCTGGCCCGGTTGCCGCCGCGGTCCGTCGAGCACCGCGCGCGTTCGCGGTTCTCGCCCTCGGCGCGGTGCTGTTGACCGGCTGCGGGGCAACCGGCACCCCGGTCGACCCGGCCCCGGTCAGCGCGGCCGAGCGACCCCTTCCCGTTGGCGTGCAGGAGAACCCGACCACCGCGTCGACCTCCGCCGCGCCGGTCCCGGAGTGCAACCCGACGCAGAGCCTGCGGCCCGGCCCGCTGCCCCCGGCCGGGCAGATGCCGGCCGGCAGCACCATGGCCAACATCCAGGCCCGGGGCAAGCTGATCGCCGGCGTCGACCAGAACACCTACCTGTTCGGCTTCCGCAACCCCAGCACCAACCGCCTCGAAGGCTTCGACATCGACCGGGTGCACGACGTGGCCGAGGCGATCTTCGGCCCGTCGCCGAACATCGACGAGAAGATCCAGTACAAGGTGATCTCCTCGGCCGAGCGGGTCAACGCGCTGAAGAACGGCGAGGTGGACATCGTGGCCCGCACGTTCACCGCGAACTGCCAGCGCTGGGCGGACATCAACTTCTCGGCGATCTACTACGTGGCCGGGCAGAAGCTGCTGGTGCCCACCTCGTCCACGGTGGAGTCGCTGGACCAGTTGGCCGGCAAGAAGGTGTGCGCCGCCCGGGGTTCCACCTCGATCGGCCGGATCGTGGCCAAGAAGGCCGTGCCGGTGGCCACCGACACCTGGTCGGACTGCCTGGTGATGCTGCAGCAGAACCAGGTCGAGGGAGTGTCGACCGACGACACGATCCTCGCCGGCATGGTCAAGCAGGACCCGAACACCAAGATCGTCGGCCCGCCGCTGTCCGACGAGCCGTACGGGATCGGCATTCCCAAGCAGAACGAGGACATGGTCCGGTTCGTCAACGGCGTGCTCGAGAAATCCATCGGCGACGGCTCATGGGCGCAGAGCGCCCAGACGTGGGTCGGCGGCGCCCAGCCTCCTGTTCGTCAGTACAGGTGAGCCCGATGACCAGATGCCCCCGACCGGGATGCGACGGTGAGGTCGTGGTCGACGCGGACGGCAACGGCAACTGCCGGGCGTGCGGCCTGGCGGTCGGCCGGCCGGACCCGGTGGTCCGGGCGGAGGAACTGCGCCGGCAGGCCGCGGTGGCCGCGGAGCAGCTGGGCCGGCCGGGCTCCGGCGAGCGCAACACCGGCTGGTTCCGCTCGCCGCACACACTGACCGGTCCGGCCGAACCCGACATGACCCGCCAGCCCGGGGCGCACCGGCGCCCCGAGCCGCCCCGGCCCCAGCCGCTGCCCTGGCAGCCGCCGGTGGGTCCGGAGTGGGCCCAGCCCACCCCGCACGTCGCCCCGGGCCCGCAGCCGGCGGCGTGGCAGTTGGCGCCGGGGCACTCGACGCCGGCGCAGGCGCCGCGCCCCGCGCAACCGCAGTGGCCGCAGGCGGCGATGCCGGCCGTCGCGCCGCTGCCGGCCCCGGTCCGCCCGGCCATCGGCGCCGACGAGCCGCAGCCGACCAGCGTGCTCGCCGACACCCCGCCGACGCTGTCCATCGAGCCGCCCAAGCCCAAGCCGGTCGAGGAGCCGTCGGACACCCAGGCCGGGTCGGCGCCGGACACCGGCCCGCAGACCGGGCCCGGCACCGGACCGGGGACCTTCCCGGGCACCGCGCGGCGCACCCAGTCCCGCACCACCGGCCGCGGCCGGCTCGGCGCCGGGCTGGTCGACGTGCCGGTGGTCCCGGTCAAGGACCCGGCATCGGCCGTGCTCGACGACCCGGTGGTCGCGGAGAACAAGCGGTACTGCAACAACTGCGGCGCCGAGGTGGGCCGGACCGCCGACGGCGTGCCGGGGGCGGCCGAGGGCGAGTGCCCCCAGTGCGGCACCCCGTTCAACTTCCGGCCCCGGCTGCACCGCGGCGATCTGGTCGGCGGCCAGTACGAGGTGCTCGGCAGCATCGCCTACGGCGGCCTCGGCTGGATCTACCTGGCCAAGGACCACAACGTCAGCGACCGGTGGGTGGTGCTCAAGGGCATGATCGACACCGGGGACGCGACGTCGATGGCGTCCGCGGTGGCCGAGCGCCGGTTCCTGGCCGAGGTCGAGCACCCGAACGTGGTGCGGATCTACAACTTCGTGCAGCACCCGGACCCGAAGACGGGGACCTCGGTCGGCTACATCGTGATGGAGTACGTCGGCGGCCAGTCGCTGCGCCAACTCGCCCTGGAGCACCACCGCGAGTCCGGCCGGGCCGAGCCGCTGCCGATCGGCCAGGTGATCGCCTACGGGCTGGAGATCCTGCCGGCCATCGGCTACCTGCACAGCATCGACATGCTCTACTGCGACCTCAAGCCGGACAACGTGATCCAGGCCGGCGAGCAGCTCAAGCTGATCGATCTCGGCGCGGTGCGCAAGACCGACGACTACGACAGCCCGCTGTTCTTCACCCTCGGCTACAGCGCGCCGGAACTGGCCACCGAAGGCGCGTCGGTGGCCTCGGACATCTTCACCGTCGGCCGCACCCTCGCGGTGCTGTCCATCGAGTTCTCCGGTTACACCACCCGGCACAAGTACACGCTGCCCGGCCCGGACACCGAGCCGCTGTTCGCGCTGTTCGGCTCCTACCACCGGGTGCTCAAGCGGGCCACGCACACCGACCCGGCGCGGCGGTTCCGCTCCGCCGAGGAGATGGCCGACCAGCTCACCGGCGTGCTGCGCGAGGTGATGGCGCTGGGCACCGGCCGGCCCCGGCCCGGCATCTCCACCGTGTTCGCCCTGGAGACCAGGACCTTCGGCGCCGGCCTGGTGGTCGGTGAGCACGTCGGGTCGCTGCCGATGCCGGACCCGGTCGAGGTGGCCACGGTGCTGCCGCTGCCGCTGGTGGACACCGACGACCACGCGGCCGGGATCCTGGCCAGCATCACCGCGGCCCCGCCCGCCGAACAGATCCAGCGGCTGCGCTCCGCCCCGCAGGACTCGGTCGAGGTGCGGCTGCGGCTGGTCAAGGCCTATCTGGAGGTGGGCGACCCGCGGTCGGCCGCGGGCGCGCTGGAGGCGGCCCGGGCGCTGGTCGCCGACCCGGCGGACTGGCGGCCGGACTGGTACCGCGGGCTGGTCGCGCTGGCGATGCGCAACCCCAGGGAGGCGCAGGCCGCCTTCGAACGGGTCTACGACGCGGTGCCCGGCGAGGTCGCGCCCAAGCTCGCGCTCGCCGTGAGCGCCGAGTACGCCGGCGAGTACTTCCCGGCGGCCCGGTACTACGAGCTGGTCTGGCGCACCGACCGCAACTACGTGAGCGCGGCGTTCGGCCTGTCCCGGGTGTACCTGGCGCAGGCCGCCCGGACCGGGGCGATCGAGGTGCTGGAGTCGGTTCCGGACACCTCCAGCCACCACGTCGCCGCCCAGGTGGCCGCCATCAAGATCAAGACCCGGGTGACCGACCGGACCGGCGTCGCCGAGCACGACCTGCACGACGCGGCCAGCCGGCTGGAACGGCTGGCGCTGGACATCGAGCGGCGCACCCAGCTCTCCGCCGAGGTGCTGGAGGCGGCCTACGGCTGGGTGCGCGCCGGCCGGCCGGGCGCGCTGCCCGGCACCGACGGGCGCCAGGTGCTCGGCTGCGCGCTGTCCGAGCGGGAGCTGCGGTTCGGGCTGGAGCGCTGCTACCGGGCCCTTGCCCGGCTGGCAACCACTCCGGAGCAGCGGCACGAGCTGGTGGACCGGGCCAACTCGATCCGCCCGCGCACCGTCACCTAGCCCGCCAGCTCCATGCCGGTATTTCTCGGGCGCCTCAATCGGTGGTCAGCCCGATCATCCGGATGCGCCAAGTTCCACGAGTGTGATCTCCGGCGGTGCCCCGACCCGCACCGGCGGTCCCCAGAACCCCGCGCCCCGGGTCACGTACAGCCAGGTGTCGTCCACTTTGGACAGTCCGGACACGGCAGGCTGGGCGAGCTTGACCACGTAGTGGAACGGCCACAGCTGGCCGCCGTGGGTGTGCCCGGACAGCTGCAGGTCCACGTCGTGCTCGACCGCGTCGCTGACCTGAACCGGTTGGTGCGCCAGCAGAATCACCGGCCGGTCGGTGTCGCGGCCGGACAGTGCCCGGTCGAAGTCCGGGCCGTCGGAGACGAACTCGCCGTTGACGTCGTTGACGCCGGCCAGGTCGAAACCCGCGCCGCCGGCGCCGATCGTGGTCCGCTCGTTGCGCAGCGGGTGCACGCCGAGCCGCTCCAGCTCGGCCAGCCAGGGCTGGTAACCCGAGTAGTACTCGTGGTTTCCGGTGACGAAGAAGGCGCCGTCCGGAGCGACCAGGTCACGCAACGGCCGGGCGGCCCCGCCCAACTCCTCGACCGAGCCGTCCACCAGGTCGCCGACCACGGTGACCAGGTCCGGCTGCTGCTCGTTGATCATGCGCACGATCCGCTCGGTGTGCCCGCGGCCGCGCAGCGCGCCCAGGTGGATGTCGGAGACCACCGCGATCCGGTAGCCGGCCAGCGCCGGGTTCAGCCGGCGCAGCGGCACGGTCAGCCGGGTGATCTCCGGCGGACCCAGCGCCGACGCCATCCCGGCGCCGACCAGCCCGACCGACGCCGCTCCGGCCACCGCCGCCGACGCCCGGGCCAGGAACACCCGCCGCCCCACCGTGCTGTCCGGCGCCGGGGCGGCCTCGGTGGCCAGGTCCTCCGGCGGCGCGGTGCTCGCCGTGGCCCGCAGCGGCCCGCGGCGCACCCACCCGCGCAGCGCCAGCCGGGGTAACTCCAGCACCACCAGGGTCAGGAACAGGTAGGCCATCAGCCCGAACCAGATGAAGCCCGGCCAGGCGAACCAGGTCGCCAGATGCGGCCCGACCAGGCGCGACCCGAACACCGTGCCGACCGTCAGCAGCAGCAACCCGAGCACGACGAACCCGCCAACCCGGCGGGCCCGGCCCGGTCGCGTGGTGTCCAGGACCAGACGCTTCCAGAGATAGAGGTGGAACAGCGCGACCACCGTGACGACCAGCAGAACGAAGATCATCCGGTGGCTCCTACGGGTTGATGTCGTAGCCGCGGGCGCGCAGCCGTTCGGGGTCGGCGGCCACCGCGGCCAGATCCTCCCGGCGGCCGTGCTCGAGGAAGTGCTTGAACTCCACGATCACGAACAGCGCCCGGGCCCGGACCGCGACCGGACCGTCCGATGCACCCAGCCGGCCCTCCGCGCTGGCGTAGACCTTCCGCCCGGTGAGTCCGTTGATCTTGCTGGTGATGAACAGGGTCGTGCCGACCGGGACCGGCCGGACGAAGTCGGTCTCCAGCCGGCCGGTCACCGCCGGCCGGCGCAGCAGATGCCCGACGACGCCGCCGATCGCCTCGTCGAACGCGCAGGCCAGCAGCCCGCCGTGGGCGAGCCCGGGGGCGCCCTGGTGGGCCTCGGTGACCAGGAACTCCGAGAGCGTGGTCTGCCCCTCGCCGGCCGTGGCCCGCAGGTGCAGCCCGTGTTCCTGCTCGTCGCCGCAGCCGAAGCACCGGGCGTAGTGCGAGCGGAGCACCGTGCCCGGCTCGGGCGCCTCGGGGTGCCGCTCGGCCGGCTCGAACTCCTCCGGTGGCCACCTGTGCTGTACCGAACTCACCTTCTCACCCTAGATTGCCGCAGTTCGCGGCGTTGCCAGGCCGTGCCGCGGCCCTGCCCACCCGTGCAGCGGCCGTGGAGCCCGCCCCGGTCGCCGTTCACCCTGGACGCATGACCGAACCGGACGAAGACTTCGTACCGATCATGCCGATCGTGGCGCCGGTCCTGGACCGGTGCTCGGAGCTTGCCGAACGGCTCGCCGCGGTGTTGTTGACCGGCTGAGCGGGGAACGTGTCCGGTTGTGCACAACGATCCCGTGATCTTCGCCGGCATGTGAGAACCTTTGCCGAGTCGGATATTTCGCGTGTGTGTGGGAGTTGACCATCGTGGCGCGGCACGTATACACGGAAGAGGGCCTGCAGCGGCTGGACCGGGAAAACCCCCGGGTGCAGCGGCTGGACGTCAACCCGGACGACAGCGTCGGCGCCCGTCCGGTGCACGACGTGGCCGGCACCGGAATGGACGGCTTCGAGGTCGACCTGGCGGAGCTGCTCCGAACCGAGCATGACCTCGCCGGCCTGCACGACACCCTGGTGGGCTTCATGAACGACGCGACGGCGCTCGCCGGACCGCTCAAGGACGGGTCCAGCCCGGTCGCGAAACACATGCAGCGGGCGTTCTTCGAGCGGGCCGACCTCGACGGCGGCCTGCAGCAGGCGCTGCGGGAGTACATGCGGGAGTTGCTCGCGATTCGCGAGGCCCTGCTGGCCACGGTCCGGAGCTACCAGTCGCTGGACGCCGGCGTGGTCGACCGGATCAACCGGCAGATGACCGAGCTCGACGGGGAGGCGTGATGGCCGAGTCCAAGCGCGACCGCAGCCGCCGGATCCGGCGCGCGAACCGTGAGTTACGCAATTTCGGCAAGATCAACTGGGAGTACTACGACCACCCGCGCCTCTATAACATGATCATGGAGGCGAACCTCAGGGACATGTCGCACCGGGCCGGGGAATGGCGCCGGATCGCCGAGGGAATCGAGGAGACGACCAAAGCGGTCGAGAACTCGCTGCGATCTCTGATGAACAACTGGCGGGGCGCGGCCGCGGTCGCCGGCGCCGGGGCCGGCACCCGGCTCACCCAGTGGGCCGGCGACGCGAGCCACACGGCGACCCGGATCGCCGCCGCCATGGCCGACTACACCGAGGCGGTGGAGACCGCGCAGCACCGGATGCCCTCGCCGGTCTTCGCCGGCCAGGAACAGGCGTTCCGGGACGGCCATGGCGCCACGGTGCCCGATGGTCCGGCCGCGGCGGTCATGTTCGACCGGCTGCTGACCGACTACCAGCCGGGGTTCGAGAAGGCCAGGGAGAACAAGGCCGAGGCCGTCCGGGTGATGGAGGACTACGAGAGCCGCAGCCGGGAGATCTACACGCCGCTGCCGCACTTCGAGCCGTCGCCGGCACTGCCGGGCGGCCAGGACGACGCCGCGCCGGGTGTCGTGCCCGGCACGCCGCTGCCGCCGCCGGCCCGGCCGCACGACCCGCCGGTCGGTGCGCCGGCCGGCCCACCGGAATCCGCCACGGACGCCGAGGGCGGCGGCCCGGGGCAGACCACCACGTCCGGCTTCACCGACCCGCCGCGTGGTCCGAACCCCGGCCCCGGTGGCCTGCCGCCCAACCCGGCCACCGCGCCCGGGCCGGGCGGCGCGGACTCCTACCGCGGCGGACCGGGTTCCGGTGGCGGGTTCGGCCCCGGCGGCGGGTTCGGCGCGACGCCGGGTGGCGGAGCCGGCGCCGGGCCACTCGCGGCCCGCGGCCCGGGCGGCGCCGTGCCGGGCGCGGCCGGGGTGTTCGGCGGGCGCGGCCCCGGCGGTGCGGCCGGTGCGGCGGGCGGCGGGCTCTACCCGCCGATGGGCGGCGCCGGGGCGCCCGGCGACGAGGACAAGGAACACAAGAACAAGTACGACAAGGGTCTCGACCTGCTCGACGACCTGCCGCCGGCCTACCCGCCGGTGTTCGGGGTCTGACCCGGTGTCCGGCTACCGGGCCGACCCGGAGGCGATCCGCTCGGCCGGCCGGATGCTCGAGGACACCGTCGAGTCCGTCGCGGCCGCCCTCGCCGACCTGGACCCGGGGCGGTGCGCGGACCTGGGCCCGGGCCGGCTCGGACCGGCCGCCGCCGCGCTGACCGAACAGACCCGGGCGGACCTGGACCGGGCGCTCGGCGCGGTCACCGCCGACGTCACCGTGCTGCGCTCCGCCGGGACGGCCTACGCCGAGCAGGAGCGGCGCGCGGCCGACCGGTTGTCCGGGCCGGGCTGATGGCCGCGACCTACCAGGGTCTCGGGTTCGACCCGGTGCCCGGCGACCCGGACGCGGTGGCGGCGACCGCCGCCCGGTTCACCGCGGCGGCCGAGGCGCTGGCCGCGGTCGACCCCGCGGTGCGCCGGGCCGGCGCGGCCACGGCCGACTGGCAGGGTGCGGCGGCGGAGGCGTTCCGGGCCCGGCTGCGGGACACCCCGGCCGGGTTCGAGGAGCGCCGGCAGGGGCTGCGCCGGGCCGCCGCCGCGCTGGAGGACTGGGCCGGCGTGCTTGCGGCCAACCGGCGCCGGGCCGAGGAACTGGACCGGGAGGCACGCCGGCTGCGCGGGCGGATCGCGGCCGCCGGGGACGAGCTGACCGACCGGCGCAACGCCGCC
>NZ_DASTBH010000096.1:0-11873 GCF_035712165.1 Actinophytocola sp. | reverse complement strand
GTGTCGCTGGTTCTCGTGCTGGTGGTGGGCGGCTGCGTAGCCGCGGAGAGGCCGGCGGCGGCTCCCCACGGCCCCAACGCGGCAACGGCGCCGGTCGCGCCGAACGTCTTGGAAGTCGCCTGCTCCCGATCGGGCACGACGCCCGAGTTCCGCAGTTCGTAGACACATGAACGCGAGGCGTTCCGCGTTGTGCCTGGTAGGCGGTCTGGCGAGCGGTCCCGAGCGGTTCGGAGCGCCGAAAGTGTAGTAACACGACCTGCGGCTCGGGTCTTGTGCTACCAGGGTTGATGCGGTTGGGTCGTGGGCATGTTCCTGCGGTTCACGTCGCGGACGAACGCCGACGGCAGCGTGGTGCGCTACGTCGCCCTGGCGCACAACCGGCGCGTCGACGGACGGGTAAAGGTCGACGTGCTGATGAACCTCGGCCGCACCGACCAGGTCGACGTCGCCGGGCTGCGTCGCCTCGCTGCCTCGATCAACCGCCACTACGGCGACGCCCACACCGATCCGGCCGCCGAGAGCGGCGTGGTCACGGGCGCGGCGCCGTTGGAGGTGATCGACGCCCGCACGAGCGGATCGGTGTGGCTGCTGGAACAGTTGTGGCAGCGTCTCGACGTTGCCGCCGCCGTGCGAGCGGCCACGGACGCGCGGCGGTTCACCACGAACATGGAACGGGTCCTGTTCGCGCTCGTGGCGAACCGGGCGGTCGCGCCGATGAGCAAGCTGTCCGCCGCCGAGTGGGTCCGGGAGGACGCTGCCGTCCCCAGTCTATCCACGATGGACGATGACCACGCATACCGGGCGATGGACCTCCTCGTCGACGCCGACACCCAGGGCCGGGTCCAGGAAGCGGTGTTCTTCGCCGTGGCCAACCTCTTGAATCTTGAAGTCGACCTGCTGTTCTTCGACACCACCTCCACCTACTTCGAACGCGACACCGAAGACGACGGTGACGACGCGTTCCGCCGCTACGGCCACTCCAAGGACCACCGCGCCGACCTGCCGCAGATCGTCATCGGCCTGGCCGTGACGAAGGAAGGCATCCCGGTCCGCTGCTGGTGCTGGCCCGGCAACAGCAACGACCAGGGCGTCCTCGCCGAGGTCCGCGACGACCTGCGCGACTGGAAGCTCGGCCGGGTCATCACCGTCGTGGACCGCGGGTTCACCTCCGCGGACAACCTGGCCTACCTGCGCCGCGCCGGCGGGCACTACATCGCCGGGATGCGGATGCGCGACGGCAACCCCCTCGTCGAGCAGGTTCTCGCCCGCCAAGGCCGCTACCAACAGGTCCGGGACAACCTACGGGTCAAGGAGATCCGCCTCGACGCCACCGACATCCGGTTCGTCATCTGCCACAACCCCGAACAAGCGCAACGGGATCAGGCCCAACGGGACGAGGCGATCGCCCGCATCCAGGCGGAACTCGCCCGGATCGCCGAGCAACGCACCCGCGACGCCCAACGGCCCCGCGGCGACAAGGCCCGCGCCCGCAACGAAGCCGCCCACGTCCGCGCCGAATGCGCGCTGCGCGACCACCCGACCCTCGGGCGGTGGCTGACCCAGCAGACCAACGGCCGGCTGAAAGTCAACGCCGGCAAGGTCAAAACCGAGGCGCGGCTGGACGGCAAGTACCTCATCGCCACCAGCGACCCGCACATCAGCGCCGAGGACGTCGCGCTGGGCTACAAGAATCTGCTGGAAGCCGAACGCGGCTTCCGCGACCTCAAGACCCAGTTGCTACTCCGGCCGGTCTTCCACCGCCTCGAACACCGCATCCGCGCCCACGTGCTCATCTGCTGGCTGGCCCTGCTGCTGACCCGCGTCGCGGAACGCGGCAGCAACCAAACCTGGCGAAACATCAACCGGCAACTCGGGCGAATCACCCAGGTCACCCTCGCCGGCCCCGCCGGCACCGTCACCCAGACCACCCCACTCAACACCGAACAGAAGGCCATCTACCAGGCACTTTCCATCCGGCCGCCAGCCCGGGTCACGACCTTCAACCCCAACTGACCACGACCCGAACGGGTCGGGACCGCGTAGACACACGCTACCTCCCGGCCCCACCAGCATTTCCGCAGCTCAGCCCAGGATTTCACGGCCACGTATGACTACGAACTGCGGAACCCGGGACGCACCGGCGGATGGCATCCACCTCAGGTGTACGGCACCACCACCCGCTCACAGAATCCGTCCTGCCTGTGATTCAACGACGCCGGTCGTGAGCGGCCCGGCCGACGGTTCGAGCAGATCTATTGTTTCACGATGCCTACGACCGCCGAAACGGGTATTGGGCCGTGGCAGGCGGAGTCCACCGACAACAAGCGGGTGTCGCCCAGCACGAATACGTGGTCCGCGGCCACGGCCACCGGTCCGAACTGGCGGCCCCGGCATGTGCCGGCGGGGGCGTGGAGCGGTGCGTTATCGCCAAGGTACGGCTCGTCGAGCGCCACGTTGTCTACGGTTACCCGGCCGAGCCGGTCGCAGCAGGCCACGGTCTCGCCGCCGATTGCGATCACCCGCTTGACGAGCGTGTCGCCGCCCTCGGCAGGCCACGAGTTGGGCCTTTGGAACACGACAACATCGCCGCGTCGTCCCTGGTATCCGCCGTCGGTGACCGGGTCGGCCACGACCGTCGTACCCGCCTCGATCCCCGGTTCCATGCTGCCGCCGGCTACTCGGAAACGGTCCTTGTCGGCGGCACCGCATGCGCCAAGCAGGACTACGAAGGTCAGTGCCACCATCGGCCTCATCCGGCACATCCTGCCGTATGCCAGCCGAGTCCGACGGCCGCGACGTCCATCTGCGTCGCGGGACCGGAGGCGGCGGTCGCCTGGGTCACCGGCGCGACGCGGTGGCCATAGCCGGCCTCCCGGGTTAGCCGACGAACGTGCCGGTCAGCGGGTCGGGCTTGCCCGTCCACGGATCCAGACCCTCGTTGCGCAGGCGGTTCCGCTCGGTCGGCGTCAGGAAGACGGCGGATCCGATGCCCCACAGGTCGGTGCCACCGAGGGGGCAGGTGTCGAAGTCGGCCCGCAGCAGCCGGATAAGGAACTCCACCATCCCGCAGTCGTACCGCCGCCAGCGGGCGTCGCCCCGGTTGAACACGAGGACCGGCCAGGTGTCGGGGTCGGCGCCGAAGGCGTCCCAGCACAGCAGATCCGCGCTGGCGTCGACCCCCCACGCGATCAGCTCGGGATCCGTGTCCACGAGCGCGGGCGACTTGTCCTCCTCCGCCCAGGCGTATTCCGCGTTCACTGTCTCGGCAGCCATGCCCAGGCTTTCGGACAGCGGCCGGTCCCTGGGCTCGGGCGTCACGATCGACAGGTAGGCCTGGATTTCTCCGGTCCCGTACGCGTCGAGAAACCGACGATAGTCGGCAGGAAACTGCCTTCCCCAGGACTCGCTTAGCCGCGCCCAGTCGACGACTGCGTCGCTGCCTGTCCGGGGCGGCATGAGCCGCTGGAGCGTCTCCCACTCGATCCCCTGACTCATGTGCGGCCGTTTCCTTCCCTCGTCATCCGGCCTCGCTACGGGGTGGACCCGACGGGCACCGGCTGACCAGTGTAGGGATCGGTGTACGTGCCGAGGTTCTGTCCTCTCAGATCGTTGGGTACGAACGCGTCGATCGTCAGTCCGGGGCTGCCGTCGGCGTTCCTGCCGCGGGCGGTGACGGTGAACCCGGTAGGCACGGTCCTGGGTCCGCTGTAGTGCGGGGTCACCGTGTAGTACACGTCCTGGCCCTGTTGCACGGCTGCCTGGACCCGGCGTTCGTAGCTCCTCATATTGTTGGCGCCCTGCGCGGAGCCGGCCTGCGGGAAGTTGGCCCCGCGGGCGCAGGTGGCCAGGTTGCGCAGGTCGGTGCCGGAACCGGTCAGGATCTTGCCGAGGAGGTGGCATTTGTTGATGTGCTCGCTCGGGCTCAGCTTGCGGAACTCGGCTGCCTGCCTCGCCCATTCGTAGCCCGGTGGGCTGACCGAGGTGCTCGTCGACGTTCCCTCGTGCGTTGCCAGGTAGTCCTCGTCCAGGCAGGCTGTGATGCCGGTGGCGCGGTTTCCGTGCGCCTGGTCGAGTTCCCCGTAGTCGACCCAGCCGCAGTCGTCGTCGTTGTCGTCGGTCCGCGCCGCGTTCCACACGTGTCCGAGGAACTCGCTCAGCGCGATGACGCTGGCCTGGAGCACCAGGTTGGCCAGTGTGCTGGCGCCGTTCGCCAGCCAGGGCAGCACTGGCAGCAACGGGTTTCCGCCGCCACCGGATGGCCCGGATTCGCCGTCGTCGTCGGAGTCGACGTTGGGGCGGCCCGGGTTGGTTGTCGGGTTGTCGATCGGGGGTAGCACGTCCACCGGGGGTCGCTGGGATGGCGGCGGTGCCGGGCGCGGGTCGACGTCGTGGGTCCACGGGGCGCGGCACAGCCCGGTACACGGCCGCGTGCCACCGCCAGGGTCGCCGGGCCTGCCAGGCGGCCGTTCGGCTGACCCGAAGCCCGAGGTGTCGGCACTGCCGAAACCGCTCTGACCCCAGTTGCTCGGATCGCATAGCCAGTGGCCCGCGTCGGGCTTCAAGCCGTTGGGACCGTTGCAGGCCTCACCGGCGTGCTCGGCGTAGATGATGTCTTTGATGATCCATAGAGCGACGTCACCCACGACACAGATCGGGCAGTGTCCGCTGGGGTCGTTGTTGTTCACCGGGTTCGCGTTGGCGTAGAGGTACCCGTTCGTTTGCGAGACCGGGTCCGGTTCCAGCGTCCAGGTGTCGCGGCTGGCGAAGGTGCCGCCGGCCGGGGTGTACCAGCGGGCGTGGGCGTTGACCTGGCCGGTTTGTGGGTCGGTCCAGCCGCCTTGGAATCCGAGCGGCAGGGTGCCGGTGGCGGCGGTGGTGCCGCCGTAGGGCTGGTAGGTGGCCGAGGCGAGGAGGTCGCCAGTGGTGGGGTTGGACGCGGCGGTGGCGTCCTCGTGGACACGGTCGGTGAGCAGGTTGCGGGCGGCGACGGTGCCGGCCTTGTCCGACAGCGGTTCGCCGTCGACGTCGCGCAGGATCTGCGTGTCCTGCCCGGCGGGGTTGGGCGCGCGGACGGGGTTGTTGGCCAGATCCGCGTACAGCAGGTCTATGCCGTTGCGTCGGGCGACGCGGTCGAGCGCGTCGTAGGCGTAGGTGATGGTGGAGCCCGACGTGCTGGCTTGGGTGAGGCGTTCGAAGGCGTCGAAGGTGAAGCTGTCGGTGGTGGTGCCGGAGACGCGGGTGGCCAAGCTCCCGCGGGGCGTCCAGGTCCAGGATTCGGTGGTCTGCCCGGCACCGTTCGCGGTGGTGGCGCGGTTGCGGGCGTCATAGCCCGTGGTGCGGGTGCCGGTGGGGTCGGTGACCGTGGTGCGGTTGGAGGCGCCGTCGTAGCCGTAGCCGGTCTGGACGTTGCCGGGCCGGGTCCACGACGTGAGCCGGGCGAGGCCGTCGTAGCCGTAGCTGTGGGCGCCGGCGCCCGCGACGCCGGTGGTGGTCTTGCTGGTGAGCAGGTCGTCGCGGTCGTAGCCGTAGTCGGTGGAGGCGGTGGTGGTGCCGTTGGGCTTCTTGTAGACGTCGGTGTCCAGGCGGGCGAGGTTGTCGTAGGTGTAGGTGCGGGTGGGGCCGCCGGTGCCGTACGTGGTCTGGCCCAGCTGGCCGCTGTTTCTGTAGGTGTGGGTGGCCGTGACGCCGGTGAGCGGGTCGGTGACGGTGGACGGCAGGCCGGCGGCGTAGTAGGTGAAGGTGGCGGTGCCGGCGGCGTCGGTGCGGCTGACCAGGTTGCCTTCGGCGTCGTAGGTGTAGGAGGCGTTCCCGGCCGGCCCGGTCGCGCCGGTGAGCTGTCCGCGGTCGCTCCAGGTGTACGTGGTGGTGCCTCCCGGGCCGCCGACGGAGGTGATCCGGCCGAGCGCGTCGTGGTCGAGTTGCCGGGCGGTGGTGGCGGCCTCGGCCCCGGTGCCGGTTTCGCCGGTGAGGTTGCCCAGTCGGTCGTACGTGCGGGTGCGGGTGATCCCGCCGGGCAGCAGGTACGTGACAGGTTGACCGGCTGCGTCGTAGCCGGCGGTCCAGGTGCGATCGGCGGCGTCCGGGTGGGCGGCGGTGGACGGTTCGATGACCGAGGCGGTCTGCCCCCACGGCGTGTAGGTGTAGCTGGTCGCGTTGCCGTTGCCGTCGACCATGCGGGTACGCCGGCCGGCCGGGTCGTAGCCAAGCTGCACGGTGACGGCGGTGGTCGCGTCCGTGGCGACCCGCCGCTGGGTGATGCTGGTGAGCTGGCCGGCAGGGTTGTAGCCGTAGGCGGTGGGCCGGCCCTCGCCACTGGTGACGGTGACCGGTTGGCCGTTCCCGTCGTAGGTGGCGGTCTCGGTGCGGAGCACGGCGCCGCAGGTGCCGGTCGCCGTGGTGGTGCAGTCCGCCTGCGCGGTCAGCCGCCCGGCCAGGTCGTAGGTATTGGTGGTGACCGGATCGACGTACGCGGTGCCCTTGCCCTTGACGACAGTCGCCACCCGGCCGGCGATGTCGTAGGTGTACTGAGTGAACCGGTCGGACGGGTCGGTGGTACGCAGCGGCTCACCGGCGGTGTTGAAGGTGGTCGTGGTGACGTGGTCCAGCGGGGTGGTGACGGTGGTGAGGTTGCCGGCGCCGTCGTAGCCCAGATCGGTGGTCAGGTACAGCGTCGTTCCGGTCGTGCGGTCGGTGACCGTGGAGGTGATCTGCCGGCCGAGGTCGTCGTAGGTGGCTGAGGTCGCCGCGCCGGTCGGGTCCGTCGTCGACAACAGTTCGCCGACCCGGTCGTAGGTGTAGGCCCACACCGGGGCCGGCTTGGGGCCGTCGCCGTCCGGGTCGGGCAGGGTGCGGGTGAGCTGGTTGCCGTACGGGTCATAGGTGTAGCTGGTGGCCCGGCCCAACGGGTCGGTGGACCGCTCGACCAGGCCGCGGTCGTCGTACTCGATGCTGGTGGTGGCGGTGATCGCCACGCCGCCCGGCGGGGTGTAGGTGGGCAGGGTGATCGTGGCCGGCCGGCCCATCGCGTCCATACTTGTGGTGGTGACCGCGCCGCCGGGATCGCGGGTGTGGACGGCTTCGCCGAAGGCGTTGTACCCGACGGTGGTGACCGGCTCTGCGGTGGCGCTGGTGCCGCCGGTCCACACGGTGCGGGCCTCGCCGGTGGTGGTGACCAGGTTGCCGGCCAGGTCGTAGCTATGCCGCGTTTCGACCCCGGCCGGGTCGGTGACCACAGTGGGCAGGCCACGCGCGTCGCGGACGTAGGTGGTCGTCAGCGTGGCCGGGCTGCCGTCGGTGTTGCTGACGGTCTCGGTGCGGACCCGGCCGGCGTCGTCGTAGGTGTAGCCCCTGGTCTCGGCACGGCCTGGCGAGGCGCTGCCGGTGAGCGTGGCGGTGGCGACGGTCCCGTCGATGTTGCGGGTGTAGGTGATGGTGCGGTTCAGGCCGTTGGGGTCGAAGTGGTCTTCCTTGACGTAGCCGGCCTTGTCGAACACCGACGTGGTGACGATCCCGCCGACGGTGACGCGGCGGTTGACCTGCCCGGCGGCGTTGTAATCCAGCGTCTCCAAGGTGGTGGACGAGGTGATGTCGCCGTCGGTGTTGCGGCGCACCCTGGCCGCGGTGGTCAGCAGATTGTCGCCGTAGTAGGTGTAGGCGGTCTCGCGGCCCATCGCGTCGATCACCGAGGCGAGCCGGCCACCCGGGTCGTACGCCCGCGACTCCACGATCATGGACGTGGCGGTCGGGTTCATCGGGTCGACGCCGGTGCCGAGGGCGGTGGTTTCGGTGCGCCGGTGCGCCTCGTCGTAGGTGTGCTCGAGCACCAGCCCGCCGGGTCTGTTCTCCTTGACCAGATCGCCGCGGGTGTCCCAGTCCAGGTCGGTGACCTTCCCGTCCGGGGTCTGGATAGTGTCCACCCGGCCCGCCGGGTCGTAGGTCCGCGTCCAGGTACGGGTCGGATCGTTTCCGGCGATGTCGTCGAGGGTCTGGCTGGTGCGCCGCCCGGCCGCATCGTAGCCGTACGTCGTGCGGATCCGATGCGTTTCATTGGTCACCGCGTTGATGGTGGCCGGTCCGGTTGCCGTGGCCGGCAGGGAGACCGCGTTGTACGTGAAGGTCGTGGCGCCGTACGAGTCGCCGGACTGCGAGGCCGACGTGGAACTCGTGACCCGGCCGAGCGCGTCGTAGGTGTGGCTGGTGGTCAGGCCGACGGTGTCGACCGTGCGGACGAGATCGCCGGCGTTGTTGTAGTAGTGGCGGACCGTCTTGCCGTTGCGGCCGGTCGAGGTGAGCAGCAGCCCGGCGGGGACCGGGCCGGTGCCGGCGGGCTCGGCTGCCTCGGTGCCGACCGAGTAGGTATACGCCGCGGTCGGCGCCGCGGTGATCCCCGAGGGGGTGGGGTAGGTCACGGCGGTGACCCGTCCGGTGGCGTCGATCGTGTTGGAGATCCGGTGGGTGGTGTCGGTGGCCGAGGCCGAGCGGCCGTCGGCGGTCCAAATCCGCACGTCGTTGCGGGGATCGAGCGGGTCGGGGGCATTGAGGTGGTAGCCGGCGTAGCTGGTGAAGCAGTCGCCGCTGGTGCGGCATCTCGTCTCCGCGAGCACGTTGCCGCGCTTGTCGGTGTCGTAGCTGGTCGCGTTGCCGTTGGCGTCGGTGTATTTGGACACGAACCCGCGGGCGTTGTACGCCCACGCCTGCTCGCCGAACGTGTCAGTGCGCGAGGCGAGCCGGCCGCCGCGGTTCATGTCGTGCCGGTAGGTGACCGGTTCGGCGTTGTCTGGGGCCAACACGACCACCCTGTGGCCATCATCTGGCGTCGGTGCGCCGAGATCCCAGGAGGCGCCGTTGCGGTCAGTGATGGTGGCCACCCGCCCGGACGGGCCGTCATAGCCCAATTGCAGGGTGGTGATCTGCGTAGCGGTGTCCAGCGGCTCGGTGACCGTGGTCAGCCGAACGGTGGGGTTGCGGGCGGCCCAGTGCGCGGCCACCTGCGTCGGCCCCAGCGGGTGCCGGTAGTAGGCGGCCTCGTCGATGTGGCCGGTGAACGGGAACGCGCCGACGACGGTGGCTGGCCAGCCGGTCGAGCCGCGGCCGTTGCCGAACTGCGCGTACACCATGTCCCGGTGGTCGATCAGCCGGCCGGTGATGGGCGTGCCGACCGGCGCACCGTCGAGGTAGAGCTGCTGGGCGTCGCCCGCGCCGGAAAGCACGACATGGTGCCACGATCCGTCGTCGACCCGCCCCGGGGACAGCATCTGGGTCGACACCGGTTCGGTCCACGTTCGCCCGTGCAGCCGCCCGTCGGTGCCGACGTACAGCACCGGGGTCCACTGGGTGGCGCTGGCCAGGCTGGTCAGGTCGTCGTTCTGCATGCCGAACAGCACGCCGTTCTCCCCGGCGGCGGCCTTGAACCACAGCTCCACCGCCAGCCCGATCGACGTGTCGGCCAGGTTCTTGGGCAGCTTGACCGCGCTGGTGACCGACGCCCCGAAATCCGCCGCGGTGTCCGGTGAGCCGGCCAGCGCACCCGGAACGCCGGCGGTGACGTCGTCATACGGCGCCTTTCGCTCACCGGCCTTGGTGGCCACCACGTTGACCGCGTCGGCCGCCCCATCCGGCTCGCCCAGTGGCCAGTACGCGGCCGGGTTGTCGTCGACGACCACCGACCGGTAGTGCGACGAGCCGGTGTAGGCGTAGCTGGTGCACGACTGGGCCGACAGCGGCATGCACACCTGTGTGAGCCGGTCCCCGTCGTAGGCGTACGTCCACGCCGGGGCCGGCTGCCCGGTGACGGGCGGATCGGTGGCCACCCTGGTCACGTGCCCGCCGGTCCACGTCAGATGAAGCTTCCGGCCGCTGGCCACGTCCGTGATCGTGGCCAGCTTTCCGCCGGCGTCGTATCCGTACGTCTGGATCCGGCCGTCGGGATCGACCACGGAGGACAGCCGCCCGTCGTCGGTGAACAGCCGCCGGTGGCCGGACCCGTCCCGTAGGGTCCACACCGTCGGGGTGCCGGCCGCGACCAGGGTCAGGTTCGCGCCGGCCGGCGGGGCGTAGCTGCCGTCCGGGTTGCGGCCGAACCGCACCTGCCCGCCGGTGGGCAGGGTGAGCACCACGTTGCCCGAACCGTCGGTGTCGGCGGTGACGCGCTGGTCTACCGGGCTGGCCCACCCGGCGCCGAACGCGTTGGAGGCGCGTGGGTCCTGCGAGTTGTAGGTGCGGGTCATGGCCAGGTCTGGGCCAGCCACCAAGACGGAGGCGTCGGTGACCGTGGTGGAGTAGTTGCCCGCGTACGGGTTCAAGCCGGGCACGTCCGCGCCGGCCGGTGCCGTGGCCAGGTGGCTGGTGATCTCCGGCTGTGGCACCGTCGGGGTGAACACGTACGGGCCCAGCTCGGCCGTCTGTGCCTGGGTGTCGGACAGCCGCACGTACCAGTGGGCTGGCTCGTGCCACTCCAGCAGCCCGGCCGGCACCCGCCACGTCGTGGACGTCAACCAGGTGTTCGTACCGGAACTCTGGCAGGTGCCCGGCGCCGCCGGGGTGCCCTTGCACACCCGGAACCGCAGTTGCCGCCCCCCGGCCGGGGTGTTGTCCGGGTCCACATAGTCGGCCCACAGCGTGGGGGTCAGCGTGTCGGCGTAGCCGTTGTGCGCCGGGAACACCCCGCCGTCGCCGATCGTCGGGCCGCCGTTCTGCACGCTGAAGGTGGCCTGGCCGAACGGCACACCGTAGGTGCTCTGGAACGACTGCCCGGACGGGTTGACCATGTCGAAGCGCAGGATGTAGTTGCCCAGCGCCAGCGCCTCGACCTGGATCGAGATGTCCGCCGACTGGTGCGGGGCCACGTTGCGCGGCATCGTGTACAGCGGCCCGTTGCGCACCAGCGACCCACCCGGAGTCAAGATCTTGTACGTCAGCCGGTAGCCGTTGGTCGGCGTCCACGTGTGCCAGCCCCAGTTGTACACCCGCACCGGGATCCGGCCTGCCGAGGCCGCCGTCACCGGCGGGTTGAACGTCGAACTCACCAGCGAGTACTGGGCCCCCTGGTCGGAATAATTGAGGTCGATGTAGGGGCGGCCGCTGGCGGTGGCGAAGTTCGCCGATCCGAACCGCTTCCATGCGAAGCTGTCCGTCTCCGACGTACGCACGGTGATCCCGTGGAACGGGTCGCCGTGCAGCCACCCCTGCACCCGCCCCACCGGCAACTGGAACGAACCCCAGCCGCCCGACGGGCATGAGTCGTAGCCGTAGGCGAACGAACTGGTCGCCAACCGGTGCGCCGAGTCGAACGACGGCCCCGCCCACGTCTTCGTCGTCGACCCCGACCACGCCTTGGTCACCTCGTACACGTTGACCGCCCGGGCCCGGCACGAATACGACCAGTAGTTCCACAGGTTGAGTTGGGCGCCGAGCACGTACCGGTTCGGCAGCGAAGTCTTCAGGTTGCTGAAATGCAGATAGGACGCCGCCCGCTCCGTGCCGCCGTTGTACGTGCCGGCCAGCAGGTCACCCTCGGACGAGTTGTTCCGATTGGCGTGGTCCCGCTTGGACACGAACGTGTCATCGGACTCGGAGTTGTCGCGGAACGTCGGGTCCACCGCCACCGGGAACACCCGCGTCGGGTCCCGCAGCCACGCCTGGTCCAGGTCCACCCGCAGCGCCCACCCGCCGCCGTGCGGGACCAGGCTGTAGTTGACATTGTTCGACCGTTCCCCCGTGCCGCGCCGCGGGTGGATGTTGGCGTCCACCATGAATCCCGGCGGCACCGCCGCCCGCACGGCGCCCGCCCCGTCGGTGAACACCACCGACCCGGAGGCCTCGTCCAGCGACGGCTTCACCCCCTGCAACGCCAACGGGAACAGCCATGACGCCGG
>NZ_DASTBH010000095.1:0-3282 GCF_035712165.1 Actinophytocola sp. | reverse complement strand
CCCCGCGACGACGTGCCGTCGGTCGGCGCCACCACCTGGAACGGCGGGCTGTCGGCGACCCGGCACCTGCTGGAGCTGGGGCACCGACGCATCGCCGTGATCACGGGCCCCGAGTACGCCTTGTGCAGTCGGGCGCGGCTCGACGGTTACCGGGCAGCGTTGGACGCGGCCGGCGTACCTGTGGATCCCGCGTTGATCCGGCAGGGTGAGTTCGAGATCGAGGACGGTCTGCGCCACACCGAGGAGCTGCTCCGCCTCCCCGACCCGCCGACGGCGATCTTCGCGCTCAACGACGGCATGGCCATCGGCGTCTACCACGCCGCGAGCCTGGCCGGCCTGCGCATCCCGGACGACCTCAGCGTGGTGGGCTTCGACGACTACGATCTCGACCAGTGGCTGGTGCCGCCGCTGACGACGGTCCGCCAGCCGCTCCAGGAGATGGGGGCGGCGGCCGCCCGCATGGCGCTCGACCTGTCCGAGGACCTCGCGCCGCGGGGCAAGCGGGTGGAGCTGGCGACCGAGTTGGTCGTCCGGGGAAGCACGGCGCCGCCAGCCCCGCGATAGCGCCCGCGGCTGAGGTCAACGTATTGACAGTCGCCGCTGTGACCGATAACTTTCCGGGAATATCTTAGAAAGTTTCAGCCGCCGCTCGCCCCCACCTTAAAACCCTGTCGGTCCGAAAATTTCGGCGGCACCTGCCGTGGCCGAGATTGTTAGCGCTAACATCCCTCGCCGGGGCGGCCGGGCCAGGTAGACGAGGAGGTATCACGCATGCGCCCACCCGCAGGTCCACCCGCACGCCCACCTGAAGGCCCACCCGAGGGCCGGACGGCGCACGGCTCCGTCAGGCGGACGCTCGCGAAGGTCATACCCGTCCTGGTGGCCGTTCTCGCGGCCGCCACGGTGACGGTGGTGAGCCGGTCGGCTGCGGCCGCCGACAACCCGTACCAGCGCGGCCCGGATCCGACGGCCGCCAGCGTGTCGGCACAGCGAGGCACGTTCGCCACCGCGCAGACGAGCGTGCCGGCCGGCAACGGCTTCGGCGGCGGGATGATCTACCACCCCACCGACACCAGCCAGGGTACGTTCGGCGGCGTCGCCATCGTGCCCGGCTACACCGCCCTGTTCTCCGTCGAAGAGGCCTGGATGGGGCACTGGCTCGCGTCCTTCGGCTTCGTCGTGATCGGCGTCGAGACCAACAGCCGCAACGACTTCGACGCCGCCCGGGGCACCCAACTGCTGGCCGCCCTCGACTACCTGACCCAGCGCAGCCCGGTGCGCGACCGGGTCGACGCCAGCCGGCTGTCGGTGATCGGCCACTCCATGGGCGGCGGCGGTTCCCTCTACGCGGCCGAACAGCGCCCCTCGCTGAAGACCACCATCGGGCTCGCCCCGTTCAAGCCCTCGGGGAACCCGACCAACCTGCGGGTCCCGGCGCTGCTCATCGCCGGGCAGAACGACACGACGGTCACCCCGTCGATGGTCACCGGCTACTACAACTCGCTGCCGGCCACGACCGAGCGCGCCTACATGGAGTTCACCGGCGCCGACCACCTCTTCCCCACCCGCGCCAACGTGCTGGAGATGCGGATCCTGATCCCCTGGCTCAAGATCTTCGTCGACAACGACGACCGCTACAGCCAGTTCCTGTGTCCGTCCCTGATGGACGCCAACGGCATCAGGTCGTACCGCAACACGTGCCCGTTCATCGCCCCCGCGCCGCCGACCTCACCCGCGCCGCCACCGCCGCCGAACCCGAACCCGCCACCACCGAACCCGCCACCACCGAACCCGCCGCCACCGAACCCGCCGCCACCGAACCCGCCGCCGCCCAACCCGCCGCCCCCGCCACCCCCGGCCTCCTGCACCGCGACCATCACACCGGGCCAGGTCTGGGGCGACCGGTACAACACCTCCGTGACCGTCTCCGGCGCCACCAACTGGAGCGTGGTCGTCGCCCTCACCGCACCACAGCGCATGTCCGCCACCTGGAACGGCACCCCGTCCTGGGACTCCACCGGCTACGTGATGACCATGCGCTCCAACGGCTCGGGCAACACCTTCGGCTTCACCACCATGTTCAACGGCAACAGCACCGCGCGGCCACAGATCCGCTCCTGCACGCCGGCCTGACGGCCCCAGAGGGTACGGAAAGCGAGAGAGGCAGCCGGAACATGATCGATGAACTCACCGGGGGTTGGTGTCGGGCAGGGCTCGACGCCAGTCCCCGGTGGGCGGTCGTCCGGCGCGACGTCTGGGGGCGGACGGTGGTCGGAATCCGGGCACAGCCCGACACGGCCCCGCTCTGCGAGGTCATGCCCGCCCAACTCGGCGGTCGGATCGACGCGGTGGACGTCGTGCCGCACGACGACGGCAACGCCGCGATCGGCGGCATCTGGCGCGTGGGCGGGCCGGCGGGCAGCGCCGTACTGAAGATCATCAAGCCCCCCGCGTGTCGCCAGGCCGACGCCGCGGCCTGGCGGGCCAGCTTCGCGCCGGACCACTGGAACTACTGGCGTCGGGAGCTACTCGCCCACCTCAGCGGGTTCGCCGGTGCCGTCTACCGCGACTGCGGCATCGCGGCGCCCCAGTTGTTGGAGGTCGGTCAGCGACCGGACGGCGGCATCGAGCTGTGGCTGGCCGACGTCCGGGGCACGCCCGGCGTGTCCTGGACGGTGTCGCACCTGGCTCACTTCGCCTGGCAACTGGGCACGGCACAGGCGCAATGGGTCGACCGCGTACCGGACCTGCCCTGGTTGTCGCGACGCTGGCTCGCCCAGTACCTGGACCACGGACCCGCCCGCGGCGTCCGGAACGGCGCCGCGGCCCCGTGGCAGCACCCGGTCGCGACGGTGTGGCCGGCCGCGGTGCGCTCCGGTCTCCGGCGGCTCTGGGCGGAGCGGTCCACCGTCCTGGCGCTGGCCGAGGCCACCCCGCGCACGGTCTGCCATCTGGACGTCTCGCCCACCAATCTCGTCGACGACGGCGACGTGAGCGTGCTGCTCGGCTGGTGGTACGCCGGCGCGGGCGGCGTCGGGCAGGACGCGGCGGACCTGATCGTCCGCTGCGCGACGGACGGCGTGGTGGACGGCGCGCTCCTGCCCGACCTCGCCGCCGCCGTCACCGACCGGTACCTCGCCGGTCTGCGTGACGGTGGATGGACCGGCGCTGTCGACCCGGTCCGGCGCGCCATCGCCATCCACGGCACCGCCAGGTACTGCTGGTTCGCGCCCGCCACGCTCGGCCGGCTGATCTGCCAGGGAACGTTCCGGCACCCGCGGC
>NZ_DASTBH010000094.1:0-6623 GCF_035712165.1 Actinophytocola sp. | reverse complement strand
GGCTCGACGACGGTGACACCGTGCTGGCCTGGGCCCGGGACGGCGACGGCCTGCGGGCCGCCCTGCGGGGCGTGGTCGCGTCCGACTTGTGACCCGCGGGGCGGTCACACACGGTAGGTTCTGCCGCATGACAGGTCCTATCGAGCCGGAAGGCCAGCGTCCGGCGTACGAACCGATGCCAAGCGCTCCGCCACCCAGCGAACGAGAGATGTCCATCGCTCCCGTGGCGGCCCCGAAGTCGGTGGAAACCGCATTCAAGTTGTGGCTGGTGAGCGTCGGGATCAGCATCCTGACGATCATCCTGACGTTGACGGTCAGCCGGTCGGCCATCGAGGATGCGGCCCGGGAAAGCCTGCGCAGGTCCAACGGGTCGTTCACCGAGTCGGACGTGGACGCGGCGGTCACCTTCAGCATCGTCTTCACCGTGATCGTCGGCCTGATCTTCATGGGGTTGTTCCTGCTGTTCGCCTACAAGATGCGGGCCGGCCGCAACTGGGCCCGGATCACGCTCACCGTCCTGGGGGCGCTGGGGATCATCTCCAGCCTGGCCAACCTGCGGCTGGCGGGTGGCCTGGAACTGGTCATCTCGCTGATCCAGGCTGCCGTGATCCTCGGTGCCATCGTGTTCATGTACCGCTCGGACTCCAACCAGTACTACAACGCCTCGGCGCGGGCGCGCTGAGCCGGCTCCGTCACGTTCGGGGGTCCTGACCCCCGAACGTGACGGTCGGCGTCTCGCCTGCGCATGAGAAGCTGACAAACGTGAGTGCGCCGCCCATCGCAGACGAGCCTGCCGCGGACCTGTTTGCACCAGCCCGTCGTCCCCGGTCCCGGCGACCGCTGCGGGTCCTGCTGGCCGTCGCCGAACTCCTCGCCGCGGGCTTCGCCGTCTGGGGCGCGTTCTGGTGCTGGCCGCGCGGGATCGCCACCATCACGCTGGTGCTCGAAGACGGCACCCAGCTGGTCTCCACCCGCTACTTCGGCAACTGGATGGCGGCCGCGATCGGCCTGTGCGTGCTGGCCGGGCTGCTCGTGCTGGACGCGGTGCGGCACCTGACGAAAGTGATCCGGGCACCCAGCTAACTCCCAGGCTGTTCCAAGCTCACCCGCACCTACGCTCGCCAGCATTGGCCGCATGCGGAAGAAGCGGATTCTGGCGATCAACGTCGTCCTGGTGCTCGCACTCGGCGCGGCCGGCTGGGGTGCCTACACGCTGCTGTGGCCCAGCGAAGAGAGCAGCGCGAACTCCGGTGTGCGCACCGTGGCCGCGACCAGGACCAGCGTGGTCGAGACCGTGTCGGCGGCGGCCACCGTGCAGAGCGCCTACACCGCGGACGCCGACTTCGGCACGTCCGGCACCGTCACCGAGATCAACGTCAAGGTCGGTGACTCGGTCGCCGCCGGGCAGCAGCTCGCCAAGCTGGACGACACCGAGGCCCGGCAGCAGGTCACCGTCGCCCAGTCCAACCTGGCCGCGGCACAGGAGGACCTGGAAACCGCCGAGGACGCCGCAGGCGACACCGGCACGACCGGCCAGGGTGGCGGCAACGCGCAGAGCGTCGCCGCCGCCGAGGCCAAGGTGGACCAGGCCAGGCTCGCCCTCATCCAGGCCAAGGACGCCCGGACCGCGACGGTGCTCACCGCGCCCGGCGCCGGCACCGTCACCGCGATCAACGGCAGCGTCGGGCAGCGCGTCGGCGGATCGGGCAACTCCTCCGCCCAGGGCAGCAGCGACAGCGACAGCGGCGGCAGCGCGTTCATCGTGCTCACCGACCTGGCCAACCTGGTGGTCCGGGCGAACGTCGCCGAGATCGACGTCAGCAAGATCAAGACCGACCAGGAGGCCACGGTCACCGTCAACGCGGTGCCGGACACCCCGGTGGCCGCGAAGGTGACCCAGGTCGACCTGACCCCGACGACCAGCAACAACGTGGTTCAGTTCGGCGTCACGCTCGGCCTGACCACCCCGCCGCAGGGCCTGCGGCCCGGTCAGTCGGCCAGCGTCGCGATCACCGTGGCCCGGGCCGACGACGCCCTCGCCGTGCCGTCCGCGGCGGTGCGCACCGCAGGCGGGCAGACCACGGTCACCGTGCTCGACAACGGGACCGAGTCCACCCGGACGGTCGAGGTGGGTGTGCGCAGCGAGTCGCTGGTGCAGATCACCTCCGGGATCTCCGAGGGGGACCAGGTGGTGCTGGCCACCTCCGGGGCGACCACCGGAGGCACCGGCGGGACCGGTGGCCAGGGCCGGCTCGGCGGTGGCACCGGCGGCTTCCAGGGCGGCCCCGGCGGCGGCGTGATCATCCCGGGCGGTGGCCGGTGAGCGAGCGATCGATGCCGAACCCCGTCATCGAGGTCACCGGGCTGCACAAGACCTACGGCTCGGGCGACACCCGGGTGCACGCGCTGCGTGGGGTGGACCTGACCGTCCAGCCCGGTGACTACCTGGCGATCATGGGCGCGTCCGGCTCGGGAAAGTCCACGCTGCTCAACCTGATCGGCTGCCTCGACGTGCCGACCGAGGGCCGCTACCGGCTGGACGGCATCGACGTGGCCGAGCTCAACGAGCGGCAGCTTTCCCTGCTGCGCAACCGGAAGATCGGCTTCATCTTCCAGTCCTACAACCTGGTGCCGCGCACCTCGGCACTGTCCAATGTAGAGCTTCCGCTGGTGTACGCGGGGCTGGGCCGCCGGGAGCGCCGGCAGCGCGCGCTGGCCGCGCTGGACCTGGTGGGCCTGTCCGACCGGGCCGGCCACCAGCCCAGCCAGCTCTCCGGCGGGCAGCAGCAGCGGGTGGCGGTGGCCAGGGCGCTGGTCAACGCGCCGGCGCTGGTGCTGGCCGACGAGCCCACCGGAAACCTGGACAGCGAGAGCACGGCCGAGGTGCTGGCGGTGTTCGACCGGCTCAACGCGCTCGGCCGGACCATCGTGGTGATCACCCACGAGGACGACGTGGCCCGGCACGCCGAGCGGGTGGTGCGGGTCAGCGACGGCCGGATCGTCGCCGACACCGCCGCGAGCCAGGTCTGGGCGGTGCGATGAACATCGTCGAGATCCTGCGCTTCGCCATCCGCGGCCTGACCGCGAACAAGCTGCGCTCCGGCCTGACCACGCTGGGCATCACCATCGGGGTCGGCGCGGTGATCATGCTCGTCGCGGTCGGCAGCGGGGCGTCGGCCGCCGTCGAGCAGAGCATCGCCGGGCTGGGCACCAACGTGCTCACCGTCGCCCCGCTGCGCGGTCCGGGCCAGACCACCGGCCGGCCGCTGACCGTCGAGGACGCCAAGGCGCTGGTCGACCCGCTCGGCGCGCCGGACGTCAAGGCCGCCTCCCCGGTGGTCACCACCTCGGTCACCGCCGTGTACGGGCCGGCCAGCCACGAGATCCCGCAGTTCGCCGGCACCTACCCGGAGTACTTCGAGACCACGAACAGCCCGGTGGCGACCGGCACGGGGTTCACCGACGAGGACGTGCGGGCCGCCCGCAAGGTCGTGGTGCTCGGCGCCACCGCGGCCGAGTCGCTGTTCGGCACCGCCGACCCGGTCGGCCAGCAGGTGCTGGTCGACAGCATCCAGTTCACCGTGATCGGGGTGCTCGCGCCGAAGGGCACCAGCGGGTTGCAGAACGCCGACGACAGCGCCGTCGCCCCGCTGACCGCGGTGCAGAACTCGGTGACCGGGTACGGGTCGCTCAGCCAGATCGCGGTGCAGGCGGTGTCGGCGGACGCCATCTCGGCCGCGCAGGCCGAGGTGACCGCGATCCTCAACGCCCGGCACCGGATCACCAACGCCAGCCAGTCCGACTTCCGGATCCTCAACCCGTCGCAGTTGCTGGCCGCGCGCACCGAGACCACCCAGACGTTCACCGTGCTGCTGGCCGCGGTGGCGGCGATCTCGCTGCTGGTCGGTGGGATCGGGGTCACCAACATCATGCTGGTCACGGTCACCGAGCGGATCCGGGAGATCGGGATCCGCAAGGCGATCGGCGCCACCCGGGCGGCGATCCTCGGCCAGTTCCTGGCCGAGGCGACCCTGCTGAGCCTGTTCGGCGGGCTGCTCGGGGTGGCCGTCGGGGTGATCGGCAGCCAGTTCCAGGTCGCCGGGATCGATCCGGTGGTGGTGCCGTCGTCGATCCTGCTCGCCTTCGCGGTGTCCGCCCTGATCGGCCTGTTCTTCGGCAGCTATCCGGCCAGCCGCGCCGCGTCGCTGCGGCCCATCCAAGCCCTGCGCCATGAGTGAGAGGAAGACCATGTCCGAACCGCAACCCCAGGACGACCTGCTGAACCGGCCGGTGGCCGGCGAGGACCTGTCCACCGAGCTGAAGCAGAACAAGCGGCCGGTGAACAAGCTGACCCTCGGCCTCATCGCGGCGGTGGTCGTGGTGGCCGCGTTCTTCGGCGGGATCGCCACGCACGCGGCGATCGCCGACGACGACCCGCGTCAGGCGGCCGGACCCGGCGGCGGCCGCGTGTTCAACGGGCCGGGCAACGGCGGCCAGGGGCCGCAGGCCCGCGGCACGATCGGCACCGTGGAGAAGGTCGAAGGCACCGACGTCTACGTCAAGACGCCGGACGGCCGCACGGTCAAGGTGTCCACCTCGGACTCCACGCAGGTCCGGGTGACCAAGGACGGCGGCCTGTCCGACCTGCAACCGGGCCAGACCGTGGCGGTGCAGGGCAGCACCGGCTCGGACGGCACCGTCTCCGCCCAGACCATCACCCAGACCCCCGCCCGGCTCGGCAACAACTAGCTACCCTCGGGGGGCTCGCGAGTCGCCGCCGGTTCGGCCTCGCGGGTCCCCGCCGGGGGGTTGACCGCGCGGTGCAGGGCGACCGCACCCAGGGTCAGGTTCATCCACTCGACCTCGTGCCACCCGGACTCGGCGATCAGTTCGGCGAGCGAGCGCTGGTCGTGCCAGTCGCGCATGGACTCGGCCAGGTACCGGTAGGCGACCGAGTTGGACGAGAACGGCCGGGCGACCCACGGCAGGGCACGCAGCAGCAGGTGGTGGTAGGCCCACCGGGCCGGCCGCCAGCCCGGCTGGGACACCTCGCAGATCACCAGCCGGCCGCCGGGCCGGACCACCCGGGCCATCTCGCGCAGCGCGGCCACCGTGTCGTTCATGTTGCGCAGCCCGAAGGACACCGTCACCGCGTCGAACACCCCGCTGCGAAACGGCAGGTGCAGGGCGTCGGCGGCGACCTTGGGCACGTCCCGGTGCGCGCCGCCGCGCAACATGCCCAGCGAGAAGTCGGCCGCCACGCACCAGGCGCCCGACCGGGCATACTCCACGGTCGAGACGGCGGTCCCGGCGGCCAGGTCGAGCACCCGCTCGCCGGGAGCGGCGTCCAGCGCCTGCCGGGTCGTCTCCCGCCAGCGCCGGTCGAACCCGAGCGTCATCACCGAGTTGGTGCGGTCATAGCCCTTGGCCACCCCGTCGAACATCGAGGCGACGTCGTGCGGGTCCTTGTCCAATCCGGCTCGGGACATGGTGGGAGCCTAGCGCCGGCGCGGAATCCAGATGCCGCCGCCAGACTGATCCCGTCCACCTAAGGTGGGGCGGTGACGTCGGTGATCGTGCTGAACGGCGGGTCCAGTTCGGGCAAGTCCGGCATCGCCCGGTGTCTGCAGGCGCTGCTGCCCGGACCGTGGCTCGCGCTGGGCGTGGACACGCTGATCGCCGCGATGCCCGCCGCCATGCGGGAATCGGCCGCAGGCATCGAGATCACGGGCGATGGCGCCGTGCACATCGGGCCGGAGTTCCGGCGGCTGGAGGATGCCTGGGTGGCCGGCGTCGCCGCGATGGCGCGGGCCGGCGCCCGGATCATCGTCGACGACGTGTTCCTCGGCGGGGCCACGTCGCAGCAACGTTGGCGGATCGCCCTCGCGGGGCTGGACGTGCTGTGGGTCGGGGTCCGGTGTGCGGGGCCGGTCGCCGCCGGCCGGGAGGTCGCCCGGGGCGACCGGGCCGGCGGAATGGCCGTGGCACAGGCGGAAGCGGTGCACCAGGGTGTGGTCTACGACCTGGAGGTGGACACCACGCACACCGAAGCGCTGGCGTGCGCCCGGCGCATCTCAGGCGTCGTAGTCGACGGTGACCTTGTCGGTGACCGGTAGGCCTTGGCAGGTCAGGACGAAACCGGCGGCCAACTCGTGCGGCTCCAGGGCGTAGTTGCGGCGCATGGCCACCTCGCCGGAGGTCACCTTCGCCCGGCAGGTGCCGCACACCCCACCCTTGCAGGCGAACGGCAGGTCCGAGCGAACCCGTTGGGCCGCATCGAGAATCGGGGTGTCGACGGGCAGCGACAGCGTCGTCTCCTTGCCGTCCAGCACCAGGGTCACCTCGGCGGTCGGTCCGTCCACTTCGGACTCGTCGACCCGCTTGGGCGCCGGCGGCGGCTCGTCGACGTAGAACAACTCGTGGTGCACCCGCTCGGCCGGCACGCCGCGGTCGGCCAGCACCCGCTCGGCGTCCTGCACCAGGCCGAACGGCCCGCACAGCCACCAGTGGTCGACGTCGGTCGTGGGCACGATCGTGTCGAGCAGGGCGGCCAGCCGGTCGGCGTCCAGCCGCCCGCTGAACAGTTCCACGTCGCGCGGTTCCCGGGACAGCACGTGCACCAG
>NZ_DASTBH010000093.1:0-7628 GCF_035712165.1 Actinophytocola sp. | reverse complement strand
CCGACGCGGCATCCTCGGGTGCCCGGCACGCCCGGCCGGATCTGAGCGTGGCGTTCGTCCCGCCGGCCGGCGAGGTCGAGGTCGCGATCGCCGAGGTGTGGGCGGAGCTGCTCGGCCTGGACCGGGTGGGCACCGAGGACAACTTCTTCGAGCTGGGCGGCAACTCGCTGGTCGGCGTGGAGATCATGATCCGGATCCGGCGCCGTCTCGGCATCGACGAGTTGGCCCCGCACGTGCTCTACGAAGCACCCACGGTCGGCGCCCTGGCCCGGCTGCTCGACCCCGCGCGCGGGGAGGCCGCCGCGGTGGCCGACCACCAGGACCGCACCCAGGCCCGCAAGGCCAACCTGGCCCGCCGCAAGCGCACCACCTGATACCGGGGGCCGGCGCCCGCGGGCGCCGGCCTCCGGGGTCAACGCCGGCGCGCGGTGATCAGCCAGGCGCCGGAGCCGAACCACACGCCCGCGCCGGTGTCGTGGGTGTCGAGCATGGCCAGCAGGCGGTCGAGCGCCCGGGCCGTCGCCGCGGTGTCCAGGCCGGCGAGCAGCTCCTCGGCCATGCGCAGGCCGAGGATGGCGTCGCGGGCGGCCGCGGCGTCCGGACCGTAGTAGACCGGCTCCGATACCTCGGTGAGCTCGACAGCGGTGAAGCCGGCGGCGGTCAGCACGCCGGTCGCGACGGCCGGGTCCGCCAGCGAGAACGCGGCCTGCCCGGCCGGCGTGCTCGCGCCGCCGGCCAGTGCGCGGCGGATCGCACCGGACCACTCCTGGCGGTCGGGGGCCTGCCACACCAACTGCACCAACCGCGCCCCCGGCCGCAACGCCCGCCCGATGTTGCCGAACGCGGCGACCGGGTCGGTGAAGAACATCGTGCCGAACCGGCTCAGCGCCAGGGTGAAACCCGCAGGCGGGAACGGGTGCACCTGGGCGTCGGCCCGTTCGAAGGTGACGTTGCGGACGCCGTCGCGCTCGCTGAGTTCGCGGGCGCGGTCCACCATCGCGCGGGACAGGTCCACGCCGAGCGCGCTTCCGGAGGTCGCCGACCGGGCGGCGTCCCGCGTGGTCTGCCCGGTGCCGCAACCGATGTCGAGCACCCGGTCGGCGGTCCGGACGTCCGCGGCCGCCCGCAGCCGCACGTGGTAGCGGCTCAGCTCGGCGTCGTAGTCGAACAGCTCAACCACCGCCCGGGCCGTCGCGGAGCACGCCGCGCACCGTGTCGAGCGGCACGCCGGGTTCGAACTCCGGCAGCCACCAGGTCGCCCCGGCGGCGATGAACGGCGCGGGGTCGGCGCCGAAGGGCAGACCGACGGCGATGTCGTGCGGGCCGGCCGAACCCGACCGCAGGCCGGTGATGGTGGCGACGATCTCGGCGAGCTGGTCCGGGTGCTCCAGGTTGGCCGGAAAGAAGCCGTCGAGCCGGGCCGCCCGGCGGATCGGCTTGAGGTTGCCGGGGAACCCGGCGGCCCACACCGGCACACCGGGCCGCTGAACCGGTCGCGGCAGGAACGCGATGCCGTCGACGGTGTGGTGCTCGCCGCGGTGCCGCACCGGCCCGCCGGACCACGCGGCGGCCAGGATCGCCAGGGACTCGTCGAGCATCCGGCCGCGCTGCCGGTCGTCGAGCTGCTCACCGGTCCTGGACAGCTCACCGCCGAACCGGTCGCTGCCGATGCCGACGCCGAGGGTGAGCCGGCCGCCGCTGAGCCGGTCCAGCGTCGCGGTCTCCCGGGCGACCTTGGCCGGCCGGCGCCGGGGCAGCGGCGTCACCATCGGGCCCAACCGGATCCGTTCGGTCGCGGTGGCCATCGCCGCCAGGGTGATCCACGGGTCGGCGATCTGCCGGACCGGCTCTCGCCAGGACAGCTGATCCCACACGAAGCAGCCGTCCCACCCGGCTTCCTCCGCTTCGGCGGCCAGCCGCGCCACCACCCTCGGGTCGGCGAGGTCGTCGAACAGCGGCAGCCAGAGTGCCGACCGGCTCATGAGCGGCCCCGCCCGGTGTGGCGGATCAGGGCCGGCACGAAGGCATCCCACGCCGGCGCCGGCAGGTCGTGTCCGGCCTCCGCCAGGACCAGCAGCTCCGCGCCGGGAACCGCGTCCCGCAACGCCTCGCCGTGCGGCAGCGGCAGGAGCGGGTCGCGGCCGCCGTGCACCACGAGCGTCGGCGCGGTGATGTCGCCGAAGCCGCCGCGGGCCGGCCCGTCGCCGTCGATGGCGTAGTGGTTGACCAGGGTCGAGGCGTAGTTCCGGGCCCGCGCGACGTCCCGCTGCGCCAACGCCCGGGTCGCGGCCTCGTCGAAGTAGCCGCCCGCATACGCCCGGGCCGAGCCGACCACGTAGTCCACGACCGAGGCCGGGTCGGCGGGGTCGGGCTCGGCCGGCCGTCCCTCGGCGAGCTCGCCCGACGGCGGCGGAAGGCCGGGCTCGCCCGTGGAGCTGGAGACGAACGTCAGTGAGGCGACCCGGTCGGGATGGTCGACGCCGGCGATCAGGCCGATCCCACCGAACATCGACTGGCAGACCAGGTGGGCCCGCTCGATGCCGAGGGCGTCCTGGATGCCGAGCGTGTCGAGGGCCAGGTCGGTGTAGGAGTAGCCCGGCGCGCCCGGTGGGTAGCTGGTCGACCGGCCGGTGTCGCGATGGTCGTACCGCACGACGTGCCGGCCGCCGGCCGCGATCCGTTCGCACAGTGCGGCGTCCCACCACAGCATCGAGGCGCACGCCCCGGCCACGAGCAGGACCGCCGGGTCGGCCCGGTCCCCGAAGGTCTGCACGCACACCTCGGCGCCGTTGATGTCGAGGAGTCGCTCGGCGTTGGTGGTCATGACGCCCACGCTAGGCCGCCGCATACATCGAGAAAAACGATTACCTTCGATCAAAGCAATCGTAATCGGCGATCGCCCTCGTTACGCTGTCCCTGTGCCCGATGTGGAGTTGCGCCACCTCGCCGCGCTGGCCGCCGTCGCCGACGAGGGCTCCTTCGGCCGGGCGGCGGCCCGGCTCGGTTACACCCAGTCGACGGTGAGCCAACAGATCGCCGCGCTGGAACGAGCCGTCGGCGGCCCGGTGTTCGACCGGCCGGGCGGGCCCAAACCGGTGCGGATCACCCCGCTCGGCGCCGTGGTCCTCGGACACGGTCGCGAGCTGCTGGCGCAGGCGGAGCGACTGGCCGACGCGGTCGACCGGTTCAACGCGGGCGAGGGCCGGATCGACATCGGCACGTTCCAGAGCGTGTCCAACGTGATCCTGCCGGCCGTGGTGCGCCGGCTGCGCGACGAGCACCCCGGCTGCGACATCAGGCTGTCCGAGGAGGAGCCGGAACAACCGCGGATCGGCGATCTCGACCTGCTGTTCTACGACGGCACGCTCGACGGCGACGTCGAGCACGTCAAACTGCTCGACGAGCCGTACCTCCTGGTGACCGGCCGGGGCGTCTTCCCGGACGGCCCGGTCCGGCTCGAGCAACTCGACCAGGCGCCGATGGTCGCCTGGCCGCTGACCTGCGACCAACCCTGGATGGAGCGGGCACTCGAACGCAGCGGCGCCCGCCCGCGAGTCGTGTTCCGCAGCGCCATCAACGACACCCTGCTGTCGATGGTGCGCGCCGGCCTGGGTTCCGCGGTGCTCCCGTGGCTCGCGATCCGGGCCGCCGAGGTCCAGTCCGACCACCGGCTCCGCGTCCACGAACTGCGCCCCTCCCTCCCACCACGAGAAATCCACCTGCACTGGCCGGCCGCCCGCACCCGGTCCCCCCTCGCCGCCCGGGCCATCGCGATCGCCATCGAGGTCGCCGCCGAGGTCGCCACCCAGATCGCCAACCCGACTCGGCCGGTGGCGTAACTGCACGGGAAAACCGTGTGTATCGCACCGTCCGCGATCTGAACGGCGGATTGTGTGTGCCGGCGGCGGCCTTGAAGGTTGAGGTGTGAACCGAATGAGTGCGGCGGCCGGCGCCGTGATCCTGGCCGGGGCGATGACCCTGGCCGCAGCCGGTGACGCGCAGGCGACCGTCGGCGTGTTCAACTGCCCGACCGTGATCGAGCTCAACCTCTCCTTGGGACTGGTCAACGGATACGGGTGTACCGGTACGTTGGGCGACGCGACCGCGGGAACGATCAATGACACGGGGCGGCACCGCTCGTACTGGTGCACCTCTTTGAGGATATTGAACCCAGAACTGCACGCCGTTGGCGGAGGTGGCTGCCGCCGGCAGTGACGGGTCACGCGGCTTGGGCGACTACTCCCAACCGCACCGGAAGGCCGTAGGCGGCGCGGATCAGGGTGGACCTGCGCCAGGGAATCCGCTCGGGCGGGACGGCAAGCTCGATGCCGGGGAAGCGCAGGAACAACTCCCGCAACGCGATCGTCATCTCGACGGCGGCCAGGGAGTTGCCCGGGCAGTGGTGCGGACCGTGTCCGAAGGCCAGGTGACGGTGGTTGCTCGGCCGGGTCATGTCGAACGCGGCGGCGTCGGCGAACACGGCCGGATCGCGGTTGGCGGCTCGGATGCTCAGCATCACCGTGTCGCCCGCCGCGATCCGCTGCCCGGCGATGACCATGTCCTCGATGGCGAAGCGCCGGACGGCCCGCAGCGCGGGGGCGTTGCGGCGCAACAACTCTTCCACAGCCGCGGGGAACAGTTCGGGGTTGGCGCGCAGCCGGGCGAGCTCCGTGGGCTGGGCCATCAGGTCCACTGTGGACGAAACCAGGGTTCCGGCGGTGGTGTCGGAGCCGGCGAAGTACAGCAGCATCACCAGGTCCACGACGTCGTAGACCGGCAGCAGCTCGCCGTCGTCGTCGGTCGCGGTCGCCCAGTGCGAGATCAGGTCGTCGGCCGGTTCGGCGCGCCGCGACCGGACCAGGTCGCTGAGGATCTCGTTGAGCTCCGACTGAGCCGTCATCAGCGCGGCGCCGAGCGGATCGGTGTCGTCGTCCTCGTCGCGGGTCTCGGCCAGCGCGAACTCGGCGTCGGTGACGGCCAGGACCTTGTCCAGATGACGCGCGTGCAGACCGAGGATTCCGCTGATCACCCAAACCGGCAGCGGCGCGAAGAAGGTCCGCACCAGATCGGCGGCGCCGCGCTCGGCGGCCTCCCGCTCGACCCGGTCCAGCAGCATCGTCACGATCTCCTGGATTCTCGGCTCGATGGTGGCGACATGCCTCGGCGTGAACGCGAAGTTGATCAGACGCCGGGTCGCCGTGTGCTCGGGCGGGTCCTCCATCACCAGCCGGCCGTCGGGCTGACCCTCCGGGTAGGCGGTGGCGGTGTAGTCGGGCCCGGCGTACTTCCGTTGCCGCGCAAGGCGTTGGTCCCGCAGCCCGGCGCGGACGTCGTCGTGGCCGGTGACCAGCCAGACCGGGATCCGGTCCGGCAGGCACACCCGGTGGATGGGACCCCGTTCCTGCAACCTGGCCAGCACGGGGTTCGGGTCTATCCAGAACTGTTCGTCCTCGACCAGCATGGGATGCGCGTGCACGGGACATTTCGGTGCCATCGTAAAACCCCTCGGTTCGCCTGTGGTGAAACAGCGGACCGACCCACGTCAACTGGCTGTGACGTGGGTCGTCGTGCCGACGGTGAAAACCGCTATGACGCCGCCATGATGAGCTGGACCGCGTTGGTGAGCGTGACAGATCCGCCGTTGTTCCTCCGGGTACCGTTGCCGTTGTCGAACTCACCGGCCGGATGCAGCACGCCGCCGGTGGTGTTTCCGGTGCCCACCGCGCTGACACTGCTCGTGCCGAAGTACGAGCGTTGCACGGTCACGGTCGTGGTCTGTCCGTTGTTCCACCTGATGGTCTCCGTCGTGACCGTCGACACCAGGAGTCCCGCGAGCTGGGTCGCCGTACCGCTGACGGTGATCGTCGCGGACGTCAGCTCGAAGTTCACCTGTGCCACGCACTGGCTCACGTTCCCAGTGCCGGTAACCGCTCGGGTCACGGTGTCGACCCGGACGCTGAGGCTGCCCTTGCTGCATTCGACGAAGTCGGCCTCCGCCGCGGATCCGGTCGCCGTGCTCAGTGGCAGCAGGGCCACGGCAGCGAGCACGGTGAGCACGGTCCGAAACAGCCCCCGGCGCCAAAAGCGGTTCATCTCCATACAGTCCTCCACATTCGTCAATGCGTACAAGCGGACTCAAATGTAGTTGCGCGAACGCCACCGGACACCCATTCCCGCGCCATTGCACGGTAATCGGGAATCGGCTGCCCCATAGTTACTCAAAAGTGGACGGAGCATGGGCCGCGCTGAAATACCGTTGGCTGCGGAAATGAACCAGAGCGTGCGGCGGTGAGTGATCGATGATCGAACGCGACGAGGACTCGGTGGTTGCGATCGTCGGCATGTCCGGGCGGTTTCCCGGCGCCGACGATGTGGACCAGCTGTGGGACAACCTCGCCGCCGGGGTCGGCGCGATCCGCGATCTCACCGAGGACGAACTGCTGGCCGCCGGTGTGGAACCGGCGTTGCTGGCCGACCCGCAGTACGTGCGCCGGGCGGCGCCGCTGCGCGACATCGAGCACTTCGACGCGGCGTTCTTCGGGTTCAGCCCGCGCGAGGCCGAGGTGACCGACCCGCAGCACCGGCTGTTTCTGGAATGCTGCTGGGAAGCCCTGGAGGGCGCCGGCTACCAGCCCAACCGGATGCCCGGCCGGGTCGGCGTGTTCGCCGGCTGCGGCGTGAGCCAGTACGGGTTCGTCAACGTGCTCAACCGGCCGGACGTGATGGCCACCACGACCGCCGTGCAATGGGCCGTCGGCAACAACAGCGACTCGTTGAGCAACACCGTCTCCTACAAGCTCGGGCTGACCGGGCCGGCGGTGGCCGTGCAGACCTTCTGCTCCACCTCGCTGGTCGCGGTGCACCTGGCGATCCAGAGCCTGCTGACGTTCGACGCCGACGTGGCGCTGGCCGGCGGCGCCTCGTTCGAGGTTCCGATGACCACCGGCTACCTGTTCGAGGAGGGCGGCATCCTCTCCGCCGACGGGGTGGTGCGCAGCTTCGACGCCGACGCCGCGGGCAGCGTGATCGGCAACGGGGTGGGCGTCGTGGCGCTCAAGCGCCTGGCCGACGCGCGCCGCGACGGCGATCACGTCTACGCCGTGGTGCTCGGCTCGGCGTCGAACAACGACGGCCGGGCGAAGGTCGGCTTCACCGCGCCCGGCGCCGACGGCCAGGCCGAGGTGATCGGCTACGCCCAGTCCGTGGCCGGGGTCTCGGCGGAGACGATCGGCTACGTCGAGTGCCACGCGACCGGCACCATGCTCGGCGACTCGGTGGAACTGGCCGCGATGGACCGGGTGTTCCGGGGCGCTTCCGGGGACACGTCGTGTGTGCTGGGCTCCCTGAAACCGGACCTCGGCCACCTGGACCGGGCCTCCGGCGTGGCCGGCCTGATCCGGGCGGCGATGGCGGTGGACCGCGCCGAACTGCCCGGCACCCGCAACTTCCGCACGCCCAACCCGGCGATGGCGACCGGCGCCGCACGGTTCGTCGTGCTGCCGGAGAACCGGCCCTGGCCGGCGGGCGAGTGGCCCCGGCGGGCCGGCGTGAGCTCGTTCGGGCTGGGCGGCACCAACGCCCACATCGTGCTCGAGGAGGCCGGTGCGGCGCCGGACCGGCCGGCCGCG
>NZ_DASTBH010000092.1:0-3091 GCF_035712165.1 Actinophytocola sp. | reverse complement strand
CCACCCGACACCGCCACCCCGCCCGGCGACCCGACACTGCGCGCGGTGACCGAGATCTTCGGTGCGGTCCTCGGCCGCACCGCCGTCCCGCCCGACGTGCCGTTCTTCGCGCTCGGCGGGAGTTCCCTGGCCGCCGGGCGGGCGTGTGCGCGGCTCGCCGCGCGGCTCGACCGCCCGGTCCCGGTCGCCCAGCTCTACCGGCATCCCACCGCCGCCGCGCTCGCCCGCTGGCTCGACACCACGATCGCCGTCCCGAGTCCGGCGGCACCGCCCACCGAGATTCCGCTGACCCCGATGCAGCTGGTGTACCTGACCCGGTGGCTGGTCGACCCGGCCGACCGGACCGGGCACTGCCTGCTCACCTGGGTGATCGAAGGTTCACTCGACCGGGCGGCGCTGGCCGCGGCCGTCGCCGCCGTGCATCGCCGGCACGAGCCGCTGCGCGCCGCCTACCGGCCCGACCCGGCACCGCAAGCCCAGGTGGTCGCCGTGCCCGCCCCGGTGCCGGTGGTCCTCGACCCCGCCCCCTCGGTCGACGACGCGCTCGCCGCGCTGCGCGCCGAACTGGCCGGCGACCTGGACCCGACCACCGGCCGGGTGTGGCGCACCGCGCTGGCACCGGCCGGGCAGGCCACGGTGTTCGGCGTCGCCGTGCACCACATCGCCTTCGACGGCGCGTCCGAGGCGGTGCTGGCCCGGGATCTCGCCGCGGCCTACGCCGGGGCGATGCTGCCGCCGGCGCCGGCGCTGCACGCGGTCCGCCGGCAGCACGCTGAACCGCCAGACGCCCTGCGCGGCGAGCTGACCGGGGTGCCTGAGCTGCGCTGGCCGGCGGACCCGCTGGACCCGGCGCCCGACGAGCCCTGCCGGGTGGAGGTCCGGGTCGGGCCTGAGGTGCTGCGGGCGGTGGACGCGCTGGCCGCCGCGGCCGGCGTCACCCGGTTCACCGTGCTGCTGGCCCAGTACGCGGCCAGCCTGGCCGACGTGACCGGGCAGCGCGACTTCGCGGTCGGGGTGCCGGTGGCGCAGCGCGGTGCGGGTCTCGAGGACGCGATCGGGTGCCATCTCAACATGGTGTGCCTGCGGCTGCGCGGTTCCGCGCTGGACGGTGACCCGGCCGCCGTCGGATCCGTTGTGGCGCGCGCGTTCGCCACACAGGACGTGCCGCTGCGCGACGTGCTGGAGCTGGTGGCCGCGCCGCGAACCGGCCGGCCGCCGCTGTTTCAGACGCTGTTCGCCTTGCAGGACAACGAGATTCCCCGGATGGAGCTGCCCGGGCTGGACACGTCGTTCCACCGGGCGCCCTACCTGGACCTGCCGCTGGAACTGCACACCGAGCTGTGGCCGGAGGACGGGGGTCTGCGCGTCGAAGTCGCGTTCCGGCCGGACGCGGTCGGCCGCACCACCGCCGAAGCGCTGGTCAAGTTGCTCATCGACCGGCTGCACACCATTCCCACAGGAGAACGCCGATGACCGCCGCACCGAACCTGCTGGTGGATCCCGAACTGCACGCCACCGGGGACCCGTTCGCGGTGTGGCGGTGGATGCGCGAGCACGCCCCGGTGTACCGGCACGAGGCCGGGGAGCTGCCGGCGTTCTGGTCGCTGACCCGCCATGCCGATGTCCGGGCGGTGTACCGGGATCCGGGGTTGTTCAGCTCGGCGCACGGTGTGCTGCTGCGGCCGGTGCGGTCCGGCGCGGATCCCGGCGGCGGGCTGACGCTGGCGCTCACCGATCCGCCCCGGCACCGGGCGCTGCGCTCGGCCATGGCGGAATGGTTCGCCACCCGGTCGGTTCGGGCGCTGGAGGGGATGATGCGTTCCGCGGTGCGGTCGATCCTGGACCGGGCCATGGAAATCGGTGAGTGTGACTTCGTGCACGACGTCGTGGCCCGGCTCTCGCACGCGGTGATCTGCCGGATCATCGGCGTGCCGGACGCGGACCAGGAGGATCTGTTCGGGTGGACCAACGACGCGTTCCACGAGTCCGCGTCGCTGGCCGCGCACCGCCAGCTGATGGCGTACTTCATCGAGCTGATGCACCGGCGGATGACCGATCCGACCGACGATTTGATGAGCCTGCTGGTCACGTGCAGCATCGACGGCACGTTGCTCACCGAGGAGGAGATCCTGCTCAACTGCGAGAACCTGTTGGGCGCCACCGAGAACGGCCGGCTGGCACTGGTCGGCGGGCTGCACGCGTTGCTGTCGCATCCGGGACAGTGGCACCGGTTGCGGGCCGACCGGTCGCTGCTGCCGAGCGCGGTTGAGGAGATCCTGCGGTGGACGTCGAGTGCTACGCACAGCATGCGCACCGCGACCCGCGCCACCGAGTTGCACGGTGTGCGGATCGAGGCGGGCGATCGTGTCGTGGTCTGGATTCCGTCGGCCAACCGAGACGAGCGAGTGTTCACCGACGCGGACCGGTTCGACATCGCCCGCAGTCCCAACCGGCATCTCGCGCTCGGCAGCGGGGAGCACTTCTGCATCGGCGGTGTCCTCGCCCGGGCCGAGACCAGGATCCTGTTCGGCGCGCTGCTCGACCGGGCCGGCGCGATCTCCCTCGCCGGACCGGTTGTCCCGCTGCGCTCGATCGCCGTACGCGGCCCGGAGTCGCTGCCGGTCCAGATCACCCCGGCCGCAACCCGATCCGAGAGGTACGTGTCATGACTTTGTCACATCGCTTCCGCGCCGTCCGTCAGTGTTGTGACTGAGGTTGACGGAGGTGGGTGACCGATGGACGAACGTGAGTTCCTGGCGGAGCGGTTCGAGGCGCACCGTGGGCATCTGCGGGCGGTGGCCTACCGCATGCTGGGCTCGCTGGCCGAGGCGGATGACGCGGTGCAGGAGGCCTACCTGCGGCTGCACCGCACCGACGCGCAGACCGTGCACAACCTCGGCGGCTGGCTGACCACCGTCATCGGCCGGGTGTGCCTGGACATGCTGCGCACCCGCGAATCCCGCCGCGAGGACCCGCTGGGCGCCCGCATCCCCGACCCCATCGTCAGCCCCGAAGCCGGCCCCGACCCCGAACAGGCCACCCTCCTTGCCGACGCGGTCGGCCTGGCGCTGCTGGTGGTGATCGACACCCT
>NZ_DASTBH010000091.1:0-8217 GCF_035712165.1 Actinophytocola sp. | reverse complement strand
GCCCGGGAGATCGACTCCTCGAGCGCCTCCCGCACGGCCGGGTCCAGCTCGCGCAGCGCGTGGGTCAGCCGCAGCGCCGGCACCCGCACGGTCTCCGGGCGCACCCGGTCGAACCGCTCGGTGTACTGCAGCGCCGCGTCCACCCCGCGCTCCCGCACCGCGTTGATCATCGGCCGGACCTGGTGCAGCACCGCGTCCACGTCCACCTCGGCGCGCGGCAGGATGGCGCGCAGTTCGGCCGGCGACGGAACTCGGTCACGCAGGTCGATACGGGTGAGCATGAGCTTTAGGGTATGCCCATCAGCTTGACCTTTAACGGGGCGTCCACCTGTGCAGGTTCCACCACGCGCCCCAGGTGAAGTCCGCACGGTCGGCGTCGGTCACCGGTTGGTAGCCGGTCCAGTTGTTCCGCATAACGTAGGTGTGATCCGGCGCCGCGAGCACCACCATCGTCGGCGCGCCCAGGTAGGCGCGCTGCAGCTTGCGGTACGCGGCGGCCCGCTGCGCCGGGTCGCTCGCGGTGTGCCCGGTGTCCAGCGCCGCGTCCGCCGTCGGATTGATCTTGCCGCGCAGTTGTTGGTACAGCCCGAAGTCCGGGTCGAACGGGTTGCCGAACGCGGCCAGCGCCGCGTCCTGCCCGGCCCGGGCGGTCAGCGTCGCGTGGTCGGCCGCCTTCGCCTCCACCCGCACCCCGATGCCCTGGGCGGCGGTCGCGAACGCGGTGGCCAACTCCCGGGAGATGCTGTCCCGCACCGGGTAGAGCAGCGTGAACGCGGCGGGCACGCCGGCCCGGGTCCGGGTGCCGTCCGGCCCGGGCAGCCAGCCGGCCTCGGCCAGCGTGTCCAGCGCCTTGGTCACGTCGTAGGGGTATTCGGCGGCCGGCTCGACGAACTCGGCGAGCACCGGCGGCACCGGCGTGGACGCGCTCGTGCCTTTGCCCGCAAGCGGACCCTCCACCAGCGCCTTGCGGTTGACCCCGTAGTTCAGCGCCAGCCGCAACGCCGGGTCGGCGGTCACCGGGTTGGTGTCCGGCAGTCGCACCGCACGCAGGTCCGCCGCGCCGTGCCCGACCACCTGGATGCCGCCCGCACCGTCGAACGCGCGGGCCAGCCGGGGTGGCAGCGCGGCGCCGTCCAGCTTGCCGTCCCGCATCCGCGCGGCCCGGGTGTCGTCGTCCGGAAGGAACTCGACCGTCACCTTCCTGATCTTCGGCGCACCGTCGAAATAGGACTCGTTGGCCTCGAGTGACAGTTGCGTGCCGGGCCGCCATTCGGTGAGCCGGTACGGTCCGGTGCCCGGCGGCGGCGGGCCGGCGGTGACCGGGGCCGGGGTGGCCAGCGACTGGCTGGGCACGATGCCGAGCACCAGCAGGTCCAGGAACGGGGCGTAGGGCTGGGCCAGGTCGAACCGCACGGTGCTGGTGTCCACCTGGGTGACGGCGGTCAGCACGGCGAACCGCTGGCGCACCGAGGAGGCGTAGGCCGGGTTGAGGATCGCCGCGTAGGTGGCGACCACGTCGGCGGCGTCGAACGCGGTGCCGTCGGTGAAGGTGACCCCGTGGCGCAGCCGGGCCGTCCAGGACCGCCCGTCCGGGGCGGGTTCGGGCAGGTCCTCTGCGAGGACCGGGCGCACGGACCCGTCGGCGCGGTGCTCGACCAGCCCGTCGTAGATCCGGGCGGCGCCGTGCTCGGCGAAGCCGGCCAGCGGATGCAGGCTCGCCGGCTCCTCGGCGACCGCGATCACCAGCGAGGTGCCGGCCGGGTCGCCGGAGGCGGACGGGGTGTCGGCCGTGCACGCGCTCAGGACCAGGGCGGTCGCGCTCAGGACGCCCAGGCACACCTGCGGGGACCGGGGACGGCGAGACACCGCCCGACCCTAGCTCGTCGAGGACCGGCTGCGGGTCGGATATGCGAGGCTGGGGTGCGTGCGAGCCGCTCTGTGCCAGATCACCTCCACTCCGGACCCGTCGGCGAACCTCGAACTGGTGCGGTCCGGGGTGCGGTCCGCGGCCGCCGCCGGCGCGTCGGTGGTGCTGTTCCCCGAGGCGACGATGGCCTGCTTCGGCGTTCCCCTCGGCGGGCTGGCCGAGCCGGTCGACGGACCGTGGGCCGGCACCGTTCGGGACATCGCCGAGGAGCACGACGTGCTGGTGGTGGCCGGCATGTTCACCCCGGCGCCGGACGGGCGGGTGTTCAACACGTTGCTGGTCACCGGGCGGGGCCAGCATCTGGGCTACGACAAGATCCATCTGTTTGACGCCTTCGGGTTCGCCGAGTCACGGACCGTGGCGCCCGGGTCGACGCCGGTGACCGTGCCGTTCGGCGACACCGTGCTGGGCGTGGCCACCTGCTACGACGTCCGGTTTCCCGAACTGTTCGGCACGCTCGCCGACCGGGGCGCGACGGTGATCCTGCTGGCCGCGTCCTGGGGCGCCGGGGAGGGCAAGCTCGCCCAGTGGGAGCTGCTGGTCCGCGCCCGCGCCCTGGACTCGACCTGCTGGGTCCTCGCCTGCGGTCAGGCCGACCCGCACACCCCCGACCCCAAGGCCCCCACCGGCATCGGCTACAGCACCGTCGCCACCCCCACCGGCGAGGTGCACGCCCAGCTCGCCGCCGACCCGGGGATGCTCGTGGTGGACGTGGATCCCGGTCTGGTGGAGTCGACCCGGCAGTCGATCCCGGTGCTCGCCAACCGCAGGCTGCGTTAGGCCGGACGACATGTCTCGCTTTCTGGCCACCCGGCGCGTGGCAGGTGGTCTACAGCTTGGTGGGGGCGGCTTTCCTGTTGGCGTTGTTCGGGTACCTGACGTTCGACCGGTTGGTCGCGGCGATCAGGAAGCACCGCGACCTGACGACGTGGGTGGGTTGGCTCGGACAGGCGCTGCTGATCTGTGCGCTGGTGGCCTACCGGGTGGAGGCGCCGCCGGTGCTGCGGATCGTGCGCGATGTCGCGGCGGTGGGCTGCGTGCTGTGTTTCGTGGTGTGGGCGGTGCTCAGGTATCGGAGCCGAGCAGCCGGGCGATTGCGCGGCGGGCGCGGTCCGGAGCGGTCGGATCCCGGTTGAGCCGCAGTGCGCTGTGCAGCGCCAGGATGTGGCCGGTGAGCTCGAACAGGATCTGATCCGGGTCGCTGTTCGCGGGGAGGTCGCCCGCGCCGATCGCCAGGCGGACGTGCTGGCGCAGGTCGCGCAGCCAGACTCCGGCCAGGGCGGCGAGGGTGTCGCGGACCGGGCCTTCGCGGTCGTCGAACTCGCTGGCGGCGGCGGTGAACAGGCAGCCGCCGGGCAGCGGCGGGTGCTCGTGGTAGTCCACCCAGGCGGCACACAGCGCGACCAGGCGCGGCAGGCCGGGGTCGGCGCCCCGGGCCCGGCCCGGCACCTCGCGGTCGAACAGGTCGGCGGCGGCCTCGACCACGGCGACCTGGAGCGCCTCCTTGCTGCCGAAATGGCCGAGCACGCCGGACTTGCTCATGCCCAGGTCGGCGGCCAGCCGGCCGATGGTCAGCCCGTCGAGGCCGGCCACCGAGGCGAGCACCAGGCTCCGTTCGATGATCTCCGCGCGGGTCTGGCGCGCCTGCGCCACGGATCTCCGCATGCCGCACTATAGCGTCCGAACGATCGGACGCTATAGTGCGGGGGTGCGCTACCGACTCACCAGGCTCCTCGTCGCCCCGCCGGCCCGGCTCATCTACCGGCCGGTGATCGCCGGCGCCGGCAACGTCCCCCGGCGCGGCCCGGTCATCCTGGCCAGCAACCATCTGTCGTTCATCGACAGCGTGGTGATCGCGTTGCTGGCGCCCCGGCCGGTGGTGTTCCTCGCCAAGGCCGAGTACTTCGAGTCACGCCGCACCCGCTGGTTCTTCACCGCGTTCGGCGCCGTCCCGGTGCGCCGCGGCACCTACCGCACCGCCCAGGACTCCCTGTCGGCGGCGCGAGAGGTGCTCGACGCCGGCGGCGCGTTCGGCATCTACCCCGAGGGCACCCGTTCGCTGGACGGCCGCCTCTACCGCGGCCGCACCGGCGTCGCCTGGCTCGCCCTGTCCACCGGCGCCCCCGTGGTCCCGGTGGCGCTCACCGGAACCGAGCACCTCCAACCGGTCGGCACCCGGCTGCCCCGCATCCGCCCGGTCACCATCCGCTTCGGCGCCCCGCTCACGCCCACCGGCCGCCCCGACTCCGCAAAGGACCGCCGGCGCACCACCGACGAGATCATGCACGCCATCGGCTCCCTCTCCAACCAGCCCCGCGCGGGGCACTACAACGAGCACGGGAAAGCAATGTGACGCTTGCTCTCAGGCGCGCATGACGGTGGCGATCGGGATGCGGGCGGCGCGGATGGCCGGGATGAGACCGCCGAGGACGCCCGCGGCCAGACCGGCGATCACCCCGGCGACGCCGGCCTGCCAAGGGAAGGTCACGTCGCGCAGCATGGCCTCGCGGCTGCCGAGCACCTCGCTGGCGAGGTTGAGGCCCACGATCCCGACGCCGATCGCGGCCAGCGCGGTGAGCAGGCCGATGATCAGCGTCTCGGCCAGGACGATGCCGGCCAGCAGCAGCCGCGGCATGCCGACGGCCCGGCGCAGGGCGAACTCCTCGACCCGTTCGCCGACCGTGGCCAGGCCGACGTTAAGGATGCCGGCCACGCCGATCAGCAGGACCAGCCCGGCCATGCCGAAGAAGATCAGCCGCAGCAGGTTGAGCTGGTCGACGTAGTGCTCCCTGGAGTTGACCGTCTCGGTGAAGAACTGGTCCGCGGAGACTCCCTGGCCGGTCAGCCGGGCCCGCAGCGTCTGCTCGACCCCGCGCGCCGACGGCGCGAGCAGCACCATGACCCCCGGCCCGTTCTGGTTCGCCAGTTCGCTGGCCGGCAGCCAGTTCAGCAGCTCGTCGGCCCGGACATAGGCGAACGGGCCATAGCCGGCGTCGTGCACCACGCCGGTGAACCGCGGCGTCGGATGTTGCGCGCCCGAGTTGATCTGCAGCTCGGCCGGCACCCGGTTCTGCGTGAACGCCTTGGCCGCGGACCGGTTCAGCACGATGCTCGGCGACAACGACGGCGGGCCGGAGAAGTCCAGCCACTGCCCCGCGTCCGCCTGGAACGGCCGGAACTGCCGGATGTCTCCGCTCAGACCGTTCAGCTGCACCGCGATCGCCTGCCCGGGCGGCGGTTGGGCGCCGTCCAACGACTTCGGTCCCTCGAAACCGCGGCCACCACCCCCCGGCTGGCAGGAACCGTCCAGTTCGCAGTACAGCGGGCTCACCCCGGGCTCCCCGATGACCGCGCTCGCCTGGATCACCGCGACCGCGCCGGGCACGTCCCGCACCGTCTCCAGCACGACCGGCACGGTCTGCGCCGACGGCGGCACGTAGAGGATCGTCGTGCCGTCCTTGCCCCGGTTCAGCTCGACGTCGGCCAGCAGCGCCCGGTTGGCGATCTCCAGCCCGGCCTGCACGGTGACCACGGCCAGCACGCCGAGGAACAGGCTCAGCATGGACAGCAGCGTGCGCAGCTTGCGGGCCCGGATGCCCTGGCCGCCGATGACGAGGGCGGACCGGAACCGGCCGGAGAGCGCCATCACGCCCGCACCCGAGGGCCGGCCTGGTGCAGCTTCCCCTCGCCCAGCCGCAGCACGGTGCCCATCCGCTCGGCGTGGTCGTGGTCGTGCGTGACGAGGATCAGGCCACAGCCGCGCGCGGTGCTGGCGTGCAGCGCGTCGACGACCAGGTTGCCGGTCTCGGTGTCCAGCGCGCCGGTCGGCTCGTCGGCCAGCAGCACGCGCGGCGCGCGCACCAGCGCCCGCGCGATCGCCACCCGTTGCTGCTCGCCGCCGGACAGCCGGGACGGCCGGTGTTTGGCCAGGTGCGCGATCCCGACCTGGTCCAGCGCGGCCATGATCCTGGCGCGGCGCTTGCGGCGGGACAGCCAGCCCTGGCCGTTGACCAGCGCCATGGCCACGTTCTGCGCCGCGGTGAGTTGTTTGAGCAGGAAGAACCTCTGGAACACGAACCCGAACTCGTCGCTGCGCAGCCGGGCCGCCCGGCGTTCGGAGATCCGGCTGATGTCCTTGCCGCAGAACAGGTACCGGCCTTCGTCCGGCCGGTCGAACAGCCCGATCAGGCTGAGCAGCGTGCTCTTGCCCGAGCCGGACCGACCGAGGATGGCCACGCTCTGTCCACTGTGGAGTGTCAGGTCCAGGCCGGACAGCACGTTGCGCGGTGCGCCCTGGCCCTTGAGGGTCTTGCTGATCCCGGAAAGCTCGATGAGTGGTGTCATTTCCCGCCCGGCCCTCCCGGTCCGGCGGGCGCGTCCGGCAGGTTGGGCCCGGGCACGGCGAGGGACTCGGTGCCGGTCAGCCCGGACCGGATCTCGATCACCCGGCCGTCGGTCAGGCCCAGCTCGACCTGCCTGGTCTGCCGGGTGCCGTCCGGGCTCATGACGTCGACCTGGCCGGAGCCCTGCCGCCCGGCCACCGCCTCGACCGGGGCCACCAGCACCTGGCTGGCCCGGGCGGTGATCACCTCCAGGGTGGCGGCCGCGCCGTTGATCAGCTTCACGTCGGCGGGCGCGGTGCACATCAGCCGCATCCCGGTGGCCTCCGAGCCGGAGGGCTCGCCGTTGCCCTGCGCAGGCGGTTGGGCGACGGGTGGCGCGTTCACCGGTTGTCCCTGCTGAGGCTGGGAGTCCGGTTGGGCGGGCGGCGCAGGCGGTTCCGGGATCGTGCCGGCCGGCAGCGCGGCGATGGTGCCGAGCACCGTGCACGGGAACGGTCCCGGACCGTTCTTCACCTGCGCCTGCACGGAACTGAGCGCGTCGGCGAGTTTGTAGGCCTCGGCGCTGTCGATGTCGGCGACGATGCCGTAACCGACGTACTTCGCCGACACGATCGGCATTCCGGCGGTCACCGTGGACTTGTCGTCGACCAGCCGGCCGGCCAGCGTCGCGCCCGCCGGAACCTCCACGGTGGTCGATTTGCCCCGGGTGACGATGGTGGCCACCTTGGTCGGCTTGGTCGGCGTGCCGGTCGGCGGCTTGACCTCGACGAACCGGATCTGCCCGTCGATCGGCGCCACCAGCCCGAAAATCGGGTTCATGGTGACCTTGCCGGCGAGGCTGACCTTGTTCGCCAGGTCCTGGCGGGTCAGCGTCGCGGTCGTCAGTTGGGTCCCCCGGGCGGCCAGGTCGGGTAACTGGGGCGGCGGGCCGGACGCCGAGCAGGCCGACGCCAGCAGCACCGCGGCCAGCACCGTGGCCGTGAGCTTCATCATGGCTGCGGACACTACACCGTGTGTATAGCCGCCGGACAAGGGTTCTAGCGAAGGTCCATGCCGAGGTCGAGCGCGGGCGCCGAGTGGGTGAGCGCGCCCACGGCGAGGTAGTGCACCCCGGTCTCGGCATAGGCCCTGGCCACCGCCAGGGTCAGCCCGCCGGAGGCCTCCAGCCGGGTCGGCGTGCCCGCGGCGCGGCGCACCGCCTCGGCGCACTCGGCGACGCTGAAGTTGTCCAGCAGCACCAGTTCGGCGTGTTCGGCCAGCGCCTCGTCGAGTTGGTCGAGGTTGTCCACCTCGACCTCGCACGGCAGCCCGGGGGCGTGCGTGCGCGCGGCCGCCAGCGCCTTGCCGACCGACCCGGCGGCCAGCACGTGGTTGTCCTTGATCAGTACGGCATCGCCGAGACCGAGCCGGTGGTTGACCCCGCCGCCGCAGCGCACCGCGTACTTCTCCAGCAACCGCAGGCCCGGCAGGGTCTTGCGGGTGTCCCGGATCGCGCACCCGGTGCCGGCGACCGCGGCCACCCAGGCGGCGGTCGCGGTGGCCACGCCGGACAGGTGGCAGAGCAGGTTGAGCGCGGTCCGTTCGGCGGTGAGCAACCCGCGCACCGGACCGCGCACCACCAGCGCCGGCACACCGGGCACCGCGGCCGAGCCGTCCGCTTCCCGGTGCAGCACCTCGACCGCGCCGAGCACCCTGTCGAACACGGCCACCGCCACGTCCACCCCGGCCAGGGTGCCGGGCCGGCGTGGGGTCAGCTCCGCGACCGCGACGGCGTCCGCCGGCACGGTCGCCGCGGTGGTCGCGTCCGGGCCGTACCGCAGGTCCTCCTCGAGCGCGGCGGCGATCACCCGGTCGGTGTCAGCGTCATGGTGGCTCGTCGGCTCGCTCATGCCACGCTCCGGGCCAGGCTCCGGCCGGCCAGCGCGGGCTGACCGGACGGCGTGAGCC
>NZ_DASTBH010000090.1:0-2146 GCF_035712165.1 Actinophytocola sp. | reverse complement strand
ATGGCGTTGGGCGCGGCCGGTGCATGGGCGCGCAGGACCCGGTGTCCGTCGACCTCGACACCGCGGACGGTGAGGGTCTCGCTGAAGTCGGACGGGTCGACCACGTCGATCTCCAGGAACAGGACGTCGGCCAGGCCCGGCACCGGGTTCATGCCGCGCTGTTCGCGTTCCTTGGCGGTGTACTCGGCGGCGTCGCCGGCCTGCCGCTGGTTGGCCACGATGTTGAGGTCGCCGTCGTGGGCCAGTGCGTCGGTGATGAACCGGCGGGCGGCCTCGTCGAACTCGATGCGGTCGGCGCGTAGCTCGGTGGTACGGGTGACCCGGGAGATGAGGGACACGGCGATGACGCCGGCGATGAACATGGCGGAGATGGCGATGCCGTCAGGCTTCTCGCGGATGTTCTCCACCAGCGCGTACAGCAGCACCAGGGTGAGGACCGCGAAGCCGGCGGCGGCCCCGCGCTGTCTGCGCCGGGCGGCGGAGATGGTCACGGCTACGGCGCCGGAGACCATCATGGCCAGGATCCCGGTGGCGTACGCGCCGGCCTGGGCGTTGACGTCCGCGCCGAACGCGATCGTGATGACGATGGAGATCAGCGTGTAGACCAGCACGACGGGTCGGACGGCGCGACCCCACTCCGGCGCCATGCCGTACGAGGGCAGGTAGCGGGGCACGATGTTGATCAGGCCGGCCATCGCGGAGGCACCGGCGAACCACAGGATCAGGATCGTGCTGACGTCGTAGGCGGTGCCGAACGCCTCGCCGAGCTGCTCGTGTGCCAGGTACGCCAGGGCCCGCCCGTTCGCCTCGCCGCCGGTCTGAAACTCCTCGGCGGGGATGAGCACGGTGGTGACCAGGCTCGTCGCGACCAGGTAGCCCGACATGATCACGGCGGCGGCGGTGAGCAGCTTGCGGGTGTTGCGGATCCGGGACGCCAGCCGTTCCTCGGCGCTGCGGCCCCCGGCGGCCACCAGCGGCATCATACTGACCCCGGTTTCGAAGCCGGACAGGCCGAGGACCAGCAGAGGGAACGCCAGGACGGCCGGACCGATCCAGCCGGCCGGTCCGCCGTGATCTGTGGTGAGCGCGTCGATCCACGCGGACAGGGCGCCCGGTGTGGTGACCACCTCCGCCAGGCCGACCGCAACCACTACCGCGTTCAGCCCGAGGAACACGCCGACCAGCGGGATCGCGACGCCGACCGCCTCACTGAATCCGAGGAGGAACACCCCGCCCAGCACCAGCAACAGCAAAACCGTCAGCAGAACGGCGGAGCCGCGCAGGAAATCAGGTGCGAGGGGATTTTCGAGTACGTGGACGGAGGCGTCCGCGGCGGACAAGGTGATCGTGATGATCCAGGAGGTGGCGACGAACCCGAGCAGGACCAGTACGAAGATCTTCCCCCGCCAGAACGGCAGCAGGTCCTCCAACATCGCCACCGAGCCCTGCCCGTGCGGGCTCTCCTTGGCCACCCTGCGGTACATCGGCAGCATGCCGAGCAGCGTCAGCGCGACGATGAGCAGGGTCGCCAGCGGCGAAAGCGAGCCTGCGGCGAGGGCGGCGATGCCGGGCAGGTACGCCAGCGTGGAGAAGTAGTCCACGCCGGTCAGGCACATCACCTTCCACCACGCGTGCGGCTTGGCGTGCGCCTCGTCGGCCTCGGGACCGACCACGGGCGCCACCCGGTGCTCCAGCAGCCATCGACCCACCGTGCCGGCCGGCGGTGTGCGGCGTGCCGGGCTGTCCACCACGGCCGGTACGGCCAGCTCGTCCGTATCGCCCATGTGGCCTCTCCCGCCGACCGCTGACCCCTCCCGGCGAGCCTGGCATCAAGGCGACTCCGGCTGAGCCCGGTGGGGCGTTAAGAACGCGTCAAGATTGAGGACCGCGGCGGCTACCGCTCGCCAGGGTTGTCGGCGGTGAACCGGTAACCGATGCCGGGTTCGGTGATCAGATGACGGGGCCGGGCCGGGTCGGGTTCGAGCTTGCGGCGCAGGTTGGCCATGTGGACCCGCAGGTAGTTGGTCTCGGTCTGATACGCCGGGCCCCACACCTGCCGCAGGAGCTGCTTTTGTGTGACGAGCTTGCCGGGTTCACGGACGAGGACCTCCAGCAGGTGCCACTCGGTGGGAGTGAGCCGTACCTC
>NZ_DASTBH010000089.1:0-2634 GCF_035712165.1 Actinophytocola sp. | reverse complement strand
GGCCGATGACCTGCGCGTTGCCGTGACGCCGACCGGTCCGGACCGGCCCGGGGACGCCGATCCCGGGCCGGGCCGGCGGCTCGCGGTGGACGTCGGATCGGTCCGGGTCGGGGTCGCGCTGAGCGATCCGGGTCCGGTCCTCGCCACGCCGCTCGTTACGCTGTCCCGCGACGAACGGTCCGCCGGCGACCTGAACCGGCTGGCCGAGCTCGTTGTCGAGTACGAGGTGGTCGAAGTGGTGGTCGGTTTACCCAGGACGCTGGCTGCTCGGCACGGTACGGCCGCGGAGCTGGCGGTGGCCTATGCGGCAGCGCTGGCCGGCCGGATCGACCCGGTACCGGTGCGCCTTGCCGACGAACGGTTGACCACGGTGAGCGCGTCGCGAATGCTCAGCGAGCGCGGCGTGCGTGGCAAACGGCAACGTGCGGTGGTCGACCAGGCGGCTGCGGTTGAGATACTGCAGGCCTGGCTGGATGCGCGGGCAGCCGTGCTGCGGAGGCGACGTGGAGACTGACGAGCTCGGACTGTTCAGTGACCGGCACGCCGAGCGCGGACGGCGCCAGCCTGCCCGGCGGCGGCGCAAGCCCCGGCGCGGCGCCGGCCGCAAGATCACCATGGTGGTGGTCACGCTGGTCGTTCTCGGCCTGATCGGCGCCGGCGTGTGGTACGGCCTCACCCAGGTCCTGGGCATCGACCTCGACGGCTACGACGACTACGCCGGACCCGGCGAGCAGGACGTCGTGGTGGAGATCCCGACCGGCGCGTCCACCGGCGTCATCGCCGGCCGCCTGGTGGACGCCGGTGTGGTGGCGAGCAACAAGGCGTTCGTGAAGGCCGCCGAGGGCAACCAGAAGGTGCTCGGCATCCAGCCGGGCTACTACGTCATGAAGACCAAGACGTCGGCCAAGGACGCGATCACCCAGATCCTCGACCCGGAGTCGCGCCGCGGCCGGCTGGAGATCCGGGGCGGCTGGCAGCTCGACGACATCACCAAGGGCGACGGCAAGGTCGAACCGGGCATCGTGCAGCGGCTGGCCGACGCCTCGTGCGCGGAGCTCAACGGCAAGAGCACCTGCGTGCCGGTGGAGGAGCTGCGCGAGACGGCCAAGACGGCCGACCTCGCGGCGCTGGGGGTGCCCGAGTGGGCGGTTCCGGTGGCCGCCGCCCTCGAACCGCAGCGCCGGCTCGAGGGCCTCATCGTGCCCGGCGTCTACGACGTGCGGCCCGGATCCACCGCCCAGGAGCTGTGGCAGAAGGTGATCTCGGAGTCGGCCACCCAGATGCAGGCGATCGGCCTGCCCAAGGTCGCCGAGCAGACCGGCTTCACCCCCTACCAGGTGCTGACCATGGCGTCGCTGATCGAGCGCGAGGCCATCGAGAAGGACTTCGGCAAGGTGTCCCGGGTGACCTACAACCGGCTGGTCAACGACATGCCGCTGCAGTACGACTCGACGGTGAACTACGTGCTGGACCGGCCGGACATCCGCACCAAGGCCGAGGACCGGGAGCGCGCCGGGCCCTACAACACCTACGCGACCAGGGGTCTGCCGCCGGGGCCGATCTCGGCGCCGAGCGCGAAGGCGATCGAGGCGGCGACCAAGCCCGAAGCCGGCAACTGGCTCTACTTCGTCCGGTGCCAGAAGGACGGCACGTCGTGCTTCGCCGAGAATGCCCGGCAGCATGAGCAGAACGTCGAGCAGGCCCAAGCCAACGGTGCCTACTGAGCCTCGGCGGGCCGGAGTGGTCGGCTCGCCGGTGGCCCACTCGCTGTCGCCGGTGCTGCATCTGGCCGCCTACCGGGCGCTCGGGCTGACCGGCTGGAGCTACGAGCGCATCGAACGCGACGAGGCGGGCCTGCCGGGCCTGGTCGCCACGCTCGGCGCCGAATGGGCGGGGCTGTCGGTGACGATGCCCGGCAAGCGGGCCGCGCTGCGCGTGGCGGCGGCCGCGACCGACCGTGCGCACGCGGTTGGTGCGGCGAACACCTTGGTACGCAAGGATTCCGGCGACTGGTTCGCGGACTGCACGGACGTGGACGGGGTCACCGGCGCGCTGCGGGCCGCGGGCGGCTACGTGCCGGTGGCCGATGCGACCGCCGTGGTGCTCGGCGCGGGCGGCACCGCCTGCGCGACGGTGGCCGCGCTAGCCGAGCTTGGCGTGGGCCAGGTTCAGGTCGTGGTGAGGGATCCGGCCCGGGCCGGTGAGCTGCGGGACTGTGCCGACCGGGTGCGGCTGCCGGTGCGGGCGGTGCGGTGGGCCGACGCCGACTTCGGCAGGTTGTGTGCCGGTGCGGCGATCCTGGTGAACACCGCGCCGGCGACCGCCATCGAGTCCGATGTGGATGATCTGGCGCGGGCCGGCTGCGTGCTGGACGTGATCTACCATCCGTGGCCGACCGCGCTGGCCCAGGCCGTGTCGCGGCGCGGCGGCCGGATCGCCACCGGCCTGGACATGTTGCTCCATCAGGCTTTCGCTCAGGTCGAGCAGTTCACCGGCCGGCCGGCGCCGCGCCCGGCGATGCGCTCGGCGCTGCGCTCGGCGACCGGCGACACGCTGGACCTGCCGCTGTCGGCGGCCGGGTAGGTCCGGCACGAACCCGAATGGATGGACCATCCATTCGGTGTTTTCCTTGCC
>NZ_DASTBH010000088.1:0-11675 GCF_035712165.1 Actinophytocola sp. | reverse complement strand
GAACGCCGCCACCAGCGCCCGCCCGGCCAACCACCCCGGCGTTCCGGAAGAAACCCGAGCACCGCACCAAGTGGCAACTCGCCGGGCTGGAAGTGGCAACTCGCCGGGCTGGAAGTGGGGACTCGCGGGGGTGGGGAGGGTTCACTGGGTGGGGTCGTTTGTTTGCTGGCAGGGGGTGGTAACCGAGGTCATGGCGCGAGTGACGGCGATCGAGTCGATTCGGAGCGACCAGGATGCCTTGCTCCGGACGCTGGCACGGGTAGCCCGGGCGTTGCGGGGGGCGGACGTGCCGTTCGTGGTCACGGGCGGGTGCGCGGTGTATGCGCGGGGCGGGCCGGCTACCGAGCATGACCTTGACCTGCTGGTGCGGGAGGACGACGTGCCGGCGGCGGTGAGTGCGCTGGTAGCGGGCGGTATGCGCGCGGCCGAGGCCGCCGAGGACTGGCTGACCAAGGTGTACGACGGTGATCGCCTCGTCGACCTGTTGTTCCGGCCCAACGAACGTCCGGTGGACGACGCGATGCTCAAGCGGGCCGACGAGATGCGGGTGGGCGGCACGCTGGTGCCTGTGCAGCATGCGACTGACGTGCTGACGCAGAAGTTGTTGACGTTGAGCGAACACCGGTGTGACTTCAGCCTGCTGCTGGCCATCGCCCGGGCGTTGCGGGAACAGATCGACTGGGTGCGGTTGCGGGAGCAGACCGAGACTTCGCCCTACGCGGAGGCGTTTTTGCTGCTCGTCGCCCGGCTGAACATCGCATCCGGCGACGGGCTGCCGGAAGGGAGCGGCACATGACCAGACCGCAGGCACCGGACGCGCCGCAGTACCGCGCGGCCCGGTTGCGTCAGGCCCTGGCCGAGGATCCGCGCACGGCGGAACTGGGCGTGCGGGTGACCGTGCGGGGCGACCACGTGTTGCTGTCCGGGCAGGTCGTGTCGGAGCAGCGAAGGGACGAGCTACAACAGGTCTTGGCCGACGTCGCGCCGGATCTGGCGGTATACAACGACGTCCGGGTGACCTGCGCGGACGAGCCGAGCGGACGGGAGGAGCTCCGGTGATCCGGATCGCCGCGGTCGGCGACGTACACCTCGGTGACGACGCACGGGGCCGGTTACGGCCAGCGCTGGAGAATGTCGGTGAGCACGCCGATGTCCTGCTGCTGGCCGGAGATCTCACCCGACACGGCACTCTCGACGAGGCGCAGGTGGTCGCGGACGAGTTCGGGGACCTGCCGGTGCCGGTCGTCAGCGTGCTCGGCAACCACGACTATCACAGCGACCAGCAGGAGGCCATCGCCGGACTCCTTGAGGACGCCGGGATCCGGGTGCTCGAGGGCGGCAGCGTGATCATCGAGGCCGGCGACAAGCGGCTCGGCGTCGCCGGGGTCAAGGGGTTCGGCGGCGGGTTCGCCGGCAAGTGTGGCAGCGCGTTCGGTGAACCCGAGATGAAAGCGTTCATCGCGCACACGGTGCAGATCTCGGACCGGCTCTGCCACGCGCTCAGTTCGATCGACGACGTCGACGCCCGGGTCGCGCTCACCCACTACGCGCCCACGGTGGACACGCTGCGCGGTGAACCGCCGGAGATCTACCCGTTCCTCGGCTCCTACCTGCTCGGCGAGGCCATCGACGCCACCGGCACCGACCTGGCCATCCACGGTCACGCCCACTTCGGCTGTGAGCAGGGTCTTACCGCGGGCGGGGTTCGGGTGCGCAACGTCGCCCAGCCCGTGATCAACGCCGCGTACTCGGTGTACTGCCTGGAACCGGACCGCGATCAGTCGCCCTCCACCGTCCCGTAAGGACGGCCCGAGGGATCCTTGGTGCCCTCGGCGGTGTCATCGGCGAAGTCCTCGCCGTGGGTGGCGGACCGGCTCGAACCGACACCGTGCGGTGAGTCGGGTTCCGTGTCGGTGGAGGAGACACCCTCGCGCTCCTCGTCCGACACGACGCGGCCGGGACCCCGCTCGCCCTGCGGCTCACCGAAGGCCTTCTCGTTGGCCTCGGTCGCGCGCTCGCTCCCGCCGCTGCCGACGTCCGGAGACCAACCATGGTGCTCCTCGCCCGCGAACCGGGACACGTCCTCGCTCATCGACTTTTCCTTTCGGACAGCCAGGTGTACCAGTCGCGGATACCGTCGCCCCGGGTGGCCGAAACCTGAAGCAGCTCGACGGTGGGGTTTACGCGATTCAGGTATTCCCGGAACCGGTCCACGGCGAAGTCGACGTACGGCAGCAGGTCGACCTTGTTGAGCAGCACCACATCCGCCGTGCGGAACATGTGCGGGTACTTCAGCGGTTTGTCCGCGCCCTCGGTCACCGACATCACCACCGCGCGCCCGGACTCGCCCAGGTCGAACAGCGCTGGGCAGACCAGGTTGCCGACGTTCTCCACGAACACCAGCGATCCTGGCCGCGGGTCCAGCGAGTGCAGCGCCCGGTGCAGCATCTCGGCGTCGAGATGGCAGCCGGCCCCGGTGTTGAGTTGGACGACCCGGCAGCCGGTGGCCCGGATCCGGTCCGCGTCGAACTCGGTCTCCTGGTCGCCCTCCACGACCGCGATCTCCGGACCACCGGCCAGGTCCCGAATCGTGCGCTCCAGCAGGGTGGTCTTGCCCGAGCCCGGCGAGCTCATCAGGTTGATGGCGAGGATGTCCTGACCGACCAGCCATTCCCGGTTGCGCTCGGCCAGCTTGTCGTTGTGGGCCAGAACTTTCTGTTCGAGTGTGACAGTGTGTCCGTGATCGTGCTCGGTCACCGAGCAGCCGCAGGTGGCGCACATGCCGGGGTCACCTCCACCGACTTGATCAACATGTCCCGGCCGGAGTGCACGGTGACGTTGGCACTGTCGCAGTTCGGGCACAGCACGATCGGATCGTCCACTGTGAACTCGTGCGCACAGTCCCGGCACCGGGCCGATCCGGATGGTTCGTCGATCTCCAGACGGGCGCCCTGCAGCGTGGTGCCCTCCGCCACGAGGTCGAAGCAGAACCGGATGGAGTCCACCACCACCCCGGACAGCTTGCCGATCTCCAGGCGCACCACCGAGATCCGGGTCTCGCCGAACCGTTCGGTGATGGCCGACACCACGCTCTGGGTCAGCGACAGCTCGTGCATCAGCAGATCCTCGGCAGCGGGTCGCCGACCAGCAGGTCACAGATCCGGGTGCCGCCGAACACCGTGTTGAGCAGCACCAGTCCCGGCGGATCCGCCTTGACCCGGCCGATGATCGCGGCGTGCTCGCCGAGCGGGTGACGGCGCAGCGCGGCCAGCGCCTCGTCCGCCGAGGCGCCGTCGACGAAGACCACGATCCGCCCTTCGCAGGCCACGTACAGCGGGTCGATGCCGAGCAGTTCGGAGGCGCCGCGCACCTCGGTGCCGACCGGAATGGTCTGCTCGTCGACCACGACGGCGACCTCCGCCGCGCGGGCCACCTCGTTGAGGATCGTGGCCACCCCGCCCCGGGTGGCGTCCCGCATCGCCCGCACGCCCGGCACGGTGCCCAGCAGCCCGGCCACCAGATCGTGCACCGGCGCGGTGTCCGACACCAGGTCGGCCTCGATGTCCAACTCGCCACGGGCCAGCATCACGGTCACGCCGTGCTCGCCGATCGGGCCGGACACCAGGATCGCGTCGCCGGGCCGCACCGTCGCGATCCCCAGGCGGCCCGGATGTTCGAGCACGCCGACGCCGGCCGTGTTGATGTAGCAGCCGTCGGCCTTTCCGCGCTGCACCACCTTGGTGTCGCCGGTGACGATCGAGACCCCGGCGGCGTCGGCGGCGGTGCGCATCGAGTCCACGATCGCGGTCAGGTCGGCGACCGGGAACCCCTCCTCCAGGATGAACCCGGCGGTCAGGTACAGCGGCCGCGCGCCGGAGACCGCGAGGTCGTTCACCGTGCCGTTGACCGCCAGGTCACCGATGTTGCCGCCGGGAAAGAACAGCGGGGAAACCACGAACGAGTCGGTGGTCAGGGCCAGCCGGGCGCCGGAAACGGTCAGTTCGGCCGCGTCCTCCAGCGGTTCGAGCAACGGGTTGCGGAACGACTCGAGGAAGATCGCCTCGATCAGGGTCTGGCTGGCCTTGCCGCCGGACCCGTGGGCGAGCGTGATCCGCTCCTCCTTGACCTTCGCCCGGCGCCGCCGCGCGCGCTCGATCCGGTCGAGGACCTGTTGTTCCCGTTCCGAAGGTGGGGCGGTGTCCTGCGCACTCACGACAGGCTCGCCTCCCGGACCCGGGTGCGGGTGAACCGGCCGAAGTTGTAGTAGGCGGCGCAGGCGCCCTCGGGCGAGACCATGCAGGTGCCGATCGGTGTCTCCGGCGTGCACGCGGTGCCGAACACCTTGCACTCCCAGGGTTTCAGCACACCCTTGAGCACCTCGCCGCACTGGCACGCCTTGGGGTCGGCGACCCGCACGCCGGGCACCTCGTAGTGCAGTTCGGCGTCGAAGGCGGCGTACTTCTCCCGGATCCGCAGTGCCGAGTGGGAGATGAAGCCCAGGCCGCGCCACTCGAAGTACGGCCGCAACTCCATCACCTCGGCGATCGCCCGCAGCGCCGTGAGGTTGCCCTCCCACGGGACCACCCGGGAGTACTGGTTCTCGACCTCGGAGCGGCCCTCCTTCAACTGCAGCATCAGCATGTAGATCGACTGCAGGATGTCCAGCGGCTCGAACCCGGCCACCACGATCGGCTTGCCGTAGTCGGCGGCGATGAACTCGTAGGGCCGGCAGCCGATCACCGTGGACACGTGGCCCGGTCCGATGAAGCCGTCCAGGCGGAGGTCCGGCGAGTCCAGGATCGCCTTGATCGCCGGGATGATCGTGATGTGGTTGCAGAACACGGAGAAGTTCTCGATCCCGTCCTTGGCCGCGCGCAGCACGGTCATCGCGGTGGACGGCGCGGTGGTCTCGAACCCGATGGCCATGAACACCACCTGCTGGTCCGGGTTCTGCCGGGCGATCTTGAGTGAGTCCAGCGGCGAGTACACCATCCGGATGTTGGTGCCCTCGGCGTTGGAGTCGAAGAAGTTCCCGCCGCTGCCGGGCACCCGCATCATGTCGCCGAAGGAGGTCATCAGCACGCCGGGCCTGCGGGCGATGTGGATGGCGTCGTCGATGCGGCCCATCGGGATCACGCACACCGGGCAGCCGGGTCCGTGGATCAGGGTGATGTTCTCCGGAAGGTAGTCCTCCAGTCCGTGCTTGTAGATGGTGTGCGTGTGCCCGCCGCACACCTCCATGAACTTGTACTCCCGGCCCGGCTCGCACAGGCTGGTGATCTTGGCGGACAACGCTCTGGCCTTGTCGGCGTCCCGGAACTCGTCGACGAACCGCATGATCCTCAACTCCTAAACGATGTGCGAGTCCCGCAGGGCCGCGATCTCGTCGTCGTAGGCCTTGCCGATGCCTTCGAGGAACTCCATGGCCGCCTTCGCCTCGTCCTCATCGATCTTGGACAGCGCGAACCCGACGTGGATCAGCACCCAGTCACCCGGCTCGACCCCCTCGTCCTCCAGCAGACCGATGTTGATCGCCCGCTTGACCCCGCTGACGTCGACCCTGGCCAGGTCCGGCCGGTCGGTCAGGATCTCGATCACTTCCCCGGGAATGCCGAGGCACATGGCGTCTCCTCTCTCGCGCCGCGCCCATGCTCGGCGAGTAGGTCCAGCACTGTGCTGATCGCGGCGGGCACCGCGCGCTCAACGGCGGGGCTCAGGCCCATGTGCTGGTCGAGCCGGTCCGGCTCGCAGCCGACCAGGAGCACCCGGCCGGGGTCCTCCCCCAGGGTCGCCACCAGGCGCAGCACGACATCGGGCTGCATGCCGTGCGCGTCGAGGATCGGTGCGACATCGGCGCCGGCGGCGGTGTCCAGTTCGATCACATAGACCGTGCCGGGCGGTTCGCCGCGACTGGTGGCGTCCACCAGGATGGTCAGCTCGTAGCCGCCGCCGGCCAGGTCGTAGGCCAGGTGCATGCCGCGGATGCCGTAGTCGACCACCCGCGCCCACTCCGGTATGTCTACTTCGGACAGCCGGCGGGCCACCTCCACGCCGAACCCGTCGTCGCCGAGGAACACGTTGCCGACCCCGGCCACCAGCACCGTTGGTCTCACAGGGGTTCGACCTCTTCCGGGCGGAAGTACCGGTACCGGCCGTGTGCGGCGAACAGCTCGGCGCCGGGATCGTCTTCCAGCGACACCGCCAGGTACCGCTCGCCGTCCACATCCAGCAGCACGGCCCGCACCATGGCCGTGCGGCCGGCGAGGAACATGTCGTGCGCGTCGGCCCGGCCGCCGGGCCGCAGTCGTACCCGGGTGCCGTTGCCGACCTCGACGCCGGCCACCGTCACGGTGTCGGTCTCCGGCGAGACGGAGGCGTCCGCGCCCGGATCCCACCACGGCACGTCCGGCCGCGCAGTGACGTCGGCCGGCTCGGCCTCACCGGTCACCGAACGCAGGTAGCGCACCGAGCCGTGCAACCGTTCGAGCAGTTCGTCCGGCAGATGGTCGACCCGGTCCAGCAGGTCGGCCGCCCGGCTGTCGGTCGCTCTGGCCTCGCGTTTCTCCTCGTCGGTGAGGGTCATGGTGCGCAGGGTGAGGATCTCGTCGATCTCGGTGCCGTCGAACAGGTCGCCGGCACTCTCCGGGGCGATCGTCGGGTGGTCGTAGAGAATGATCGGCGAGCAGAGCACGGTGTCCCGGTCCGGGGGCGAGCCGACCAGCACCGGCCAGATCCGCTCGCTGCGGCATTCGGCCGCGAACACCGATGCCCACTCCGGCGGCTCCAGCAGCGACAGGAAGGTCCCGGACGACAGCGACAGCAGCGCGTGCGTGGCGATCAGCGCGTGCCGCAGCGCCGCCGGCCGGTCGGCGTCCGGCTGGTGCCAGGTCACCGTGTTCTCGATCCGCACCCGCAACCGCAGCCCGCCGTACGGGCCGGGCAGCGGGTCGGCCCGCAGCCGCAGCAGGCCGTGCAGGGGCTCGCGGCGGCGCGTGATTCGGGTCCGGCGCGGGCCGGGCAGGTGTTCGACCTCCTCGCCACCGTCCACCTGGAACGGAACCTCGTTGTCACCGCCGAGCAGGTCGGCGAAGCGCAGCGCCGTGTCGATCTCGCACTCCACCGCCTCGTCCCAGCTGGTGTGCTCGGTGCCCTCGACGGCGATCGCGGCCACCGGCTGGTAGCCGGAATCCTCGGCCACCTCGACCGTTCGGGCCTGCAACTGCAGGAAGCGCAGCCGGACGTGCAGGGTCGCACCGGAGTCCGGTTCGGCCAGCAGGTCGGTGCCGCACCAGGCGTGCTCGCCGGTGCCCGACCCGACGTAGCCGGGCGGCATCAGCACCCCCCACTGCCAGCGGACCTGGTTCTTGGTCGCCGAGGCCCGGTACGGGTAGAGCAGATAACCCTCGTAGAGCACGGCGTCCGCGATCGCCCGGGCCTGATCCATCGCCGTCATCGGCTCACCAGGGCGCCTTGTACCCGGTCGTCAGCTCGCGGCCCTTCTTGCGCCACGCCGGTTCCTTGTCCACCTTGCGTTCGGTGATCTTGCGGAGCCGGCGCATCACGCCGCCGTAGACCCGGCTGCCGGTGGCCGAGACCCGCGACCCGGGGGGCGGGTCCATGAACGGCATGAACTTGTCCGGGAACCCCGGCATCGTGCAGGCGATGCAGATCCCGCCCACGTTCGGGCAACCGCCCACGCCGTTGATCCAGCCCCGTTTCGGCACATTGCACTTCACCACCGGGCCCCAGCAGCCCAGCTTCACCAGGCACTTCGGCGAGCCGTACTCCTTGGCGAACTCACCCTGCTCGTAGTAGCCCCCGCGGTCGCAGCCCTCGTGCACCGTGGCGCCGAACAGCCAGGTCGGCCGCAGCGCCTCGTCCAACGGGATCATCGGAGCCTTGCCGGCCGCCTGGTAGAGCAGGTAGAGGATGGTCTCGGACAGGTTGTCCGGATGGATCGGGCAGCCCGGGACACACACGATCGGGATGCCCGCCTTCGAGCGCCACTTCCAGCCGAGGTAGTCCGGCACCCCCATCGCGCCGGTCGGGTTGCCGGCCATCGCGTGGATGCCGCCGTAGGTCGCGCAGGTGCCCACCGCCAGGACCGCCAAAGCCTTGGGGGCCAACCGGTCCAGCCATTCGCTGGTGGTCATCGGCTGGCCGGTGTCCGGGTTGTTGCCGAACCCGCACCAGTAGCCCTCGGACTTGATCGCCTCGTTCGGGATCGAACCCTCCACCACGAGCACGAACGGGTCCAGCTCACCCCGGTCGGCCTTGTGCCACCATTCGATGAAGTTGTCCGCACCCTGCTCCGGGCCGCACTCGAAGTCGATCAGCGGCCAGTGCACCGCGATCTTCGGCAGTCCCGGCAGCGCGCCGAGAACGATCTCCTCGATGCTCGGCTGGGTCGCCGCCGTCAGCGCGACCGAGTCCCCGTCACAGCCGAGGCCTCCGTTCATCCAGAGAATGTGAACCGGTGCTTCCTCAGCCGTTGTCATCTTTGATCATCTCCCAACGCGGCGAGCGTCAGCTCCCACAGAGCGTGGTAGAGCGTCGTCTGGGCTTCCTGGATCCGGTGCACCGAGGTGGACGGCACCACGAACAGGTGGTCGATGCTGTCCAGCTCGGCCATTTTGCCGCCGTCGTAGCCGGCGATCCCCACGGTGAACAGGCCGCGCCGGCCGGCCTCGTCGAAGGCGCGCACCAGGTTGGCCGAGTTGCCGCTGGTCGACAGCCCGACGGCGATGTCGCCGGCCCGGCCGAACGCGGCGATCTGGCGGGAGAACACCACGTCGAAGCCGACGTCGTTGCACAGCGCCGTGATCACCGCGATGTCGTTGGTCAGCCCGATCGCGGGCAGCGGCCGGGCGGCGCCGTCCGGACCGTCCGCCGGACTGAGGAACAGGCTGGCCAGGTCCTGCGCGTCGGTCGAGCTGCCGCCGTTGCCGAAGGCGAGCAGCCGGGCGCCGGCGGCGAAGCGCTGCGCCATCGCACCGGCGCAGGCGAGCAGCCGGTCGCCGTCCCGGTCGAACACCTCGGCCCGCAGCCGGGTGATCTCCTCGGTCTTGTCCACGGTGGACTGCCGAACCTGTTCCAGCACGGCGTCCACATTGGACCGGCCGGCATAGAGGAACGGGTAGAGCGACCGGACGTCGGCGGCCGGCTCGGCGGATCCGTTGCTCCGGGTCACCGCGAGTCGCCGCCCAGCATCGCGATCGCCTCGCCGGCGTGAACCAGGATCTGGTCGCCGGGCCGGGCGGAGACCAGCGCGACGCTCACCTCCTCCTCGGTACCGGCCTCGGTGCCGACCACGGCGAGGTCGTCGTCGAGCAGGCGCAGCACGGTCACCGCGACGGCCGAGTCCGAACAGGTGATGCAGACGTCGTCATGGCACTCGGGCAGGTTCACGTCAGCTCACCACGCTCGGGTCGAGCACGCCCGGCTGTTCGAAGAACACGTGCACCAACTCCCACAGCACGTGGTACATGGTCACGTGCACCTCCTTGACCACGCGTGGGTCATCCGACCGGGCGAGGAGCACATGGTCGGCGGCATCGCTGGCCGCGATCTGCCCACCGTCGCCGCCGACCAGCGCGACGCAGAGCAGGCCGAGCTCGCGCGCCTGCGCCAACCCACGCCGGACATTCTCGCAGTTTCCGTCGGTGGACAGTCCCAGCGCGATATCGTGCGAATCGGCGAGAAAACGTATCTGGTGGGCAAAAGTTTCCGCCAGGCCGACCCGGTTCGCGATTCCGGTCAGGGTGGCGACGTCGGAGGTCAACGAGATGGCCGGCAGGGCGCGCTTACCGACGATCACCGGATGCACGAACTCCACCGCGACATGCTGGGCGTCGGTACTCGGTCCCCCGTTGCCGAACACGACAAGCTTCGCTCCACGGTGAAATCGGGCAGCCATCGCGTGACAGGTCCGGGCCACGTCCAGCGCCTGGCTGGCGAGATCGTTCAAGGGTGCGGTTCTGCGCGCCAACAGCTCGCTGACACCGACCCGGCCGGACTGGGTCATCTGGACACCTCTGTCCGAGTGACGACACAACTGTTCGCCGTTTTTGGTCATCTTAAGACGGCCTGCCGGCGCCGGCAAGCCAGACCTGGTGTGGAATCCACGATTTCCCGAATCACGGACGACAATTCTGTCTTGCTGGCGTCGATCGACAGGACTAACGTTTCCCGAGGGCATACCCGGGACCCCGCAGCCATTCTGTCCAGCGTTCGAGGTCACCGATGACAAGTGTCGAGAAGTCCGCCGCCGACGAGGAGCCGGTACACATCCTCTGGATGAATGGTGGCCTTGGCTGCGACGGCGACTCCGTCGCGCTGACGGCGGCGACCCAGCCGAGCATCGAGGAGATCCTGGTCGGCGCGCTGCCCGGGCTGCCGGAGGTCGCGGTGCACTGGCCGATGCTGGACTACGAGTGCGGCCCGGAGCAGGGTGCGGACAACTTCATCGAATGGTGGCACAAGGCCGACCGCGGCGAACTGAAGCGTTTCGTGCTGGTCGTCGAGGGCTCGGTGCCCAACGAGGCGATCAAGTCCGAGGGCTACTGGTGCGGGTTCGGCAACAACCCGGCCACCGGCCAGCCGATGACCACCAGCGAATGGCTGGACCGGTTGGCGCCCAAGGCACTCGCCATCCTCGCGGTCGGCACCTGCGCGACCTACGGCGGCATCCACGCGATGGCCGGCAACCCGACCGGCGCCATGGGGGTGCCGGACTATCTCGGCTGGGACTGGAAGTCCAAGGACGGCATCCCGATCGTCTGCGTGCCCGGTTGCCCGATCCACCCGGACAACCTGTCCGAGACCATCCTCTACCTGCTCTACCAGGCGGCCGGCAAGGCTCCGATGATCCCGTTGGACGAGGCGCTGCGACCCAAGTGGTTGTTCGAGGCGACCGTGCACGAGGGCTGCGACCGGGCCGGCTACTACGAGCAGGGCGAGTTCGCCAAGGAGTACGGCTCGCCGAAGTGCCTGGTGAAGCTCGGCTGCTGGGGCCCGGTGGTCAAATGCAATGTGCCGAAACGGGGCTGGATCAACGGCGTGGGCGGCTGCCCGAACGTGGGCGGGATCTGCATCGCCTGCACCATGCCCGGCTTCCCGGACAAGTTCATGCCGTTCATGGACGAGCCGCCCGGCAGCAAGGTCTCCTCGGCGGCGACCGGAATGTACGGAACGGTTATCCGGGCCCTGCGCGGCTTCACCGCGAAAAAAGTTGACGAAGAGCCGAAATGGCGCGCAAAAGGCAACCAGCTACTGAGCGGCTACCAGTCGGACTGGTGAAGGAGAGCGAAAACCGATGACTTCCACCAAGGACTCGAACCTGGTCGAGATGGCCTGGGATCCGGTCACCAGGATCGTCGGCAGCCTCGGCATCTACACGAAGATCGACTTCGCGCAACGCAAGGTCGTCGAGTGTCACAGCACGTCGTCGATCTTCCGGGGCTACAGCATCTTCATGAAGGGCAAGGATCCGCGCGACGCGCACTTCATCACCAGCCGGATCTGCGGCATCTGTGGCGACAACCACGCGACCTGCTCGGTCTACGCGCAGAACATGGCCTACGGCATCAAGACACCGCCGCTTGCCGAGTGGATCTTCAACCTCGGTGAGGCCGCAGAGTTCATGTTCGACCACGCGATCTTCCAGGACAACCTCG
>NZ_DASTBH010000087.1:0-31621 GCF_035712165.1 Actinophytocola sp. | reverse complement strand
TGGGGTCGGCGGTGGCGGCCTGCGGCAGGGCGACCAGCGTCGCACCCGCGATCGCGGTCGTGAACGCCATCCCGATGGCGTACCGGCCGCGCCGGCGCCATTGGCGTTGGGACGTCATCCCATTTCCTTCCTCGGCTGGGTGAGCGAGCAGGTTTGGCGAGCATTCCTCGCCCCGCCGAGGGCTCCGCCGAAGCAATACCTAAGCACGCTCAACCTATATGGGTGAAGTATCGAAAGTAGGAGGTTCACGGAGTGTTATTGACCTGGGACGCAGGCGCCAGCGTCCATTCGGGCGAACGTGCCGCGTGGCGGTTCGCGGTGGGTGCCTAAACTGGCTCGTCGTGAGCTTGACCCTCGGAATCGTTGGGTTGCCCAACGTCGGAAAGTCCACCCTGTTCAACGCCCTGACGAACAACGACGTTACGGCCGCGAACTACCCGTTCGCGACGATCGAGCCCAACGTGGGCGTCGTCCCGTTGCCCGATCCCCGGCTGGACCGGCTGGCCGAGCTGTTCGCCAGCGCCCGGACCGTCCCGGCCACGGTGTCCTTCGTCGACATCGCCGGCCTGGTCAAAGGCGCCTCGGAGGGGCAGGGCCTGGGCAACAAGTTCCTCGCCAACATCCGCGAGGCGAACGCGATCTGCCAGGTCATCCGGGTCTTCGACGACCCGGACGTGGTGCACGTCGACGGGGTCGTGGACCCCTCGTCGGACATCGAGACGATCAACACCGAGCTGATCCTGGCCGACCTGCAGACCCTGGACCGGGCGCTGCCCCGGCTGGAGAAGGAGGCCCGCACCCGCAAGGAGGCGCGCCCGGCCGTGGACGCGGCCCAGGCCGCCCGGGCGGTGCTCGACGCCGGCCGGACCCTCTACGCGGCCGGGTCCGAAGTGGAGGCCGGGCCGCTGGCCGAGCTGAGCCTGCTCACCACCAAGCCGTTCCTCTACGTGTTCAACGCCGACGAGGGGGTGCTGGCCGACCCGGGCCGCCGGGCGGACCTGGCCAAGCTGGTGGCTCCGGCCGACGCGGTGTTCCTGGACGCCAAGGTGGAGGCGGAGCTGCTGGAGCTGGACGAGGAGTCCCGCCGGGAGCTGCTGGCCTCGATCGGCCAGACCGAGCCGGGCCTGGACGCCCTGGCCCGCGCCGGGTTCCACACCCTGGGCCTGCAGACGTTCCTGACCGCCGGACCCAAGGAGTCCCGGGCCTGGACCATCCGGACCGGGTGGACCGCACCGCAGGCGGCGGGCGTGATCCACAGCGACTTCGAGCGGGCGTTCATCAAGGCCGAGATCGTCGCCTACGACGACCTGGTCGCGGCCGGCTCGATGGCCGCGGCCCGGGCGGCCGGGAAAGTCCGGATGGAGGGCAAGGATTACGTCATGGCCGATGGTGACGTTGTGGAGTTTCGGCACGGGAAATAATCGCGCACAGTAATTTGTAATGAATTCAGCGGTCCCAGCGATAAGCGCGTTCCACTTTCGCGACGTGAATGGCGTAGGAGTCGTACCAGCGTTCCCGGCCGAGCGCGCGGGCGGCGGTGTGCCGGGGGTCGGCCCGCCAGGCGGCGATGGCCGGCTCGTCGCGGAAGTAGGCGACCGTGATGCCCAGGCCGCTCGCCTCCCGCGCCGAGTCCGCCGCGAGGAAGCCCGGCTGCCGCTGGACCAGTTCGAACAGGTCCTTGGACGTCTCGGAGTAGCCCTCGTCGACCGGGGTGCGCAGCGAGGTGAACACGACGGCGTAGTAGGGCGGTTCGGGCAGGGTCGCGGGACGCGGGTTCCCGGCCATCGAGCCTCCTCAGCGCAGCATCGACCGGTCGGTGGGGGCGAGCAGCAGCCGCTCCCGCCGGGTCACCTTCGCATGCTCGGGTAACCCGGCCGGCTCTGGCCACCCGTTTTCGGCCGGCACCGAGGCGAAGGTGACGAACACGTGCTCGCCGGTGCGCACCGGCAGGGCCGGGAAGTTGTTCTCCGCGTACTCGGTGGACAGGGCCACCGCAGCGTCGTCGACGATCCTGGCGAACTCGCCGTCGTACGGGCCGGACAGGTACCGGATGTCCGCCACCACGACCGTGGACGCCGGGGTGCCGCGCACCGCGGGGTTGAGCGTGAACTCGCCGCCGGCCGGGCGCAGCAGCAGCACGTCGTCGCTGTCGATCATGGTCGCGTTGGCCGCCGCGCGGTGCGCCCGCCAGACCGGGCCGCCGTAGAACGCGGTCAGGCTCTCCGCCCGGACGGCCATCGACGGAAAGCCGCGCACCCAGACGAACCGGTCCGGCCGCTCCAGGTCGCGGAACTGGCCGACCACCCGGATGCCGAGCTCCTCCTGGGACTCGACGAACTCCCGGTCGAACAGCTCGATCAGCACGTCGCGCTGCCCGGGGCGCAGGGTGTACTGCCGCAACTCGTAGATGTCGTTCATACGAACGGACCCTAGGAGCAGGCCCCGACATCCGGTCTCATGGAGCCATGCGGCGACGGAACTTCCTGCGGGTGACGGTGGTCGGGGCCACGGCGGCGGCGTTCGGGGGCGCGTCGTGGCGGGAGGCGTTCGCCGCCACCGCTCAGCCCGGCCCCAGCCCCTACGGCGAGTTGCTCGCCGCCGACGCCAACAACGTCATGCTGCCGGCGGGTTTCGGCAGCCGGGTGGTGGCCCGTACCGGGTCCCGGGTGGCCGGAACCGGTTACCTGTGGCACCCGGCCCCGGACGGCGGCGCCTGCTTCGCCGACGGCAGCGGGTGGATCTACACCTCCAACAGCGAGGTTCCGCTCGTCGGCGGCTGCTCGGCGATCCGGTTCGACGCGACCGGACAGATCACCGGCGCGTACCGGACGCTGTCCGGCACCAACGTCAACTGCGCGGGCGGCGCCACCCCGTGGCAGACCTGGCTGTCCTGCGAGGAGGTCGAGTGGGGGCGGGTGTTCGAGACCGACCCGTTCGGCGCCAACGGCGCCACCGCCCGCAGCGCGATGGGCCGGTTCAAGCACGAGGCCTGCGCGGCCGACCCGGACCACGGGTTCGTGTACATGACCGAGGACGTGTCGGACGGCTGCTTCTACCGGTTCGCGCCGGCCACCTGGGGCAACCTGGCCAGCGGCACCCTGGAGGTGCTCTGCGGCGCGAACGAGGCGACCTCCGGCCCGGTGACCTGGCGGCGGGTGCCCGACCCCGACGGGTTCCCGGTGGTGACCCGCAACCAGGTCTCCGGCGCCAAGCGGTTCAACGGCGGTGAGGGTTGCTACTACGCGGGCGGCACCTGCTGGTTCACCACCAAGGGCGACAACCGGGTGTGGGCGTACAACGCCGCCACGTCCACCATCGACCTCGCCTACGACGACTCGCTGGTGATCGGCACGCCACCGCTGACCGGGGTGGACAACGTGACCGGCACCGCGGGCGGCGACCTGTTCGTCGCCGAGGACGGCGGGGACATGGAGATCTGCATCATCACCCGGGACGGTGTGGTCGCACCGTTCCTGCGGGTGCTCGGGCAGGGCGGTTCGGAGATCACCGGGCCGGCGTTCAGCCCGGACGGGTCGCGGTTGTACTTCTCCTCACAGCGCGGCACCACCGGCAACGTGCTCGGCGGCATCACCTACGAGATCACCGGCCCGTTCCGAACCTAACCGGCAGCCGCTTCTCTGATCGCATCCACCACCCCGTCGATCTCCTCCGCGAGCGAGACGTCGTTCGCGGTGATCCCACCGGCGGAGTGCGTGCTGCACCGGAACGTCAAGGTCCGCCAGCGGATGTCGATGTCCGGGTGATGGTTGTCGCTCTCGGCGATCTCCGCGACCCGGTTCACCACCTGGATGGCCTGCGGGAAGCTGTCCAACTCCACCGTGCGGGCCAGCGCGCCCTCATCTTTGGTCCAGTCCGGCAGCGCGCCGAGCGCCTTGCCGACATCCTCGTCACTGAGTAGCTCGGGCATGCCTTCCATCCTGGCCTGTAACATCCCGGTTTGCCACGGGAGTCCGGTGTGGCGCCGGACTGAGAGGAGGGCTCGCAGCCCTCGACCGTTCGAACCTGATCCGGGTCATTCCGGCGCAGGGAGGGAGGAGAGCAATGACAGTGACGCGACGTGCCGCGCTGGCTGCGCTGGTGTTCGCGGCCGTCACCGGGTGTTCGGTGTTCGGCGGAGACGGCGGCACGGAACCGGGTGAGCGCACGGTGGTGCTGGTCACCCACGACTCGTTCACCATGAAGCAGGAGGTGCTGGACGAGTTCCGGGCCAGCAGCGGGATCCGGATCGACGTGCGCAAGTCCGGTGACGCGGGCTCGCTGACCAACCAGCTGGTGCTCACCAAGAGCAGTCCGCTCGGTGACGTGGCCTTCGGCGTGGACAACACGTTCGCCGACCGCGCGCTCAGCGCGGACGTGTTCGTCCCGTACCGCAGTCCCGATGCGGACAAGGGCCCGAGCCGCTACTCGATCGACGACACCGACCGGCTCACCGCGGTCGACGTGGGCGACGTGTGCGTCAACGCCGATTCGGCCTGGTTCGCCGGCCGGGGGATCCCGGTGCCGGCCAGCTACGAGGACCTGGCCGACCCGAAGTACAAGGATCTGTTGGTGGTGCAGGATCCGGCCACCTCCTCGCCGGGGCTGGCGTTCGCGCTCGGCACGGTCGCGCACTTCGGCGGGGACGGCTGGGTGAACTACTGGGGCAAGCTGCTGGCCAACGGGGTCAAGGTGACCAGCGGCTGGGAGGAGGCCTACACCCAGGACTTCTCCGGCTCGTCCGGAAAAGGCCCGCGTCCCCTCGTGGTCTCCTACGCCTCGTCCCCGGCGGCCGAGGTCGGTCCGGACGGCAAGCCGCGGACCAGCGCGCTGCTGTCCACCTGCTTCCGGCAGGTCGAGTATGCCGGCGTGCTGACCAACGCCAAACATCCCGACGACGCCCGCAAGGTCGTGGACTTCCTGCTGTCCCAGCCGTTCCAGTCCAACGTGGCGGAGCAGATGTTCGTCTACCCGGCCCGGGAGGACGTACCGCTGCCGGCGTCCTGGCAGGGCGTGGCGCCGCAGCCGAGCAACCCGGCCACCTTGCCCGAGGAGGTCGACCAGGCGTGGTTGATCACCCTGTGGCGCACCGCCATGGACCGGTGACCGTCCCGCGACGGGTCGGCCCGGCCGCCGGACTGTTCGCCGTTGCGTTGATACCGCTGGGTTTCCTGGCGGTGTTCTTCGCCTGGCCGGTGCTGGCCATCCTGCGGCTCGGGCTGGGCGCCGGCGTGCTCACCGTGCTGGGCGACGCGGACACCTGGCGCCTGGTGGCGTTCACGCTCGGCCAGGCCGCCGTGTCCACGGTGCTGGCCCTGCTGGCCGGGCTGCCGGTGGCGTTCCTGCTGGCCCGCACCCGGCTGCCCGGCCTGGGTTTCGTGCGGGTCGCCGTGCTGGTGCCGTTCGTGCTGCCCACGGTGGTGGTGGGCCTGGCCTTCCGGGTGCTGCTGCCGGACGGCGGGGTGCCGGCCATCGTGCTGGCCAACGCGTTCTTCAACGTGGCGGTGGTGGCCAACACGGTCGCCGGGCTCTGGTCGCATGTGGACCGGCGATCCGAGGACGCGGCGCGGGTGCTCGGCGCGTCCCGGTCGCGCACCTTCGCCGCGGTGACGCTGCCCGCGCTCACCCCAGCTGTCGGCTCCGCCGCCGCGATCGTGTTCCTGTTCTGTGCCACCAGCTTCGGCGTGGTGCTGGTGCTCGGCGGGGCCCGGCACCGGACCCTGGAGACCGAGATCTACCTGCGCACCGTGGAACTGTTCGACCTGCCCGGTGCGGCGGCGCTGTCCCTGCTGCAGATCGGCGCGGTGGTGGCGGCGCTCGCGGTCGGCGCGGCCGTGCGCAGGCGCCGGGAGACCGCGCTCGCCCTGCGCGGCCGGGCGGAGTCGGCCCGGCGCCCGGCGGGAGCCGAGTGGGCCGTGGTGGCGTTGGCCTACGGCGTGGTCGTCCTGCTGCTGGTTCCGGTGCTGGTGCTCACCCTTCGCTCACTGTCTACATCGGACGGTTGGAGCCTGGCCGGGTACCGGGCGCTTGCCACCACCGGAACGTCGGGCACGCTGGCGATCTCCGGGGTGGAGGCGGCGGCCAACTCGCTGCGCGCCGCCACCGACGCCACGGTCCTGGCCATGACGCTGGGGATCAGCGCGTCGGTGGTGCTGGTCGCGATGAGCCGGGGGCGGGTGCGCCGCGGCTTCGTGGAGACCATGGACGCCGCGCTGATGCTGCCGCTCGGGGTGTCCGCGGTGACCGTCGGGTTCGGCTACCTGATCACGCTGGACAAGCTGCCCGGTGACCTGCGCACCGCGCCGGTGCTGGTGCCGCTGGCGCAGGCGCTGGTGGTCACGCCGCTGGTGATCCGGATGGTGCTGCCGGTGCTGCGGGCGATCGACGAGCGGCTGCGGTCGGCCGCGGCCACCCTGGGCGCGGGTCCGCTGCGGGTCTGGCGGGAGGTGGACCTGCCGCTGGCCGGGCGGTCGGTGCTCAGCGCGGCAACGTTCGGTTTCGTCGTCGCGCTCGGCGAGTTCGGCGCGACCAGTTTCCTCGCCCGGCCGGACACCACCACCTTGCCGGTGGCGATCGGCCGGCTGATCTCCCGGCCGGGCGCGCTGAACAACCAGATGGCCTACGCCGCCTGCACCCTGCTGATGGTGGTCACGGTGCTGGCCGTGGTGCTGGTCGACCGGCTGCGGGTGCCCGGGGTCGGTGAGTTCTGATGGCGCTCGCCGTCACCGGGCTGACCGTCCACTATGGAGCGGTTGCCGCAGTGTCCGATGTGGACATCGAGGTGGCCGACGGCGAGGTGGTCGCCCTGCTCGGGCCGTCCGGCTGCGGCAAGTCGACGCTGCTGCGGGCGGTGGCCGGGCTGGAGCGGCCGGGCGCAGGCGCGGTGTGCTGGGACGGCGCCGACCTCGCCGGCCTCGCCGTGCACCGCCGCGGGTTCGGCCTGGTCTTCCAGGACGGCCAGCTGTTTCCGCACCGCGACGTCGCCGGCAACGTGGAGTTCGGGCTGCGCATGGCCGGGGTGGACCGCACGGCGCGGGCCGAGCGGGTGACGGAACTGCTCACCCTGCTCGGGCTGGACGGCTACCAGCGGCGGCGGATCACCGAGCTGTCCGGCGGGGAACAGCAGCGGGTGGCGCTGGCGCGGGCACTGGCCCCCCGGCCCCGGCTGCTGCTGCTGGACGAACCGCTCTCCGCGCTGGACCGGGCGCTGCGCGAACAACTCGCGCTGGATCTGGCCCGGGTGCTGCGGGTGTCCGGAAGCACCGCGCTGGTGGTCACGCACGACCACGACGAGGCGTTCACGCTGGCCGACCGGGTGGCGCTGATGCGGGCCGGGCGGATCGTCCAGACCGGTCGCCCCGAGCAGGTGTGGCGCGCGCCCGCCGACCAGCAGACCGCCGCGTTCCTCGGCTGCACCACGTTCCTGCCGGCCACCGTCGCGGCCGGGGTGGCGAGCTGCGCGCTGGGCCCGGTCGAGGTGCCCGCGCCGGACGGCCCGGTGCTGCTCGGCCTGCGCCCCACCGCGCTGCGCTCCGACCACGGTGGACGGTTGCGCGGCGAGACACTGGCCCGGGTGCACCGGCGCGACCACGTCCGGCTGCGGGTGCGGCTGGCCGAATGGCCCGAACCAGTCGACGCCGTCGCCGGGATCGCCGACGCCCCCGAGGCCGGCGATCCCGTGCGACTGTGCCTGGACCCGGACGGGGTCGCCGTGCTCAGCCGTCCCTAGTCAACATCCGGGCCAGCGCCAGCGACCCGCCGATCGCCAGGTAGCAACCGGCCCGCAGCACCCCTTCGACCAAGGCGTCGGTCGGGATCGGATCCCGCATCACGTCGATCATCGCCTGCCAGCTGTCGGTGATCAGCAGCGGATGCAGCCAGCTCAGCGCCGGGATCGCGTTCAGCACGGTGAACACGATGATGCCGCCGAGCGAGACCGCCATCACGATCAGCGGGTGCTCGGTGACCGACGAGATGGCCAGCGCCACCGCGGCGACCGCCAGCACCTGCACCGTGACCAGCAGCGCGGTCAGCAGGATCCGGCCGAGCGCCGGCCAGAACGACAGCGTGGTGCCGGAGATTGTGATCATGCTGTTGCCGCCGAGCAGCACCAGCCCGGAGATCACCCCGCTGGCCGTCATCAGGCCCACCCCGATGACCACCGCAGTGGCGACCCCGAATGCCTTGACGCCCAACAGGCGGGCCCGCCCGACCGGCGCGACCAGCAGGTTGCGCAGTGAGCCCACGGACGACTCGCCGGCCAGCGCGTCCGCCGCCCACATCGCCCCGACCATCGGCAGCAGCATCTGCAGCGAGATGGTCAGCACGAAGATCGGCAGCACCAACCCGTTCTCGCTGAGGATCGCGGCGATCGCCCCGGGACCCTCGGCGCCGGGCGGTGGTTCGAGCGTGCCGTCGGCCGCGAGCGCGATGCCGATCCCGGCCAGCACCGGCACCAGGACAAGCAGTCCGAGCGCGATCAGCGTGCGCGGCCGGCGCAGCACCAGGCGCAGTTCGGAGCGCAGCAGCCGGCCGATCGGCGCGTGCGTGCGGGCCACCGGTGCGGAAACCTGACCGGACACCGTCAGCGTGGTCATCGGCTGACCTCCTCGACCGGCGAAAGCTGGAGCCGACCATCGAGGTCGGACAGGGCGGCGCCGTTCTGGTCCGCCTCGGTCAGCCGGGTGAACAGTTCCTCCAGGCCGGCGCGCTGGCGGCGCACCTCGTGCACCGCGACCCCGGCCGCCACCAGCGTGGCGACCACGTCCGGGGCGGTGGTCGTCGTCAGGTCCACGCGCAGCCCGTCCGGCGTGACTCTGGCCGGGATCCGCTTGTCCCGCAACGTGTCCACCGCGACCGTCGTGTCCGGAGTGGACACCAGCAGGCCGTTGTCGCCGGCGTCGAGCAGCTCGCCGAGCTCGCCCTGGGCCACCACCGAACCGCGGTGCAGCACCGCGACGTGCGTGCAGGTCGCCTCCACCTCGGAGAGCAGGTGCGAGGACACCAGCACGGTGGTGCCGGCCGCGTGCAGCGCCGCGATCACCGCCCGGACCTCGCGGGTGCCGGCCGGGTCGAGGCCGTTGGTCGGCTCGTCGAGCACCACGAACCGGCGCGGGATCAGCAGCGCGGCGGCCAGGCCGAGGCGCTGCTTCATGCCCAGCGAGTAGCCCCGGTACCGGCGGTTGGCCGCGTCGGCGAGCCCGACCCGCTCCAGCGCCTCACCCACCGCGCGGCCGATGCCGCCGGTGGCCAGCAGCGGCTCGGCCGCCGCGCAGCGCAGCAGGTTCTCCCGGCCGGACAGGAACGGGTGGAATCCCGGACCCTCGACCAGTGCGCCGACCTCCGGCAGCGCCCGCGCCGCGCCCTCGGGCAGCCGGTGGCCGAGCAGCTCCACCGTGCCGGCCGTCGGGGTGACCAGGCCGAGCAACATCCGGATCGTGGTGGTCTTGCCGGATCCGTTGGGGCCCAACATGCCGAGCACCGAGCCCAGCGGGACGTCCAGGTCGACGTGATCCACGGCGACCGTGCTGCGGTAGACCTTGCGCAGCCCCCGGGTGCGGGCGGCCACCGGATGGGGGGCGGGGGTGACCGCAGCTGCGGTCACCCCGTTCACCCCTCGGTCGACGCCTGTCGTGCTGGTCATTTCGAGCTGAGCGCGTCGATCAGCACCTGCTCGGGCACCGCGCCGATCGCCACCCGGCCGTCCTGGGTGACCAGGGCCGCGCCGACCTTGGTGGTGACCACCCAGCCGGTGCCGAACGGCCCGTCGACCGGCTTGGCGAACTGGCGCAGCAGCCCGGTCACGTCCGGCCGCCCGGCCGGCGCACCGGCCGCGCTCGCGGCGGCTTCCAGCAGCTGGGCCGGCACCTTGCCGACCAGCACCGTGTCCCAACCCGTGCCGACCGTCTTCGCGTCCAGCTGGCTGAACAGGTCCTTGGTGGCCTTGCTGTCCAGGTGCTCGCCCGGCTTGACCTCCTTGACCGTCGCGCCCTGCGGCACGTCGAACCGGAACAGGTTCGGGTCCTGGGCGCCCGGGTTGAACTCGGTGAACCCGATCCGCAGCGCCGGCTCGGCCGCCCCGTTGGCCAGCACCTCCAGGCGCAGCGGGATCCTGGTCTCGGAGTCAACCGCCACCCGGACCTCACGCAGCAGCGTCTTCTCGGTCGGCTTCGGGGTCAGCAGCAACTGGTAGACCGGGCGGTCGGCGACCCGCGCGGTGCCGTCCACGGCCACCGTGCTCTCCGCCTGCATCGCCTTGACCAACTGCTGGGCCGCCGAGGTGGGGTCGGCCAGCTGCTCGGGCACCCGCTGCGCGTCGGCCTGGCCGTGCTCGATCTTGCGTACCGAGCGGTCCTTGGAGCTCCAGATCCACACCGTCTCGCCGTCGGCGACGACGGTCGTCTCGTCGTTGCGGCCGGCCAGCGCGATGCGGCCCTTGCCGGCGCCGTCGGAGTACACCCGGGCCGAGACGTTGTCGGCGCCGCCGGTCGGCAGCACCGGGATGGGCAGACCCAGGTTCTCCCGCACCTGGACCGAGCCGGACATCGCCGGCGCCTTGGCGTTGAGCACCGAGGCGACCAGATCCTCGGCGGCGATCGGGGGCAGCGCCGGCGGCGCCCCACCCGCCCCGGCCGGGGAGGCCAGCAGAGCCAGGCCAACCAGGCCGGCGGCGGTCCCCGTCGCCGCTACCGCGATAGCGGTTCGTTTCCTGTTCATTCCCGATCCCCTTGTTCGTCTTGAGTATCTTCTCGCACCCAGAGAATGCGCCCCGGCAACTGAGATGGCGCTGAGAGCCTGAGCCTGGCTGAGAGTCCGCTGAGGCATGCTGTGCTCATGAGACCCCGGGTGCTGGTGGTGGACGACGAGCCGGGCGTGCGCCGGGCGTTGCAACGCGGCCTCACCGCGGAGGGCATGGACATCGTGGTCGCCGGCGACGGTCCCAGTGCCCTGGAGATCGGCCGGACCGGTGCGTACGACCTGATTGTGCTGGACATCATGCTGCCCGGGCTGTCCGGCTACCGGGTGCTGCAACGGCTGCGGGCGGAGGGCGTGCGCACCCCGGTGCTGCTGCTGTCGGCCAAGGACGGCGAGATCGACCAGGCCGACGGGCTGGATCTCGGCGCGGACGGCTACCTGGTCAAACCGTTCTCGTTCGTGGTGCTGGTCGCCCAGGTCCGGGCCATGTTGCGGCGCAACGCCGCGGCCGGGTCGGACCGCCGGCTGCGGCTGGGTGAGCTGGTGGTCGACCGGGCGTCCCGGGAGGTGCGGTTCGGCGGCGAGCTGATCGCGCTGAGCCCGCGGGAGTTCGCGGTGCTGGACTGCCTGGCCGGGCGGGCCGGGTCGGTGGTGACCAAGGACGAGTTGCTGCGCGAGGTGTGGGGCGACGAGCAGGCGGCGACCCGCAACGCGGTCGAGGTCTACGTCGGCTACCTGCGCCGCAAGCTGGAGCTGGCCGGCGCCGGCGGCATCGTGCGCACCGTGCGCGGGCATGGCTACCTGGCCTCCAACGCCGAGATCGACACGGTGCTCGACAAACGGTGAGCGAGCTTGCGAGCGAGCCAATGTCGCAGGGCGTCCGATCACGGCGGCTCCGAGCCTGCGAGGAGGCGATGTGATCAGCCCGCGCGCGCTTTGGCTGCGGCGTACGTTGCGGTTCCGGATCACCGCCGTCGCCACCGCCGTGACCCTGGTGGTGCTGGTGGCGCTGTCCGTGCTGACCAGCGACCTGATCCGGCCGCTGCTGGTCCGGGCGGCGGACACCGAGCTGACCGAGACGCTGACCGGCGTGGTCGCCGAGGTGACGGCCGGCCAGCCGCCGCGCACCGGTCCGGTCGGCGTGCAGGTGCACGTGCTGGACACCGCCGGGGAACCGGTGGACGGCCGGCCGAAGCCGGACCTGAGCGGCGCGGACCTGCGCTCCCTCAAGGCCGGCACCCCGGTGCTGCGGTCGGGGGACGAGCCGCCGCAGCGGTGGGTGGGCACCGTGGCCACCGCGCCGGACGGCGCGCAGCGGCTGGTGGCGGTCGGCACCGCGCTGGTCGGGTACCAGTCCGCGCCGCAACGGGCGCTGAACTGGCTGCTGCTGGCGGCGGTGCTGGGCGTGGCGGCGGCCGGGGCGGCCACCTGGTTCGCGGTGCGCTACTCGCTGCGGCCGGTGGAGCGGATTCGGCTGGCCGCGGCCCGGTTGCCGGCCGGCAGCCGGCTGCCGCTGCCCAGCGCGGACGACGAGCTGCGCTCGCTGGCCGCCGCGCTCAACGCGCTGTTGAGCCGCCGGGACGAGGCCACCGAGCGGATGCGGCGGTTCACCGGCGACGCCGCGCACGAGCTGCGCTCACCGGTGGCGTCGATCCGGGTCCAGGCCGAGGTCGCGGTCGCCAACCCGGATCCGGAGCTGTCCCAGGAGGTGCTTGCCGAGGTGGTCCGCGAGTCGGTGCGGCTGTCCACCCTGGTGGACGGCTTGCTCACGCTGGCCAGGTCGGACGCCGGTGAGCTGCCGGCGGCCGAGCCGGTCGACGTGGCGAGCGCCGCCCGGGACGCCGTGGCCCGGATCGGTGCGGCCGACCAGCACGGGGACACCGGCGGGGGCCCGGCGGTGCGGTTGCACGCGGCCGGACCGGCCTGGGTGTCGGCCGCGCCGGCCGAGGTGGATCTGGTGCTGGACAACCTGCTGCGCAACGCCGTCCGGCACGCCCGCGCGCACGTGACGGTGTCGGTGCTCTACGCCGCATCGACGGTGCGCCTGGTGGTCGACGACGACGGCTACGGGATCGGCGAGGAGCACCGCGGCCGGGTGTTCGACCGGTTCTACCGGGTGCAGGACGACCGGTCCCGGCTCAGTGGCGGTGCCGGGCTGGGCCTGGCGCTGGTCGCCGAGGTGGTGCGCCGCCGGGGTGGGGTGGTCGAGGTCGGCGAGTCACCCGAGGGCGGCGCGCGGTTCCAGGTCCGCTGGCGGACCCTGCCGTCATGACGAATCTCGTGGTGGGCGCCGCGATCCTGCGGGCCGGCCTGGTGTTGGCCCAGCAGCGGGCCTTCCCGGCCGCCGTGGCCGGCCAGTGGGAGCTACCCGGCGGCCGGGTCGAGCCGGGCGAGACCGACCGGGCGGCGCTGGTCCGCGAGTGCCTCGAGGAGCTGGGCGTCCGGATCCGGGTCGGCAGTCCCATCGCCCCGGACGTCCCGCTGCGCCCCGGCCTCGTGCTGCGGGTGTTCGACGCCGTGCTGGATCCGCCGGACGCCACCCCGGTGGCCCGGGAGCACACCGCGCTGCGCTGGCTGTCCGCGGCCACTCTGGACACCGTCCCGTGGCTGCCGGCCGACCGCGAACTCCTCCCCGCATTGCTAGCCCGCCTGCTGGACCGCCGCTCCGGAACTGGCTAGCCGACGCCGGCCAGGCGGAGGGCGGACTGGAGGCGGTGGGTGCCGCGCTCGCGGGCGCGGACGGCGCCGTCGGCCCGGACCCGGTCCAGCTCGGACGGGTCGTCGAGCAGGGTGCGGGCGGTGTCGCGGATCGGCCGCAGCTCCTCGATCAGCGCCTCGGCGGCGGCGTCCTTCAGGGTGCCGTAGGAGTCGAACGAGTCGGCCACCTCGCGCGGGGACTTGCCGGTGCACGCGGCCACGATCTCCAGCAGGTTCGCCAGGCCCGGCTGGTCGTCCGGCCGGTACTCGAGCCGGTCCAGGCTGTCGGTCACGGCGCGCTTGACCTTGCGGCGCACCAGGTCCGGGGCGTCCATCAGGAAGATCACCCCGGCCACGTCGCCCGCGGACTTGTCCATCTTGCGGTCCGGGTGGGCGAGGTCGCGGATCCGGGCGCCTGCCTGCGGGGTGACCGCCCTGGGCACGACGAACACCTCGCCGAACGTGCCGTTGAACCGGCGGGCCAGCGCCCGGGCCAGCTCGACGTGCTGCTCCTGGTCGTCGCCGACCGGCACCTCGTCCGCGCCCTGCAGCAGGATGTCGGCGGCCATCAGCACCGGGTAGGTCAGCAGGCCCAGCCGGGCGGTGACCTTGCCGTCCTTGCCGGCCTTCTCCTTGAACTGGGTCATCCGCGCGGCTTCGCCGTAGGCGCACGTGCATTCCAGCAACCAGGTCAGCGCCCCGACCTCACGGATCAGGTCGGACTGCACGAACATCTGGTCCGGCTCGATGCCGCTGGCGATGAGCACGGCCAGCAGTTCGCGGGTGTGCGCGCGCAGCCGCTGCGGGTGGTAGGGCGTGGTCATGGCGTGCAGGTCGCTGACGAAGTACAGGTCCCCGGGCGCGCCTTCGCGGGCCCAGCGCCGGATCGCGCCCAGGTAGTTGCCGGCGTGGGCATGGCCGGACGGGGTGATGCCGGACAGTCGGGTCATCGCGGTGAGCCTCCTCCGCGCCGCCGAGGGGCCTGTTACGACGAAAGGCCGCCCCCTCGGGCGGCCTCACGTGGTCAGGGCATGACGTCACGGCCGCCGGTCGGCGGCCCACCACATGGTGTTCAGGTGACGCACAGCGACCATCCTACCGACCTCACGCGGATTTCTTGTAGTCGGCTTTGATTCGCTTGAGGGCGAGCACCGGGCACTTCTTGCACCGCGGGTCGGACCGGCAGCACTTCTTCTTCAGCTTGCCCTTCTTCATCAGCTTCCGGACCACGTCCGCGGGCGTACCCTTCTTGTGCTTCTTGCCCACGCCCACGCTCCGGTCCTGGCCCCTGCTGTCGCCCCTTAGGTTAGGTTAACCTTCCCCTTCCTGTGGATGGCCTCGGTCACAGCACCGGTACAGCTATCCTGGAGTGCGGTTTCTTCTTTCTTCCCCCGAACCTGAAGCTGGAGCATTCCGTGACGGCCGTCCTCACCCGGACCGACCTGCGCAACGTGGCGATCGTGGCCCACGTCGACCATGGCAAGACCACGCTGGTCGACGCCATGCTGCGGCAGTCCGGCGCACTGTCCACCCGGGGCGAGGCGGTCGACCGCGTGCTCGACTCCGGTGAGCTGGAGCGGGAGAAGGGCATCACGATCCTGGCCAAGAACACCGCGGTGCGCCGGGACACGGCACACGGCCCGGTCACCATCAACGTGGTGGACACCCCGGGGCACGCGGACTTCGGCGGCGAGGTCGAACGTGGACTGTCCATGGTGGACGGCGTGCTGCTGCTGGTGGACGCCAGCGAGGGTCCGCTGCCGCAGACCCGGTTCGTGCTGCGCAAGGCGCTGGCCGCCGGCCTGCCGGTGATCCTGGTGGTGAACAAGGTGGACCGCCCGGACGCGCGGATCGCCGAGGTGGTGGACGAGACCCACGACCTGCTGCTGGAGCTGGCCTCCGAGCTCGACCACGTCGACGACTCCGTGCTGGACCTGCCGGTGGTCTACGCCTCGGCGCGGGCCGGCCGGGCCAGCCTGACCGCGCCGCCGGACGGCGGCCTGCCGGACAGCGACACCCTGGACCCGCTGTTCGACACCCTGCTCGCGCACGTGCCCGCGCCGGCGGGCGACCCGGCAGCCCCGCTGCGGGCTCTGGTCACCAACCTGGACGCGTCGAGCTTCCTGGGCCGGATCGCGCTGTGCCGCATCCACGCCGGCCGGCTGCGCAAGGGCCAGACGGTGGCCTGGTGCCGGGAGGACGGCACGGTGGCCAACGTGAAGATCACCGAACTGCTGATCACCGAGGCGCTCGAGCGGGTGCCGGCCACCCAGGCCAGCGCGGGTGACCTGGTGGCCATCGCCGGCATCCCGGACATCACGATCGGCGACACGCTGGCCGACCTGGACGATCCGGCGCCGCTGCCCCGGATCACCGTGGACGAGCCGGCGATCTCGGTGACGATCGGCGTGAACACCTCCCCGCTGGCCGGTCGCGGCGGCGGCAGCAAGCTGACCGCCCGGCTGGTGAAGGCCCGGCTGGACGCCGAACTGGTCGGCAACGTCAGCGTGCGGGTGCTGCCCACCGAGCGGCCGGACACCTGGGAGGTGCAAGGCCGCGGCGAGCTGGCCCTGGCGATCCTGGTGGAGACCATGCGGCGGGAGGGTTTCGAGCTCACCGTCGGCAAGCCCGAGGTGGTCACCCGGGTGATCGACGGCACGGTGTGCGAGCCGTTCGAGCGGTTGACCGTCGACTCGCCGGAGGAGTACCTCGGCGCGATCACCCAGCTGCTGGCCGGGCGCAAGGGCCGGCTGGAACACATGAGCGGGCACGGCACCGGCCGGGTCAAGGTCGAGTTCGTGGTGCCGTCCCGGGGGCTGATCGGCTTCCGCACCGACTTCCTCACCGAGACCCGCGGCACCGGGATCGCCAACGCGATCTTCGAGGGCTACCACCCGTGGGCCGGGGAGATCCGCAGCCGGCACAGCGGCTCGCTGGTCGCCGACCGCACCGGCGCCGTGACCAGCTACGCCATGCTGCAGCTCGCCGACCGGGGCACGTTCTTCGTCGAGCCCGGCGCGGCGGTGTACGAGGGCATGGTGGTCGGCGAGAACCCCCGGGCCGAGGACATGGACATCAACGTCACCCGGGAGAAGAAGCTCACCAACATGCGCAGCTCCACCGGCGACGAGCTGGAGCGGCTGGCCCGCCCGCGCACGCTCGGTCTGGAGGAGGCGCTGGAGTTCTGCGCGGCCGACGAGTGCGTGGAGGTCGCGCCGGAGGTGGTGCGGATCCGCAAGGTCGTGCTGGACGCGACCACCCGGGGCCGGGAACGATCCCGGGCCAAGACTCGCGACCGCGGGTAACCACGCGGTGCGGTTGCGTGGTTTGCCGGCCGGAAATCCCGCTCGACATTAGCCTGACAATGGGCAGGGGAGGTGAACGTGGGCGACCCGCAGGTCCGAACCGTGCCGCGGCGCGCGCGCCTCCGGAAACACAGCCTTGCCGTGCTGCTGGGCGCCGCCTTCCTGGCCGGCTGCACCAACGCCCCGCCGCCGCCGCTGGTCACCACCCCGGTGGGCAGTACGACGCCCGTCCGCAAGGTGGATCCGGGCGAGGTCGTGGTCGGCGTGGACAGCGTGGCCGGCGGTCTCAACCCGCACAAGGTGGCCGACCAGTCGGCGCTGACCACCGCCCTGTCCACGTTGCTGCTGCCCTCGGTGTTCCGGCCGGCCCCGGACGGCACGCCGCGGCTGGACACCACGCTGATGGTCTCCGCCGAGGTGACCCGGGCGCAGCCGTACACCGTGACCTACCAGATCCGGCCGGAGGCGTCCTGGGCGGACAACGCGCCGATCGCCGCCGAGGACTTCGTCTACCTGCGCGACCAACTGCGCGACGCGCCGGGCACCATCGGCGCCGCCGGCTACCAGCTGATCTCCAACATCACCACCCGGGACGCCGGGAAGATCGTCGAGGTCACCTTCGCCAAGCCGTACCCGGGCTGGCGGTCGCTGTTCTCCGGGCTGGTGCCGGCGCACCTGCTCAAGGACGCGCCGGGCGGCTGGACCGACGCGCTCAAGGACGGCTACCCGACCACCGGCGGCCCGTTCGCGATCAAGACGTTGGACCGGGTGCGGGGCGAGGTCGTGCTGGAGCGCAACGACCGGTACTGGGAGCAGCCGCCGCCGCTGGACCGGATCATCCTGCGCCGGGCCGACGAGCAGGGTGTCGTCGACGCCCTGCGGGCCGGCCATGACCAGCTCGCGCTGATGCGTACCGACTCGGCCGGCGCCGCCCTGATCGAGAGCCTCGGCGAGACCGTGACCACGCACACCGTCCCGCGGCCGACCGTGGCCACCCTGGTGGTGCGGCCGGTGGGCCAGGACCTCGCCGCCGACCCGGTGCGCCGGGCCGTGGTGGCGATGCTCGACCGGGACGCGGTGATCACGGTCGGCACGGCGGGCGGCCCGGAGGCCGCGCTGCGTGCCGACGCGCAGGTGCTGCCACCGACCGCACCCGGCTACGCGGCGACGGTTCCGCCCGGTCCGCCGGCCAAGCCGGACCGGACCTTGGCCCGGTCGCTGCTCACCGAGGCCGGCTACAGCGACGCGACCGGGGCGTGGACCCGCAACGGAACCCAGCTGACCCTGGTGATCGGCGCGCCCGAGGAGCGGCTGGCCTACGTGACCATGGCCGGCGAGGTGCGCCGGCAACTGCTCGCCGAGGGGATCATGGCCAAGGTCGTGACTGCGCCGGCCAGCGAGCTGTACTCCACCCGGCTCGCCGCCGCCGATGCCGGCGAGCAGCTGAACCTGCTGATCGCGCCCGCGCCGGCCGGCGGCGACGCGGCCAGCGTGATGGCCACCAACTTCGGTTGCGCGGTGGGCTCGGAGAACCCGGCGCCGGTCCCGGTCAGCCCGGTCGGCACCTGCGACCCGACGATCACGCCGACGGTCGATGCCGCGCTGTCCGGGGCGATCGCGCTGTCCGACGCGCTGTCCGCGGTGGAACCGGCGCTGTGGCGGCAGGCGGTGTCGGTGCCGCTGTACCAGGAGGCGGACACCCTGGTGATCAGGCCTGAGATGGCCGGAGTCCGGCCGGGCCCGCCGCTGGCCGGGCCGTTCGCCGGTGCGCCGGACTGGCGCAGGCTGGTCGGCTGAGGCGCACTACCCGCAGGTCCGCCACGGCGCACGACCGCATCCGGTTTCGGCCCCCACGCGCGGTTTCCCCTATCGGCCCGCCGCAGCCCGGGTGTAGTTTGGTCTTCCCGTTTATTCGGCGTGAATGGGCTGCGCCGATCGGTGGGTTGACAATTGCTTGCACCTTACCGGCAGATCGTGTGCAGTTTCCCCCAGTAACGGGAGGGTTGCGCCTTGCCGCCAACGTGTCACCCTTTGGTCACGATCGCACCTCGACAGGTGACCGCAGGCTTTCCGGTTTCTAACGTCCTGCAACGGCGCGCCCGCTGTTCTGCGGGCAGGCGTCACAAGACCCAAGGATGCAGAACGAGGTTCGTTGCGGCGTGTACCCCACATTCGACCGCGAGGCGACGGCCGGTCACCCCGGTTGGACCCCGTCGCGCGGCTGTTACGGGTTCCGTGCACGATGTGTCACGACAAGTTAGGGCGCACGCCGCCCCCCGTGCGTGCTCGCTCATGGAGGATTGACTTGAGTAGAAAACAAGCAGTGTGGTTCCGCGCAGCGGTGTGTGTCACCGTCGCCGGCCTCGCGCTCGCTGGCTGCGCCAAGAAGGAGAACACGGGCACGGGCGGCAGCACCCAGCCGACCCAGACGGCCGGTTGGCCGGAGACGCCAGAGGTTCAGATCCAGGACGGCAAGCCGGGCGGAACCTTCCGCCTCGCGATCACCGAGCCGACCGCGATCGACCCCTACAACGCCCAGGAGTCCGAGGGCATCCTGGTCGCCGAGGCGATCTTCACCGGTCTGATCCGGGTCGAGCCGGACGGCTCGGTCAAGCCGGGCGTCGCCGAGAAGTGGGAGCCCAACGACGACTGCTCACAGTGGACCTTCACCCTGAAGAAGGGCACCAAGTTCCACAATGGTGAAGAGGTCAACGCGGAGTCGTTCAAGCGCGGCTGGACCCGCGCCGCGGTCAAGTCCGCCGCCTCCGAGGTGGCCTACCACCTGGAGCCGATCGACGGCTACGCCGCGCTGCAGGGTGGCACCGCCACCGACTTCGCCGGTGTGGACGCCACCGACCCGGGCACGCTGAAGGTCAAGCTGTCGTCGCCGGACTGCGAGTTCTTCCTGCGCACCAACCACCCGGTCTACAGCCCGGTGCCCAGCAACGCCGGTGCTGCGGACAACAAGACCTTCAACGACATGCCGGTCGGCAACGGGCCGTTCAAGATGGCCGGACCGTGGGAGCACGACAAGGGCATCAAGCTGCTGCGCTTCGACGACTACGGCGTCGACAAGAAGGCCTACCTGGACACCGTCGAGATCACCATCGCGCCCAACGGCGCCAAGGACGAGCTGGACGGGTTCAAGAACGGCACGTTCGACTGGGCCCGGATGCCGACCCCGCAGCTGTCCGACTCGCGCAACACCTACGAGCCGCAGGGCAAGTGGATCCGCAAGAGCACCAACGGCATGAACTACCTGCTGCCGATGGGCACGCAGAAGCCGCTGGACTCCGCCAAGGCCCGTAAGGCCGTCTCGATGGCGATCGACCGGAACACGATCATCGAGGGTGTCTTCAAGGGTTCGCAGGTGCCGTCCACGACGCTGCTTCCGCCGGTGTTCAAGGACGCCTACCAGGCGGGTGTGTGCACCGCCTGCAACTTCAACCTGGACGAGGCCAAGAAGCTCGCCAACGAGGCCGGCCTGACCCCGGGCACCGAGCTGAACATGCAGTTCAACGTCGACGCCGGCCACGAGGAGTGGATGGCGGCCATCAAGCAGCAGCTCGAGCAGAACCTCGGCCTGAAGATCACGATGACCGGCGTTCAGTTCACCGACCTGCTCAACAACGAGCAGCAGCCGGGCGCCACCGGCCTGTTCCGGGCCGCGTGGGGCGCCGACTACCCGACCCCGGGCAACTACCTGTCGCCGCTGCTGAGCACCGACGCCATCGGTGCCGGCCCGACCGAGCCGACCAAGGGTGACAACCGTGGCCGGTACAGCAACAAGGCGTTCGACGACCTCCTCGTGAAGGCCCGGGCCAGCAAGGACCAGGCCGAGCGGACCAAGCTCTACCAGGAGGCCGAGAAGCTGGCGATCGGTGAGGACCTGGCGCTCATCCCGCTGTGGAACCGCATCCAGATGCGGCTCGCGGCGACCGACAAGTTCATCAACCTGCGGATGAACTTCAACGAGCACCCGGACCTGCCGCTCATCAGCGTCAAGTGAACTAGCGGGGTGGCCGGCGGCCCGACAGGGTCGCCGGCCTCCCGGCACGTCAGGAGGCGTACCACGCCATGGGCAAGTTCATAATCCGCCGGCTCGCGCAAGCCGTGTTGGTGATCGTGGCGGCGATGTTGCTCCTGTTCGTCGCCCTGTTCACGATCGGCGACCCGTTCGCGTCCAGCGGCGACAAGGTGGTGCCGCCGGAGACCCAGGCGGCGCTGCGCGCCAAGTTCGGCCTGGACCGGCCGCTCCCCATGCAGTTCCTGGTGTACCTGCGAAACCTGTTCACCGGAGACCTGGGCATCGACTTCGACCAGCGTCGCGAGGTCTCGGAGATGTTGGCCCAGGCGGTGCCCTACACCATCCGGCTGGCCGCCGTCGCGATCGTGATCGACATTCTGATCGGGATCACGGCCGGCGTGATCGCCGCCGTGTGGCGGTACTCCGTCTGGGACGTGCTGGTCACGATCCTGACCACGCTGGCGATCGGCGTGCCGACCTTCGTGATCGGCCTCTCCCTGCGGGCGACCGTCAGCGGGGAGTGGTTCTTCCCTGCTGTACCAAGAAGTGCGTTCGGACCAGAACCATTCTGGCTAGCCGAGGTGCTGCTACCGGCGATCACCCTCGCGGTGGTCGACGCCGCGTTCATCGCCCGGCTGATGCGCGGCTCGATGCTGGAGATCATGCGCGCCGACTACGTCCGAACAGCCCGGGCGAAGGGTCTCTCCGAACGCAAGGTGATCGGCAAGCACGTCATGCGCAACTCCGTGATCCCGGTGGTGACCTATGTCGGCATCGGCATCGGGGTGCTGCTCGGCGGTGCGCTGATCACCGAGACCATCTTCCAGTACCAGGGCGTCGGGTTCTTGCTGTACAAAGCAATTCTGAGCAACAACAACCCGATCATCATGGCGGTGAGCGCCTTCGCGGTGATCACGTTCGTGACGCTGAGCCTGGTGGTCGACGTCCTCTACGCGTACCTCGATCCACGGATCAGGCTCAGTTGAGCGAGGTGAGAATGCCGTGACCGAGACACCCGACCGGGACTTGAGGTTGCCGGCCGAGACCCTGATGACCGAGCCGATCGGGGAGGATGTCCTCCCGGTCGAGGAGGACAGCGCCGCCCGGCCGGGCAAGCGCCGCCGGAACCGGGGCCAGCTGGAGGACATCTGGCACCGCTACAAGAAGAACAAGCTGGCCATGGTCGGGCTGATCATGGTGGGCCTGCTGATCCTCATCGCGGTACTCGCCCCGCTCATCTCGCCGTACGACCCGACCCAGCAGAACCTGCTGAACACGATCGAGCCACCCACCGCGGATCACTGGTTCGGCACCGACACGCTGGGCCGGGACGTGTTCTCGATGATGCTCTACGGCCTGCGGCTGGCCCTGCTGGTCGGCGTCGGCACCATGCTGGGCTCGCTGGTCATCGGGGTCACGGTGGGCGCCGTCGCCGGGTACTTCGGCCGCGGCTGGGACTCCTTGCTGATGCGGGTCACCGACATCTTCCTGGCCTTCCCGTACCTGATCGGCGCGATCGTGATCGTGCGCTCGATCGACCCGGGACAGACCGAGGGCGCCTGGCCGGTCGCCGTCGCGCTGATCATCCTGGGCTGGACGACCACCGCCCGGCTGATGCGCGGCCAGGTCCTCTCCCTGCGCGAGTCCGAGTACGTGGAGGCGGCCCGGTCCATCGGCGCGTCGCCGCGCCGGATCGTGATCCGGCACGTGCTGCCGAACGCGATCGCGCCGGTGCTGGTCTACGCGTTCACCAGCATCGGGGTGGCGGTGGTGGCCATGGCGTCGCTGTCGTTCCTCGGTGTCGGGGTCGGGATCGAGACCCCGGAGTGGGGTCAGATGATCAGTCAGGGGTTCAAGAACTTCGGTGTGCCGAACACCAGCTACCTCTGGATCTTCCCGAGTATCGCGATCATCATCACGACCCTCGCGTTCGCCTTTGTCTCCGACGGGTTGCGCGACTCCCTCGACCCGAAGCTGCGATAAAGGAGACCTCTCGCAATGGCGAGCGTGGACGACCTCGACATCGACCTGGATTCCTCGGCACCGCTGTTGGAGGTGCGGGACCTGCGGGTGCACTTCGTGACCGACCGGGGAGTCGTCAAGGCCGTGGACGGCGTGAGCTGGATGGTCAACGAGGGCGAGACGCTTGCCATCGTCGGCGAGTCCGGGTCGGGCAAGTCGGTGTCCGCCATGACGATCCTCGGGCTGATCCAGAGCCCGCCGGCCACCTTCCCGTCCGGGGACATCTTCCTGCGCGGCAAGTCGCTGATGAAGATGCCGGAGAAGCAGCAGCGCAAGCTGCGCGGCCGGGAGATCGCGATGATCTTCCAGGATCCGCTCACCGCGCTGAACCCGGTGTTCCGGGTGGGCGACCAGATCGCCGAGATGGTGCGCAACCACCAGAAGGTCAGCAAGGTCGTGGCCCGGCGCCGGGCGCTCGACCTGCTCGGTGAGGTCGGCATCCCCAACCCGGCGGTGCGGCTCAACCAGTACCCGCACGAGTTCTCCGGCGGGATGCGGCAGCGCGCGATGATCGCGATGGCGCTGGCCAACGACCCGCAGGTGCTGCTCGCCGACGAGCCCACCACCGCGCTGGACGTGACGGTGCAGGCGCAGATCATGGCGCTGCTGGTGAAGCTGCAGGAGGACCGCAACACCGCGATCGTGCTGATCACGCACGACCTCGGGGTGGTGGCCAGCCACGCCGACCGGATCAACGTGATGTACGCCGGCCGGATCGTCGAGGCCGGCACCACCGACGAGATCTTCTACGAGCCGCGGCACGCCTACACCTTCGGCCTGCTGTCCAGCCTGGCTCGGATGGACCATCGCCGTCAGGAGCGGTTGACGCCGATCAAGGGCGTGCCACCGAGCCTGGCCAACGTGCCCCCGGGCTGCCCGTTCCACCCGCGCTGCCGGTTCGCCACCGAAGCCTGCGTGGTGGCGGTTCCCCGGCTGGAGACGGTTTCGGGGAACGGTCATCTGGCCGCCTGCGTGCACAGCGACCAGGTCGGCATGGCGAACGAGGAGAGGTTGGCCCAGTGAGTGAAGCCGTGGATCCGGTCGGCAACGGGGCGGCGCAGATCTCGGTCAGCCAGCCGGCCGGTACGCCCATGATCGAGGTGACCGACCTGGTCAAGCACTTCCCGATCCGCAGCGGGGTGTTCATCAAGCGCACCATCGGTCACGTGAAGGCCGTGGACGGCGTGTCCTTCGCGGTCCACAAGGGACAGACGGTGGCGCTGGTCGGCGAGTCCGGTTGCGGCAAGTCGACGACCGCGCGGGCCATTCTGCGCCTCATCGAGCCGACCAGCGGCCGGGTCGAGCTGGACGGCGTCGACGTCACCAAGCTGGGCAAGGAGAAGCTGCGTCAGGCCCGGCGGGACATGCAGATCATCTTCCAGGACCCGTACGCCTCGCTGAACCCGCGCATGACGATCCGGCAGATCCTGTCGGAGAAGTACCAGCTGATGGGCGTGGCGATCAAGAAGTCGACGATCTCGGACCTGCTCGACACGGTCGGCCTGGCCGAGGAGTACGCCGATCGCTATCCGCACGAGTTCTCCGGCGGGCAGCGCCAGCGCATCGGCATCGCCCGGGCGATCGCGCTGAACCCCAAGTTCGTGGTGCTGGACGAGCCGGTCTCCGCCCTGGACGTGTCGATCCAGGCCCAGATCGTCAACCTGCTCGAGGACCTGCAGGACGAGCTCGGCCTGACCTACCTGTTCATCGCGCACGACCTGTCCGTGGTGCGGCACATCTCCGACCGGGTCGCGGTGATGTACCTGGGCGGGATCGTGGAGATCGCGGACCGGGACGAGTTGTTCGACCGCCCGCACCACCCGTACACCCAGGCCCTGATCTCGGCGGTGCCGATCCCGGACCCGAAGCTGGAGCGGATCCGGGAGACCATCGTGCTCCGCGGCGACGTGCCCAACCCGGCCAACCCACCGTCCGGCTGCCGGTTCCGCACCCGCTGCTGGAAGTTCGAGCAGCTCTCCGAAGGTGAGCGACAGCGCTGCATCGACGAGCGCCCGGCCCTGAACCCGGTGTCCGGTTCCGGCCACCGGGCCGCCTGCCACTATGCGGCCGTGCGTGAAGTCGTGCGCGCCTAGCTCAAACACACCGCGCAGCGAGGGGGTTGCGCCATGTTGAGGTTCACCGCGCAGCGGCTGACGCATGCCGTCATGGTCATCCTGGTGGTCACCCTGGTGACCCACATCGGGTTGTTCTACTTCGGCGACCCGTTCAAGACCACGCCCGACGAGAAGATGCTTCCGCCGGAGACCCAGCAGATGCTCCGGGAGCGGTTCGGCACGGACAAGCCGTTCCTGGCGCGCTACCTGATCTATCTGAAGAACCTGTTCACCGGCGAGTTCGGGGTCGACTTCGAACAGCGCCGGCCGGTGGGCGAGCTGATCGCCCACGTGGCCCCGCACACCGCCGGGCTGGCGGTGCTGGCGATCCTGATCAGCCTGACGGTCGGCGTGCTGGCCGGCGCCCTGGCCGCGGTGCGGCCCGGCACGGCGCTCGACGCGGTGATCACCACCACCACGATCACCCTGCTCTGCCTGCCCGTGTTCGTGGTGGCGCTGGTGTTCCGGCAGGAGCTCTCCGGCCTGCGGCTGTTCGGCGTCGAGCTGTTCCCGGCGCTGCCGCACGCGTTCGGTGTCGACGTGCCGTGGCTGCGTGAGGTGCTGCTGCCGGCGATCACACTGGCCCTGGTCGATATCGCGTTCGTGGCGCGGATGATGCGGGCGTCGATGCTGGACGTGCTGGCCGCCGACTACCTGCGCACCGCCCGGGCGAAAGGGCTCTCCGAGCGGCGGGTGGTGCTGCGGCACGGGATGCGCAACGCGATCATCCCGGTGGTCAACCACGCCGGGTTGGCGATCGGCGCGTTGATGGGCGGCGCGGTGATCGTCGAGACGATCTTCCAGTACGACGGGGTCGGCTTCCTGTTCATCAAGTCGCTGCACGACGCCAACCGGCCGGTGGTGATCGCCATCGCGCTTCTCGGCGCCATCGCGTTCGTCCTGCTGATCGCGCTGGTCGACCTGATCTCGGCCTACCTCGACCCGCGAATCCGGGTGACCTGAGCACCCAGGCGAAACCGGCCCATTACGCTCACCCGGTGACCCTGACCGCCCCGCCCAGGATGCTGCTCGTGCACGCGCATCCGGACGACGAGAGCCTGTGGACCGGCGGAACCATCGCCCGGTACGCGGCGGCCGGCGTGGCGGTCACGCTGGTCACCTGCACCCTCGGCGAGGAGGGCGAGGTCATTCCGGAGTTCCTGCGCGGCCTGGCCGCGCAGGCGGCCGACCAGCTCGGCGGGTACCGGGTCGGTGAGCTGCGGGCCGCGTGCGCGGTGCTGGGCGTGTCCGACCAGCGCTACCTCGGCGGGATCGGCCGCTGGCGGGACTCCGGGATGGTGGACACGCCGGCCAACGGGCATCCCCGGGCGTTCGCGGCGGGCGATCCCGGCGAGCAGACCGCGGCGCTGGTCGAGGTGCTGGCGGAGGTCCGGCCGCAGGTGGTGATCAGCTACGGGCCGGACGGCGGCTACGGGCACCCGGACCACATCCGGGCGCACCAGGTCACCATGGCGGCCTGCGCCGCGGTGTCCGATGTGGACCGGGTGTTCTACGCGGTCACCTCGCGCACCGCCGTCGAGGACGGGGTCGCGGCCCTCGCCGGCTATGCCGGACAGCCCTACCGGCTGCCCCGGCCGGGCGAACTGCCGGTCACCGACGACGCGGAGATCAGCACGGCGGTCCGGGTGACCGAGGCGCTGCCGGCCAAGCTCGGCGCGCTGCGGGCCCATGCCACCCAGATCAGCGTCTGGCAGGGCGCCGAGGGCGAGCGGTGCTACGCGCTGTCCAACGGCATCGCCCAGCCGGTGCTGGACGAGGAGTACTACGTGCTGGCCCGGGGCCCGCGGACCGGCGTGGAGACCGACCTGTTCGGCGGGCTGGGGCTGGCCGAGGCACCCGGCGTGCGGTCGTGACGACCCGGGACCGGTTGTTCCTGGCGGTGCTGCTGGTGGACAGCATGGTGCTCGCGGTGCTGGAACTGCTCTACCTGCCGCTGCGGTTCGACGGCTGGTTGCTGCCCGACCTGAACGGGTTTCCGCTGCCGGTGTCGGCGCTGGTCGCCGCGCTGACCCTGCCGCTGCTGGTGCACCTGTCCGGCCGGCTGTCGACGCGGACCTCGGTAGCCGCCGCGCCGTTGCTGGTGTGGCTGCTCTGTATAGGGGTATTCGGGTTGATGGGTCCCGGCGGCGACCTGGTGCTGACCGAGGACTGGCGCGCCCTGTTGCTGCTGGCAGGAGGTGCCCTGCCGGCGGCGTACATGCTCGGAGGTTCGCGTGGCTGAGCCGATCACCGACCGGCACGTGGTTGCCGTGCTGCGCCCGTTCGTGCGGGCCACCACGCCGATGCTGACCGCGCTGCGCGACTCCGACCCGCTGGGTCTGCTGCGCCGGGTGCTGCCGGACGGCGGCGCCGAGCAGGAGGCGGCGGAGGTGGGCGGCCTGCGGCAGAAGATGCGCGAGGGCCTGGAGAACATGCGGGTGCCGGGCACGGCGGCGTGGGGCCGGATGACAGTCACCGATCGCGACGAGTGGTGGGTGAACCGGGTGGGGCGGTTCACCGTGCTGCTGGCCGCCCTGCCCGGGCTGGCCGGCGCGATCGCCGACCGGGTGCCGCTGCAGGACACCCTCGCGCTGGCCGGGCAGGGCCTGCTGCTGTGCGCGATCGCGGCCGAGCACGGGGTGACCGACCCGGCCGAGCGGGTGCGGCTACTGGCCGCCGTGCTGTTCGAGCGGGACATCGACCCGGCGCTGGCCCGCCGCGCCGACGACACCGAGGAACGGCAGACCGCCGAGCTGACCGAGGACCTGTCGAAGTCCTCGGCCCGGCACGGCCGGGTCACGCTGCGGGCCGCCGGACGCACCATGTGGCGGTTCGGGCGGACCCTCTGGGCCCTCGGCGACGAACTGGACAAACGGCCGCAGGGCCGGTTCTACCACCGGGCGCTCGGGCTGCTCCCGGTCGTGGGCATGGCCGGCGACTATCTCGGCGAGCGGTCGGCGCTCAAGCGCGCCGCCAAGGCCGGAAAGAAATGGCTCGCGGCGGCCGCCTGAGCCTTCCACTCGACCACAGGCCTGGTGGCAGCCGGTCGGCGGTCTGGTCTGGCACTCAAACTTGGGCCGCGACAATGTTGGATGGTGTGAGGTGTGTGGCACCGGTGCTCGGCCAACGGTTCTTCAGAGGGATACTAGCCACAACCGGTAATCTTCCCGCCTGCACGCCAACAGGAAGAGGAGCAGGAGAGCGCAGTGACCTATGTGATCGCCGAGCCCTGCGTCGACGTGCTCGACAAGGCATGCATCGAAGAGTGCCCGGTCGACTGCATCTACGAGGGGGACCGGATGCTGTACATCCACCCCGACGAGTGCGTCGACTGCGGGGCCTGTGAACCGGTCTGCCCGGTGGAAGCCATCTACTACGAGGACGACGTCCCGGACCAGTGGAAGGAATACACCAAGGCCAACGTCGACTTCTTCAACGAGATCGGCTCGCCGGGCGGCGCGGCCAAGGTAGGCAAGGTGAGCGCGGACCCGCCGCTGATCAAGGACCTCCCCCCGATGGGCGAGGGGCACGACTGATCGGCCCCAAGGCGCCTGGCCGGCGGCCTGCGCTGCCGGACTTCCCGTGGGACACGCTGGCCGGCCATTCCGCGCGGGCGGCCGCCCACCCGGACGGCCTGGTCAACCTGTCCATCGGCACCCCGGTGGACCCGGTGCCGCCGGCCATCCAGGCGGCGCTGACCGAGACCGCGGCCGTGCCCGGCTACCCGGCCACGCACGGCACCCCGCAGCTGCGCGCCGCGGCCGTCGAGGCGCTGCGCCGCCGGCACGGGATCGAGGGGATCGAGCCGGACGCGGTGCTGCCCACCATCGGCTCCAAGGAACTGGTGGCCGCGCTGCCCACGCTGCTCGGCGCCGGGCCGGGCGACGTGGTGGTCATCCCGGAGCTGGGTTATCCCACCTACGACGTCGGGGTCCGGCTGGCCGGGGCCGACCTGGTCCGCTCGGACAGCCTGCTGGCCCTCGGCCCGGCTCGGCCGGTGCTGGTCTGGGTGAACTCGCCGGCCAACCCGACCGGTCGGGTGCTGCCGCCCGAGCACCTGCGCAAGGTGGTCGACTGGGCCCGGGAGCGCGGCGCGGTGGTCGCCTCCGACGAGTGCTACCTCACCCTCGGCTGGGAGCGCGAGCCGGTGTCGGTGCTGCACCCGTCGGTGTGCGGCGGGCGGTTCGACGGCCTGCTCGCGGTGCACTCGCTGTCCAAGTGCTCCAGCCTGGCCGGCTACCGCGCCGGCTTCGTCACCGGCGACCCGGCGTTGGTCGCGGACCTGCTGGAGACCCGCCGGCACGCCGGCATGATGGTGCCCCGCCCGGTGCAGTCGGCGATGACCGCCGCGCTCGGCGACGACGAGCACATCGCGGTCCAGCGGGACCGGTTCGCCGCCCGCCGGACCGTGCTGCGCGACGCGCTGACCGCCGCCGGGTTCCGGATCGAGCACTCCGAGGCCGGGCTGTACCTGTGGATCACCCGAGACGAGGAGGCCTGGGACACCGTCGCCTGGTTCGCCGAGCGCGGCGTCCTGGTCGCCCCCGGCACCTTCTACGGCCCGGCCGGCGCCCGGCACGTCCGCGTCGCCCTGACCGCCCCCGACGACCGGGTCCGCGCCGTCGCCAACCGCCTCTGTTCCGCCTCTCCGGAATTTTGATTTGGTCGTTGCGTTCCGGCCAAGGGTGCGGGCATCGGGTGGATGGTGGCGGGGTGCCGTCACGGTCCCCTGAGGTGCGGTGCCGCCGCTCCGGAATCTTGATGCGGTGGTTGCGCTGGCAGCGAACGGTGCGGGCGTGTGTTCAGGGCAGCACGGTCTTGGCGTGCTCGTCGACTTCGGTCATGGCGGCCCGCCAGCGGGTCCGGCGGTCCGCGCGGCGGGCCCGTTCCCGCTCGACCAGTCGGCCGGCGGCGAAGGCCACCTCCGGGTCCGGTCTGTCCATTTCGGACAACAGGCGGCGGATCTCCTGCTCGGCGACGCAGGCGTCCTGGTGATCACCGAGCACGTCCTACAGCCGTTTGGTCGCTTTGATCAGGGCCTGTACCGGCGGCCCGCCGGCCTCGACCGCGAGCTCGGCGGCGTAGCGCAGCCGCTTGCCGTGGATCCGCAGCTCGTGCAGGTCGTCGTCGGGCGGGTCGGCGTCGAGCGCCTCGGCCGCCCGGTGCAGCTTGCGGTACGGGCGCCTGATCACCGCGACCAGCCGGGCCGCGGGCGGCTCGCCTGCCGCCGGCTGTTCCGGTGGCTCGGACACCGCGGCGGCCGCGAGCGCCGCCAGCAGCGCCCGGTACCGCGAATCGCGCAGCGCGGCCAGCAGGTCGCGCCGGGCCAGCTGCCGGCCGGCCCGCAGACCCAGCAGCAGCCGCTCCACCGCGTCCCGTTCGGCCGCCGGGAAGTCGGCGGCCTGCCCGCGCAGGTGCTCCAGCTGCACGTCGAGATCGCGCACCGCGCCCAGCACACCGCCGAGCCAGCGCAGCTCGGACTGCAGCGCGGCCCCGGCCTCGCCCAGGTTCGCACCGTCCGCCTTGAGCGCCGCCCGGATACGCCGCACCGCGACCCGCATCTGGTGCACGCCTTCGGGATCGCTGCCGATCCGGGCCGCCGGTTCGTGCTCGAGCAGGGCCCGGATCTGCTCGTCCAGCCGGGCCCGGACGTGCACGGCGGGCGGGTCGTCCGGGCCGGCAGTGCGCGCCGACTCGGCGAGTCCTAAGTCGACAGGATGGATCGTTACCTGAGAGAGCGCTGCCGACGCCATGACTGCATGGTAAGCGAGCGCGGCGGCGCCGGGGCTGCTCAGTCGTTGGCGTGCAGGGCGGCGTTCAGCTCGACTCCGCTGCCGGAGCGGCTGATCACCTCGACGGCGCCGGTGCCGGAGTTGCGCCGGAACAGCAGCCCGGAGCGCCCGGACAGGTCGCGGGCCTTGACCACGTCGCCGTCCGGCGTAGTGACCTTCGTGCCGGCCGTGACGTACAGCCCGGCCTCCACGATGCAGTCGTCGCCGAGCGAGATGCCGATGCCGGCGTTCGCGCCGACCAGGCAGCCCTTGCCGATGCTGATCGTCTCCCGGCCGCCGCCGGACAGCGTGCCCATGATCGACGCCCCGCCGCCGACGTCCGAGCCGTCGGCCACCACCACGCCCTGGGAGATGCGCCCCTCGACCATGGACGCGCCGAGCGTGCCGGCGTTGAAGTTGACGAACCCCTCGTGCATCACCGTGGTCCCGGCGGCCAGGTGCGCGCCCAGCCGGACCCGGTCGGCGTCGGCGATCCGCACCCCGGACGGCACCACGTAGTCGACCATGCGCGGGATCTTGTCGACCAGGTGCACGGTGACCGGCCCGCCGGCCCGCAGCCGCAGCCGGGTCGCCTCGAACCCGTCCACCCGGCACGGCCCCCGGTTGGTCCACACCACGTTGGTCAGCAGGCCGAACAGCCCGTCCAGGCTGACCGTGTTGGGCCGCACCAGGCGGGCGGACAGCAGGTGCAGCCGCAGGTACACGTCGTAGGCGTCGGCCGGCACGTCGGCCAGCGAGGTGATGCCGGTGCGCACCGGGACCACCTCGACCCCGCGCACCGGATCCGGGCCGAGCAGTGCGGAGACCTCGGCGCCCAGCTCGTCGGCCGCCTCCTGCTCGGACAGCGGTTGGGTGCCCGGGGCCGGCGCCGGGCCCAGTGCCGGACGCGGGAACCAGGCGTCCAGCACGGTGCCCTCCTCGGTGACCGTGGCCAGGCCGACGGCGTGCGCGCCGCTGCTCTCCAGGGTGGTA
>NZ_DASTBH010000086.1:0-35882 GCF_035712165.1 Actinophytocola sp. | reverse complement strand
CGGCGATGACCTACGCGCTGGACGCCGCGTTCGTCCGCGCCGTGGACGACGACGAGGTGCGGGTGATCGTGCTGGCCGGGGCCGGCAGCCATTTCTCCGCCGGGCACGACATCGGCAGCCCGGGCCGCGACGTCGACGTCTCCTTCGAACGCAAGGCCGTGCTGTGGTGGGACCACGTCGACAAGGACGGCGGGGATTCGCGCTTCGCCAGGGAGAGCGAGGTCTACCTGGGCATGTGCCGGCGCTGGCGGGAGATTCCCAAGCCGACCATCGCCATGGTGCAGGGCGCCTGCGTGGCCGGCGGGCTGATGCTGGCCTGGGTGTGCGACCTGATCGTGGCCGCCGACGACGCGTTCTTCGCCGATCCGGTGGTGCGGATGGGAATTCCGGGAGTGGAGTACTTCGCCCATCCCTGGATGGTCGGTCCGCGCGCGGCCAAGGAGATGCTGTTCACCGCCGGCCGGTTCGACGCCGAGCGGGCCTACCAGTTGGGCATGGTCAACCGGGTGGTGCCCGGGGCCGACCTGGAGACCGAGACGTTCGCGCTGGCCGCCCGGATCGCCGAGCTGCCCCGGTTCGGTCTGGCGCTGGCCAAGAAGGCGGTCAACCAGGCCGAGGACCAGATGGGCCTGCGCACCGGCATGGACTCGGTGTTCGGCCTGCACCACTTCGCGCACGCGCACAACGCCGAGGTGCACGCCGACCCGCTGGCCGGTCTCGACGCCCGGTCCATGCGGGATGGCACCAGATAGCACGACGTGGCACGACTGGGTACTCTCCGAAACCGTGAGCGCATCCGCCGACGCCACACCGGCCGAGATCACCCAGCGTGACCTGCGCCGCAGGTCCGGGGAGATCATGGATTCGGTGGCAGGTGGAAAGGCGTTCATCGTCACCCGAAACGGCTTTCCAATTGGCGAGCTGATCCCCCTGCGGCGGCACCGAACGGTGACCCGTGAGCAGTTCGCGGCTCTGTCGGCCAACGCTCCGTTGATCGACTTCACCAGGTTCCGCACCGACTTCGACGCGGTGTCCGACCCCGAGTTGCGAGATCCGTATGCCCCTTGACGGCCATGGATTACTGGACACGAACATCGTGATCCTGCGCAGGCGGATAGATCACGACCAGCTTCCGGCCCATATGTCCATCAGTTCCATCACCCTCGCCGAGCTGTCCGCCGGCCCGCACCACACCGAGGACCCGCAGGAACGTGCCCGGCGCCTCGACGTGTTGCAACGCGCCGAGGCGGCGTTCGACCCGCTGCCCTTCGACACCGAGGCCGCGCGGGCGTTCAACCAGGTCTGCGCCGCCGTGCTGGCCGCCGGCCGCAAGACCCGCGGCCGGGTGTCCGACCTGATGATCGCCAGCGTGGCGATCGCGAACCGGTTACCCCTGTTCACCGCCAACCCCGGCGACTTCGAGGGGCTGGAGGACCTGCTGACCGTGGTGCCGGTCAGCGTGCCTCTGAGTCGATCGCCAGCCGGCCTTCCTGGATGACCACCCGCAGGACCCGGTGCTCGGCCTTGTCGGCGCCGTCCTGCCCGGTGTAGGTGACGTCCACCGGAACGTTCACCGATCCGTCCGGGTTGGGCGTGACACCGCGCGCGTTGCGGGCGCTGACCTGCTTGAACTGCGCCCAGTACTGCTGGAACTTCTGCTCGTCGCCGAACGCCGCGCGGCCCTTGTCGGACAGCATCGCCCAGGTGGCCTGCGGGTTGGCCGCGCCGCTGTAGTAGTCGATGACCAGCCGGCCGGCCTGCGACCAGTCGATCGGGCCGGACACCGGCACCACCGGTGCGCTGCTGCCGGCGCTCGGCGCCGAGGTGCTCGGCGGCGCGCCGGTGCTGGTGTTCGAGGCGATCCCGCCGGTCGGCTGCCGGGCCGAGTTGATCAGCATCGCGGTGATCACGCCGGCCACCGCGAACGCCAGCACCAGCACCACGACCAGGACCGTCCGGCGGGAGGACCGGCCCGGCCCGGCGGGAGCGGGCGACGGCGTGCCGGGCGGGGGTGTGGCGGGCCGGGGCAGGGTGCGGGTGGCCCCCACCGGCGGCGGCTCCGGCTGCCGGACCGGCACGGTGAGCTGTTCGCCGACCTCGATGCGGCGCGTCTCCAGGTTCTCCAGGCTGGTCGCGGCCTCCGCCATGGTCGGCCGCTCGGATGGCTCGGCCCGCAGCATGTGCATCAGCACGGCGGTGAGCGGGCCGGCGTTGCGCGGCGGCGGCACGTTTCCGGAGGCCACCGCGTGCAGCAGGGCCAGCGGGTTGCTGTTGGTGCCGAACGGCGGGCTGCCCTCCACGGCGTGGTAGAGCGTCGCGCCGAGGGCGAACACGTCGGACTCCCGGCCGGGCTGGTTGCCCCGGGCGACCTCGGGGGCGAGGTAGGCGGGTGTGCCGGCGAGCATCCCGGTCTGCGTGATCGTGGCGTCACCCAGGGTGCGCGAGATGCCGAAGTCGGTGATCTTCACCAGGCCGGTGTCGTCGAGCAACACGTTGGCGGGCTTGACATCCCGGTGCACGATCCCGGCCTCGTGCGCCGCGGTCAGCGCCGCGGCCACCTGTGCGCCGATCTTGCCGACCTCGACCGGCGGTAACGGGCCCTGCTCGGAAAGCACCGCCGATAAGCTCCGGGACCGCAGGAACTCCATGATCAGCCATGGGTTTCCGTCGTGGTCGGCCACATCGAACAACGCGATCGCGTTGCGGTGCTGTAATCGGGCCGCGGTACGCGCCTCCCGCATGGCCCGCCGGCGGGCGTCCTCGGCCTCCGACTCCGGCAATCCCGGCCGGGTGAACAACTGCTTGATCGCGACAGTGCGCTCCAGCCGCTCGTCCTGGGCCCGCCAGACGACACCCATTCCGCCGCTGCCAACGGACTCCATCAACCGGTAGCGTCCGGCGACCAGCTGCCCCGTCTCGATGATCAGACTCCTCGGTTACGTGTCCTCACCCCGGTCCCGCGCCACCCTGGAGACTATCCGATTGGTCGTCGCCGACGGACGACCCCTGGCCAACCAAGCAGTTGTTTGGTTCACTGAGCAGGTGGTTATCGCGCTGAGCGACGAGCAGCGCGCGCTGCGAGACAGCGTGCGGCAACTACTGTCCCGCGAGTGCGACAGCGCGGCGGTGCGCCGGGCGGCCGGCAGCGCCGACGGGTTCGACCGCACGCTGTGGAGTCGGCTGTGTACCGGAATAGGCGTGGCGGGCCTGGTGGTTCCGGAAACCTACGGCGGACTGGGCGCCGGCGGCGGGGAACTGCACGTGGTACTCGCCGAACTGGGCCGCGCACTGTGTCCCGGACCACTGCTCGGCTCCGCTGTCGTTGCCGCACAGGCGATCCTGGCCGCCGGCGACGCGGACGCCTGCCGGACCCTGCTGCCCGGCATCGCCGCCGGCACGACGATCGCGGCGCTGGCCTGGGCCGGACCGGACGGTCGCTGGGGTCCCGGCGCCGCCGCCTTCGCGTCCACTGTGGACAATGAGTTGACCGGCACGGCCCACTACGTGCTCGACGCGGCCGGCGCCGACGTGCTGATCGCGGTGGCCCACACGGCGGACGGCACCGCGCTGTTCCAGGTCGACCCCGCCCAGCCCTCGGTCGAGCGCGCGGCGGTGCCCACCATGGACATCACCCGCCGGCTCGGCACCGTGCGCCTGACCGGGGCGCACGCCCGGCGGCTCGGTCCGGCGACCGGGCTCGCCCGGGTGCGGGACCTGGCCTGGGTCGCGCTCGCCGCCGAGCAGGCCGGCGCCGCCCGGGCCTGCCTGGAGCAGACCGTGGCGTACAGCAAGGACCGGGTGCAGTTCGGCCGGCCGATCGGCTCCTTCCAGGCCCTCAAGCACCGGATGGCCGACATGTACGTGCTGGTGGAGACCGCCGAGTCGGCCGCGCTCGCGGCCGCCGCCGCGACCGGGCCCGAACTGCCGCTGGCCGCGGCGGTGGCGCGGGAGCACTGCTCCGAGGCACTGTGCACGGTGGCCGCCGAGATGACCCAACTGCACGGTGGAATCGCGATCACCTGGGAGCACGACGCCCACCTGTACCTCAAGCGCGCCCACGCCGCCGCCCGCCTGTTCGGCCGGGCCGACCCACGCGCGGTGCTGTCCTACGCCCGCAGCGCCGCCACCCCCGCGACCAGTCTGTCCACATCGGACTCACTGGTGTAGGGCGCGATCCCGGCCCGCACCGCGCCGACCCCGGCCAGACCGAGCCGGCGCGCGCACTCCGGCGCGTAGAACATCCCGGCCGGCGCGTTCACCCCCGCCTCGCCGAGCCGCCGGTACACCTCCGCCGACGGCACCCCGTCCAGCGCGAACAGCACGGTCGGCGTGCGCGCCCGGTCCGGCGACCCGTACAGCCGCACCCCGTCGATCCCGGCCAGCCCGGACTCCAGCCGCAGCCGCATCGCGTTCTCGTGCTCTTCCATGGCGGTCAGCGACACCGTCAGCCGCTCGCGCCGGGAACCGTTGCCCGGCACCAGATCCGCCAGGAAGTCGACGGCGGCCGTGGTCCCGGCGAGCAGTTCGTAGGGCAGCGTGCCCAGCTCGAACCGCTCGGGCACGGTGTCCGGCATGGGCAGCAGCCGGTCCGGCTGCAGCGTCGCCAGCAGCGCGGGCGCGGCGGCCAGCGCACCCAGGTGCGGCCCCAGGAACTTGTACGGCGAGCAGGCGTAGAAGTCCGCGCCGAGCGCGCGCATGTCGACCAGGGCGTGCGGGGTCAGGTGCACCCCGTCCACGTAGACCAGCGCGCCGGTCGCGTGCGCGTGCGCGGCGATCGCGGCCACGTCCGGGCGGGTACCGACCAGGTTGGCCGCGCCGGTGACCGCGACCAGCCGGGTGCGCTCGGACACCAGTTCGGTCACCGCCGCCACCGGAAGCTCGGCGGTCACCGGGTCGAGCTCCGCCCACCGCACGGTCGCCCCGGCCGCCTGCGCCGCCTGCACCCACGGCCGGATGTTCGCGTCGTGGTCCAGCGAGCTGACCACGATCTCGTCGCCCGGCCGCCAGCCCTTGGCCAGCGCCCGGGAGATGTCGTAGGTGAGCGCGGTCATGCTGCGCCCGAACACCACGCCGGCCGGGTCGGCGAAGAGCAGGTCGGCGATGGCCTGGCGGGCGGCGCCGACGATCCCGTCGGCCCGGCGCTCGGCCACGGTGTTCGCGCCGCGGTTGGCGACGGCGGCGCGCAACGTGGCCGCGACCGCGTCCGCGACGACGTCCGGGGTCTGCGACCCGCCCGGGCCGTCGAAGTGCGCGGCGCCCTCGTCCAGGGCGGGAAAGTGTGCCCGCACGGCGGTGACGTCGTAGGTCGATACAAGGGTCATGGAGCCATCTCAGCACGCACCCGGGCGGCGCGGACCGCGGCGGACAACGCCTCGATGTCGAACGCGCCGTGGTGGCGCCGCCCGTTGACGAAGAACGTCGGCGTGCCGGACACCCCGCTCAGGTCGGCGGAGTCGACGTCCTCGGCGACCCGGCCTGCGCCGGTATGCTCGCGCAGGTCCGCGAGGAACCGCTCGACGTCCAGGCCGAGCCGCTCGGCGTAGCCGAGCAGGTGCGGCGGGCGCAGTTCGTCCTGGTGGGCGAAGAGCAGCTCATACATCTGCCAGAACCTGCCCTGCGCCCCGGCCGCCTCGCTGGCCTCCGCGGCCAGCGCCGCGTTGGGGTGCACATCGGTCAGCGGCAGGTGCCGCCAGACGTAGCGCAGGTCGCCGAAGTCGGCCAGCAGCTCGCGCACCACGGGCTCGGCCATCCCGCAGTACGGGCATTCGAAGTCGCCGTACTCGACCAGGGTGACCGGCGCGGCGACCGGGCCCCGGATGTGGTCGCGCTCCGGGTCGACGTCCACGGCCAGGTCCACGAGGGTCTCGGCGGTGCCCACCAGCGCCCGGGCTGGCAGCAGCGCGGCGAGCCGGGACACCAGGGCGGTGAGCACGGCGGCCAGCAGCGCGGCGGACAGGATGCCGAACTTCGCCTCCTCCAGCCGCGGCCCGGTGAACGCCAGCGTGGCGATCAGGAGCGAGACGGTGAAGCCGATGCCGGACAGCGTGCCGGCGCCGGCCACGGCCGCCCAGCCGACCGGCGGACGGATCCGGCCGCGGCTCAGCCAGGTCAGCAGCGCGGAGCCGCCCACGATGCCGACCGGTTTGCCGGCCACATAGCCCAGCACGATGCCCAGCGTGACCGGCGAGGTCACCGCGCCGGCCAGGAAGTCCATGCTGATCACGATCCCGGCGTTGCACAGCGCGAACAGCGGCACGATCACGAAGCTGGTCCACGGATGCCACAGCGCGGCCAGCCGCTCGTTGGGCGAGATCGCGGCCCGCATCCCGAGGTCGGCCTCCCGGGCCAGTTCGGGTGTCGGCTGCTCGCGGAACAGCCGGAACAGGTCGCTGGCCCGTTCCAGGTCGCCGCGGGACGCCGGGTAGGCATAGGTCAGCAGGCCCATCGCCAGGCCGACGATGACCGGCTCCACCCCGGAGTGCACCAGCGCGACCCACACCGCGACGCCCAGCCCGAAGTACAGCGGCCCGAAGCGCACCCCGGCGGCCCGCACGGCGAGGATCACGCCGAAGATCCCCACGGCGACGAGCAGCGCCGGCACGGACAGGTGGCCGCTGTACGCCGTCGTGATCACCAGCAGCGCGACCACGTCGTCGACCACGGTGACGGTCAGGATGAAGGCGCGCAGCCTGCTCGGGAACCGGGACCCGGCCAGGGCCAGCACGCCGAGCGCGAACGCGGTGTCGGTGGACATCGCCGCACCCCAGCCGATCGCGGTGCCGGTGCCGCCGTTGAGCGCGAGGTAGATCAGCACCGGCAGGGCCATCCCGGCCAGGCCGGCCACCACCGGCAGGGTCAGCCGGCGCCGCTCCCGAAGCTCACCCATGTCGAACTCGCGGCGCGCCTCCAGCCCGATGACGAAGAAGAACAGCGACATCAGCCCGGCGTTGACCCAGTGCCGCAGCTCCAGCGCCAACCCGTGATCACCGATAGTGATCGAGACCTGGGTGCTCCAGACCGCCTCGTACGAGGACTGGTGCAGGTTGGCCCAGAGCAGCGCGGTGACCGCGGCGGCCAGCAGCACGACCGCGCTCGCGGTCTCGGTCCGCAGGAAGACCCGCAGCGGCGTCGGCAGGTTACGGGTCCACGCGGTCCGTTTCGGGTCAGGCCCGACAGCGTTCGTCACGCGTGGATTCTGGCCGAGGGAGGGGAATTACCACGAATGGACTAGCCCCTCGCGTTCACCCCGTGAGCCGGATGGGGCATGATCGGTGACTGTCGGCATGACACGCCGTCACGCAGAGCGACGACACGGGGTTCTTCATGGGAGCGAACGGCCCCCGCCCGGGCATGGGCAGGGCCTGGCTCGGCTACCTAGCGGTCGGGTGTGCGGCGATCATCGGTTACTACCTGATCCCCGCCCAGGGCGCCGGCATCCCGACCCGGGTCGCGGTGTACTGCGCGATCAGCGCGTCCGCGGCGGTGGCCGTGCTGGTCGGCGTGCTGCGCCGGCGCACCGGCTATGTGCTGCCCTGGGTTCTGCTCGGGCTGAGCCAGGTGATCTACGCCGCCGGCGACACGGTCTTCTACGTGCAGCACTACCTGCTCGGCCGGACCGGCTACCCGTCCCCGGCCGACCCGCTCTACCTCGCGCACTACCCGCTGGTCGTGGTCGCGCTGCTGCTGTTGATCCACCGGCGCGGCCGGGACCTGCCCGGCGCGCTGGACACCTCGGTGCTCGCCGTGGTCGCCGCGATGCTGTCCTGGCTCTACCTCATCGGCCCGCAGGCCCGCTCCGGCGCGCCGACGCTGGTCACCGTCACCTCGGTGGCCTACCCGGTGATGGACCTGGCGATGCTCGCCGTGGCGCTGCGGCTGGTGCTGGGCGGCGGCCGGCGCTCCCCGTCGCTCGCGCTGCTCACCACCAACCTGCTGGCGATCTTCACCGCGGACACCCTCTACGTGCTGCAACAGGTCACCGGGACCTACCGGCCGGGCAACTTCCTGGACGCGATCTGGCTGTCCGGCAACCTCGCGCTCGGCGCCGCGGCGCTGCACCCGACCATGACCCGGATCGGTGAGCCGGCCGCGGTGAGCGAGCGGATGATGAGCCGGGTGCGGCTCGGCGGGCTGTGCGTGGCCGCGCTGATCGCCCCGGCGACCCTGCTGGTCCAGTACGCCACCGGCGCGCTGCACGACGTTCCGGTGATCGCCGGCGCGTGTGCGGTGCTGTTCGTGCTGACCATCCTGCGGCTGCACGGGCTGGTGCTCGACCAGCGCCGGCTGGCCATCACCGACAGCCTGACCGGCCTGCACACCCGCCGGTTCTTCGAGGCCCAACTGCCGCTGGAGGCCGAGCGGGCCAAGCGCGACGACGGCTCGATGGCCGTGGTGATCGCCGACGTCGACCGGTTCAAGTCGATCAACGACCGGTACGGCCACCCGGCCGGGGACCGGGCGTTGGTGGAGGTCGCCCACCGGCTGCGCGCGGTGACCCGGGCCGGGGAGGTGCTGGCCCGCTACGGCGGCGAGGAGTTCGCGCTGCTGGTGCCGGACGCGCACCCGACCGACCTGCCGGCAATCGCGCAGCGGCTGCGGGACAGCGTGGCCAGCAGCCCGATCGCGGTGACCGAACGGGACTGGATCGCGGTCACCGTCTCGGTCGGCGCGGCCTGTCACCCGCAGCACGGCAGCGACCCGGCCAAGATCGTCGCGGCGGCGGACCGGGCGCTGTACGCGGCCAAGGCGGCCGGCGCGGACCGGGTCGTGGTTCATCCGGACCGGGACAACGGCGGCGACCCGGCGATGATCGACTACCTGTGCCGGATCGCCGACCAGGTGGACGTGTCCCTGTCCAGCTACCAGCGCAGCCTGGCGATCGGCGAATGGGCCCGGGTGCTGGCCGCCGAGCTGGGCCTGGACGAGCCGGCCGTGCGGCGCACCGCACTCGCCGGGCGGCTGCACGACATCGGCAAGATCGTGATCCCGGAGACCGTGCTGACCAAGCCGGAGCCACTGTCCGAAGCGGACTGGCGGCTGATGCGGGAACATCCGGACTACGGCTACCGGCTGGCCCGCACGGTGCCCGGGTTCTCCTCGGTGGCCCAGGTGATCCGCCAGCACCACGAGCGCTACGACGGCGCCGGCTACCCGCAGGGCCTGTCCGGTCAGTCGATCCGTCCGGAGGCCCGGGTGCTCGCGGTGTGCGATGCCTGGGCGGCGATGCTGCTGGACCGGCCGCACCAGCTCGCCCGCACCATGGCGGAGGCCCGCCTGGAACTGCGCCGCGGCCGGGGGACCCAGTTCGACCCGGACATGGTCGACCTGTTCCTCGACCTCCAGCTCGACGGTCAGGTCGGCAGGTTGGCAAGCAAGGTGACGTTCACGCCTTAACGGGAGCTTTCCACGGTGTTCCAGAACATCAGCTCGTAGCCCTGCAGCAGCCGGCCGTGCTCGACGGCGGCGTCCAGCGGCACGCCAGCGTCCAGCCCGGCCTGCACCGCCGCCAGCGCCTGCTGCTCCAGTTCCGGTACCGGAGAGGCGAAGAAGTCGAAGAAGGCGCACGCCTCGTCGCCGAACCCGTAGTGCTCGCGCAGCGCCGCGCCGAGCGTGGCGCAGTACCCGCCCCAGGCGGCGAAGTTGGCCAGGATGGCGAGCACCGCGGCGGCCGGCTCGGCGTTGAGCGCGAGCCAGGCGAGGAACGCCGGATAGGCCTGGCAGCCCGGTCGCGGCTGGTAGGCACGCACGGCGGACTCGTCGAGCCCGGCGGCCGCGGCCAGCGGGGTGAGCATCGGCAGGGCGAGGCTCTCGCCCTGGGCGAGCCCGGCGAAGAACCCGCGGGCGGCCGGCTCCGGCGCCCGGGCGGCCAGCGTCAGAAAGCTGCGCCAGTCGCTGGTCACGATCCGCTGCTCCTCCGCGGCCAGCGCCCCGATCGCCGCCACCGGCGCCTTCCCTTGCGCGACAAGCGGTACGAAGCTGTTTTCGGCCTCGTCCGGGGCCAGTTCGCGACGGATGTCGTCGAGCAGTTCCTGCGCCGAGCGGCTCATCGGGTGCGCTCTCCCTTCCTCGGTTCGCACGCTCCGCCGATCGGCCCAACCCGCCGGCCATCCAACGGACGCCATCTTCCAGGTCCTACAAGAATCCTATAAGCGGTCGCATCGCCGGCGACCGCGCGCAACCGCCGGCCGAACCGGGCGTCTCTCGATGTGAAAAGCGAAGAGCGCCAGGAACAATACCGAGGAGTACCGGCAATGAGCGTCACCACAATGCGGATCGCGGGAATTTTCGCCGGCGGAATCGTCGCGCTGGTCACCACCGCGTGCGGAACGTCGGAGAGCCCCGCGCCCGCGCCCGCCGGTACCCCGAGCCCGAGCGTCACCACCGTCACCGTGTCCGCCAAGCCCGCCCCGCCCGCCGCCAAGCCCGCTCCGGCGGCCGCCGCCAAGCCGGCCGCACCGGTGCTCGGTCCGACCGCCTTCGGGCGCGTCAAGCTGGGCACGACGTTCGACCAGGCCCGCAAGGCCGGTTTTGTCCATGAGTACGAACTGCCGCCGGATCAGGGATGTGGCGTCTACAAGCTGTATGTCGGCGGCCGAATCACGCCCGAGGGGCTCGCGGTCGGCGCGACGGCGGCAAAGGCGAAGTCGGTTTATCCGCAGCTCGACCTGGACGACGTGAAACAGCTCAGCCGGGCGAAGGTCAGGGTGCCCGGAAACGCGAATGCCGTTTACCGGCTCGGTTTCAAGAATGGCGCCGTCGCGGACATCACCCTGCAGATGCGCGACCAGAAGTGCTACGAGTAGTGGCCCTCGCTGGTCGATGGGGCCGTTCGCCCGCATGGGGGTGCGGGCGAGCGGCTCCTTGTTCGTTCAGATCCAGTCGTCCGGTCCGGTCCAGGTGACCAACCCGTCCAGGAAGCCGCGCTCCGGGCGGGTTTCGGCGTAGTCGCCGCGGTAGAACAGCAACGGGCGGGCGGCATCCGGTTCGCCCATCGCGGTCACCCGGCCGATCACCACGACATGGTCCCCGGCGTCGTGCGCCGTCTCGACCGCACAGTCGATCCAGGTGAGCACGCCGGCCAGCACCGGGGTGCCGGACGGCGCGGGGAACCAGGCGGTCGCGGCGAACCGGTCCGCACCGGGCCGGCCGAACGCGGCGCTGATCCCGCGCTGCGCCTCGGTCAGCACGTTCACGCAGAACCGGCCGGTCCGCGCGATCACCGGCCAGGTCCGGGAGTTGCGCCCGGGACAGAACAGCACCAGCGGAGGATCCAGCGACAGCGCGGCGAACGCCTGGCAGGTGAACCCGACCGGTTCGGCGTCGTCCAGCGCGGTCACCACCGTGACGCCCGTGCAGAAATGCCCGAGCGTCCGCCGGAACCGCTGCCCGGTGATCATCCCGGGGCCCGGGCGCCGACGCTGAAGTCGTGACCCCACAGGCTGACCGCGGTGCTCTCCCGGGCGATCCAGCGCTCGTCGTCGACCGTGCGGCCCTCGCAGCCGAACTCCACGTCGAACCCGCCCGGGGTCTTCATGTAGAACGACATCATCAGGTCGTTGACGTGCCGGCCGAGCGTGGCCGACATCGGCACCTTGCGGCGCAGCGCGCGGTCCAGGCACAGCCCGACGTCGTCGGCGTTCTCCACCTCGACCATCAGGTGCACGATCCCGCTCGGCGTGGGCATCGGCAGGAACGCCAGGCTGTGGTGCCGGGGGTTGCACCCGAAGAAGCGCAGCCAGGCCGGCGGTCCGTCGGCGGGCCGCCCGACGAACTGCGGCGGCAGCCGCATCGAGTCGCGCAGCCGGAACCCGAGCACGTCCCGGTAGAAGTGCAGGGCCGCCGCGTCGTCCTGAGTGGACAGCACCACGTGCCCGAGGCCCTGCTCCTCGGTGACGAACCGGTGGCCGTACGGGCTGACCACCCGGCGGTGCTCGAGCGCGGCGCCGTGGAAGATCTCCAGCGTGTTGCCGGAGGGATCCTCGACCAAGATCAGGTCGGTGACCCGGCGGGCGGCCGCCTGCGCCGCACTGCCCTCCTTGTACGGCACGCCGGCCGCTTCCAGCCGCCCGCACACCTCGCCCAGCCCGGCCACGTCGGCCACCTCCCAGCCGGAGGCGACCAACCGGTCGGTCGGGCCGGGCACGATCACCAGCCGGGCCGGGAAGTCGTCCATTCGCAGGTACAGCGCGTCCGGTTCGGCCCCCTTGCCCTCCACCATGCCGAGCACCTTCAGGCCGAACTCGCGCCAGCGCGGCATGTCCGTCGCCTCGATGCGCAGGTAGGCCAACGACCGGATGCCCATCAGGCACCTCCCAGAAAGTCCATGGCCAGGCGGTTGAACTCCGCGAACCGCTCCAGCTGCGCCCAGTGCCCGCACCGGCCGAACACGTGCAACTGCGCGCGCGGGATGAGCTTGAGCGCGGCCAGCGCGCCGTCCAGCGGGTTGACCCGGTCCTCCCGCCCCCAGATCAGCAGCACCCGCTGGCGCAGCCGGTAGGCCTCCCGCCAGAGCATCCCGTCTTCGGCGGTGTCCGGGCGGGTGAACGACGCGCCCATGGCTGCCATGGCGCGCATCGACTCCGGGTCGCTGGCGAGCTCGAAGCGGTGCGCCACCAGGTCGTCGGTGATCAGCGACCGGTCGAACACCAGCGTGCGCAGGAACTCCGCGAGCTTGTCCCGGGTCGGGCCGGGCGGCGCGGCGAACGCGTAGAGGCGTTTGACACCCTCGGTCGGATCCGGTGCGAACACGTTGAGCCCGAGCCCACCCGGGGCCATGAGCACCAGCCGGCCGGCCCGGTCCGGATGCCGCAGCGCGAACCGGACGGCCGTGCCGCCGCCGAGCGAGTTGCCGACCAGGTGCGCGCGGTCGATGGACAGCTTGTCCAGCAGGGCAAGCAATGCGTCCGCGGCGAAGGTGAAGTAGTGACCGGTGATCTCCGGCTTGTCGGAGTGTCCGAACCCCGGCTGGTCGACCAGCAGAGTTCGGTACCGCCCGGCGAAAACCTCGAGGTTGCGGCCGAAGTTGCCCCACGCGGACGCGCCCGGCCCGCCGCCGTGCAGCATCACCACCGGCGGCGCGTCCGGCGGACCCGCCTCGTGGTAGTGCAACCGGATGTCGCCGACCCCGGCGTAGTTGCTGGTGGCGGCGAAGCGCTCATGATCTGCCCGGTCCGCTGCCAATCCATTGACCAGCGCATCGTCACCAGCGGGGTGGTCAGATCCAGGCATCCTGAACCCTCAGGCCGAGTTCCGCCTGGCCGAACATGGCCAGTGCCCGTTCCGGATCGTTGATCGCGTGCACCCGCCCGGCGTGTGCGTCCCGCCAGAACCGCTGGATCGGGGTGCCCACCCGCAGCGCCCGGCCACCCGCGCTCTCGAACAGCCGGTCCACCGCCGCGATCGCGGCCGTGGTGGCGTTCACCTGGTCCCGCCGGACCCGCATGCGCAGCGGGAACGGGATCTTCTCGCCCGCGCTGGCCAGCGCCATCTCCTCGTTGATGTTCCGCTCGATCTGCAGGACCGCCGCGTCGATCCGGCTGGCCGCGTCGGCGATCCGCAACTGGTTGAACGAGTCCTCGGCGGCCCGCCCGCCCGTGGAGGCCCGCACCCGCTCCCGGGTGTGCCCGAGGTAGGCCTCGTAGGCCCCGGTCGCCATGCCGATCACCGGCACCGAGATCGAGCAGGAGAACACCGACGCGAACGGCAACCGGTACAGCGGCCCCGGGTTCGCCTCCTGCCCCGGACACACGCACCTTCCGGTGTCCACAAAGGACAGCGTGCGGTGCTCCGGCACGAACACGTCCTCGACGAGGAGGTCGTTGCTCCCGGTGCCCCGCAGCCCGATCGCGTCCCACACGTCGTCGATGCGGTAGTCGGCCCGGGGCAGCAGGAACGTCCGGAAGTCGGTCACCGCCCCGTTCTCGTCCACCACCAACCCGCCCACGAATGCCCACCCCGCGTGGTCGCATCCCGACGAGAAGCTCCACTTCCCGCTGAACGAGAACCCGCCGGGCACCGCCCGCGCCCGCCCCATCGGCGCGTACGACGAACACACCCGGGCATCCTGGTCCTCGCCCCACACCTCCCGCTGCGCCCGGTCGTCGAACAGCGCCAACTGCCACGGGTGACACCCCAGCACCGAAGCCACCCACCCCGTCGACCCGCACGCACTCGCGATCAACCGCACCGCCCGGTAGAACTCGACCGGATGCGCCTCCAGCCCGCCGTACCGCTCCGGCTGCAACAGCCGGAAGAACCCGGCCTGCTCCAAAGCCTTGATCGACTGATCGGAAATGCGCCGCGCATCCTCCGTCTCCTGCGCCCGCTCCCGCAGCACCGGCAACAGCTCACGCACGGCCGCTACGACCTGTTCGTACATGCCCCTACACTAGAACACGTTCTCGTTTCTGTACATCCTCGCAGCTCAGACCCTGTGGACAACCATTTGCACGAACGCCCGACCCACGGCATGCTGTCCCGCAACACCACGAGGAGGGGACCCATGACGCACGAAGATGATCTTCCCGAGCGAGTCACCAGGCTCGAACGCCAGATGAAGCGGTGCCGCGTGGACTCCACCGCCGCCCGCGTCCTCGCCAGCGCCGCCGATCGCGACGTCGCCGAGTTCCGCACCACCTATCACTGCCCAACGAAGGTCCTCAACGCGCTGCGCGAAACCCAACTCGCACATGACGAGAAGCTGAAACAGCACGACACCCGGTTCGACCGGCTCGAAACCAAGTTCGACGAGCTCGAGGCCAAGATGACCGATGGCTTCAGCACCGTGGCCGTCGGGCAGGCACAGATCACCGCGCTGCTCACCATCGCCATCGGCAAGTCCGAGGGAGAAGCCGACTAGGCCTGTTTCGAAAGTGCTCCGATCAAGCGACCAGCGGCGCGCACCCCGACCGAAGGCCCGGATCTGTGGCGGCAGGCCGCCCAGGTGCCAGGCCGGCGATGCGCGGCGACAACGACCTGCCCCGCAGATCCGATCGCGCGCGCCTGATGAAACACAGCCTAGACGTTGCTGCCGGCGCGGCGGCCGGAGAAGACGCAGTCGGCGAGGGACAGGCCGCTGACGTAGGAGTTGGAGCAGATGCCCACGGCGGTGCGGCCGGCGGCGTAGAGGCCGGGGACGGGGGCGCCGGTAGCCGTCAGCACCGCGCCGGTGTCCTCGTCGACGGCCAGGCCGCCGAGGGTGAGCATCGGGCACGGGAAAACGTTGCGGGACGAGCAGTCGATCAGCGTGAACGGCCCCTCGGTGAGCGGGTGCACCAGGTCGGGGTGCTTGCCGAACCGGTCCGGCGTCCCGTCGTTGTATGACGCGAGCGTGGCGCACAGGCCATCCGCGTCGATGCCGGCCCGCCGGGCGATCTGCTCGACCGGACCGCGCAGGCCGGACGCGAGCAGGTAGCGCGCCTGAAGCCGTTGGAACCACAGGGTTTCCGAACCGAGCTGGCGCCGGGCCAGGCGCCGGGTCGGTTCGTCGACGAGCAGCCAGGCCCGGCCGGCGTGCTCAGTGATCATCTTGTGGCCGATCGCCGCGCCGTAGCTGGACTCGTCGACGAACCGCTGCCCGGTGGCGTCGACCAGGATGCCGCGCAGCAAGGCGCTGGGCGGGTTGAGAAAACGCCAGGCCGACACGTTGCCCAGCCGGGCGGTGGCCGCGCCGGCCGAGATCCCCAGTCGGATTCCCGACCCGTCGTCGCCCAGCGTGCCCAGCGGCAGCCCGCCGCGGAACTCCGGCGCGTGCTCGCGCAGCATGGCCCGGTTGGCGACGAACCCGCCCGCGGCGAGCACCACGCCGCGCCGGGCGGCCACCCGCACCGGCCGCCCGTAGGCCCGTTCCAGCGCGGTGATCCGCCGGGCCAGCCGGCGCGCGACGGCCGGCACGTACAGCCCGGGTTTGCTGGCATAGCGGTACAACAGCGCGTGCGCGCGCCGAACCCGGCCCGGCGCGGCGGAAAGCGACCAGCCCGCCACGCCCGCCACCCGGCCGTCCTCGACGACCAACTCCCGGATCCCGGTCTGCGCCAGCACCCGCGCCCCGGCCCGCGCGGCCGCACCGGCGAGCGCACCGAACAGCACCCGCCCCGAGGTGCCCCGCCCGTGCGCCCGGTGGCCGCGCGCCGCCGGGGTCGCCACCGACCGGTACGGCCAGGCACTCTCGCTGCCCGACTGGTACAGGTAGAACTCGTTGCTTGGGTAGGACGTCTTGTACGGGCACAGGCTCGCCTGGAACGGCACCCCCTGCCGGCCCAACCAGTCGATCATGCCGGGGCTCTCCGCGCAGAACCGCCGCAGGGTCGCGGGCGACACGGCGTCGCCCACCTCGGCGGTCAGGTAGCCCAGCATCGCCCCGACGCTGTCCGCCACCCCGGCCGTGCGCTGGATTTCCGTGCCGCCGCCGGCATAAACCACCCCGCCGGAGACCGTGGTCGCGCCGCCTCCGGTGAACCGGTCGACCACCAGGACGTCCGCGCCGCGCCCGGCCGCCTCGATGGCCGCGCACGCGCCCGCCGCGCCGAACCCGACCACCACCACGTCGGCCCGATCGTCCCAGGTGGTATCCACCGCAGCCTCCCGACACTCGCCACAAACTATAACGTGTTCTAGTATTGCCGAATGACCGAGTTCGACGTGGTCGTCGCCGGCAGCGGAGCGGCCGGCATGACCGCGGCGCTCACCGCCACCCGGGCCGGCCTGCGCACCGTGCTGATCGAGAAGGCGGCCACCTTCGGTGGTTCCACCGCCCGGTCCGGCGGCGGGGTGTGGGCGCCGAACAACGCGGTGCTGCGGGCCGCCGGTGTCCCGGACACCCCGGCCGCCGCCGAGGCCTACCTCACCCACCTCACCGCGCGGGACGTTCCCGAGGACCTGCGCCGGGCGTTCCTGGCCGCCGCGCCGGCGATGATCTCCTTTCTGCTGGCCAACACCCCGCTGCGGTTCGGCTGGGTGACCGGCTATCCGGACTACTACCCGGAAGCCCCCGGCGGGCTGCGCGCCGGCCGGTCGATCGAGGCCCGCCCGCTGGACGCGCGCCTGCTCGGCCCGCTGCGTGCCGAGTTGGGCCGGCCCTACCTCTCCGCTCCGCACGGCATGGTGATCACCCAGGCCGACTACCGCTGGCTCAACCTCCTCGCCCGCCACCCGCGCGGCCTGCTGCGCGCCGGCCGGGTCTCCGCCCGCCGGGCGATCTCCCTGCTGCGCCGGCGCGAGTTGCTGACCATGGGCCAGGCGCTGGCGGCCGGGCTGCGGATCGGCCTGGCCCGCGCGGACGTGCCGGTGTGGCTGTCCACCCCGCTGGTTTCCCTGCACACCAGCAACGGCCGGGTGGCCGGCGTGGAGGTCCTGCGCGACGGCCGCCCGGAGACGATCCACGCGCGGCGCGGCGTGGTGCTCACCTCCGGCGGCTTCGAGCACAACGAGCGGATGCGCAAGGAGTACCAGCGCGAACCGATCGGTACCGAGTGGACGGTCGGCGCGCCGGAGAACACCGGCGACGGCATCGAGGCCGGGCTGCGCCTGGGCGCCGCCGTGGACCTGATGGACGACGCCTGGTGGGGTCCGACGATCCCGCTGCCCCGCGGGCCCTACTTCTGTCTGGCCGAGCGCACGTTGCCCGGCTGCATCCTGGTCGACCAGGCCGGCACCCGGTTCGTCAACGAGGCCGCCCCGTACGTGGACGCGGTGCACGCGATGTACGACGGCCCGCACATCCCGGCCTGGCTGATCGCCGACCAGCGCTACCGCAACCGCTACACCTTCGCCGGACTCCGTCCCCGGCAACCGTTCCCGGGGCACTGGTACCGGCACGGCACGGTGCACCGGGCCGGCACCCTGGAAGAACTGGCGACGGCCATCGGCGCACCGCCGGAGTCGTTGCGGGCCACCGTGACCCGGTTCAACGAGTTCGCGGCAACCGGCCACGACCAGGACTTCCGGCGCGGCGAGAGCGGCTACGACCATTACTACGGCGATCCGCGCAACCGGCCCAACCCCTGCCTCGGCCGGCTCGACCGCGCACCGTTCTACGCGGTGCGGATCGTGCCCGGCGACCTCGGCACCAAGGGCGGGTTGCGCACCGACGGCCGGGCCCGCGTGCTGCGCGGCGACGGCAGCGTGATCGACGGCCTGTACGCGGCCGGGAACGCGGCGGCACCCGTGATGGGCCGCACGTACGCCGGCCCCGGCGCCACCCTTGGCCCGGCCATGGTGTTCGGCTACCTGGCCGCGCTCGACCTGGGAGAAGACACATGCGCGTGATCGACGTGGGAACGCCGCCGGCCCGGTTCGCCCGTGGCTGGCACTGCCTGGGCCTGGCCAGCACCTTCCAGGACGGCAAGCCGCACGCGGTGACGGCGTTCGGCACCAAACTGGTGGTGTTCGCCGCGGGCGGCCGGCTCAACGTGCTGGACGCCTACTGCCGCCACATGGGCGGCGACCTGTCCCAGGGCACGGTGAAGGGCGACGCGATCGCCTGCCCGTTCCACGACTGGCGCTGGTCCGGCGCCGGCCGCTGCGTGGAGATCCCTTACGCCAAGCGGATTCCACTGCGTGCCCGGACCCGGTCCTGGCTGCCCCTGGAGCGCAACGGTCAACTCTTCGTCTGGCACGACCCGCAGGGCAACCCGCCCCCGCCGGAACTGGACATCCCGGAGACCAAGGGCGCGTCCTCGCCCGAATGGAGCGACTGGACCTGGGACACGGTGCTGGTGGAGGGTTCGCACTGCCGGGAGATCGTCGACAACCTGGTCGACATGGCGCACTTCTACTACATCCACTTCGCCTTCCCGACCTTCTTCAAGAACGTCTTCGACGGCCACGTCGCCAGCCAGTACCTGAACTCGAAAGCCCGTCCGGACAAGGGCGTCGGCTCGAACTACTCGGTGGACGGGATGACCCTGCGGTCCGAGGCGTCCTACTACGGTCCGGCGTACATGATCAATGACCTGTGGCAGGACTTCGGCGGCACCGTGATCGAGACCGTGCTGATCAACTGCCACTACCCGGTGACGCCGAACTCCTTCGTGCTGCAATGGGGGGTGAGCGTGAAGAAGCTTCCCGGCCTGCCGGTGGAGAAGGCCGACCGGGTCGCGGCGAAGCTGGCCAAGAGCTTCGGCGTCGGGTTCCTGCAGGACGTGGAGATCTGGCGGAACAAGACCGCGATCGACAACCCGTTGCTGTGCGAGGAGGACGGCCCCGTCTACCAGTTGCGCCGCTGGTACGAGCAGTTCTACGTCGACGTCGAGGACGTCACCGCGGACATGACCAACCGGTTCGAGTTCGAGGTGGACACCAGCCGGGCCAACGAGGTGTGGCAGCGAGAGGTCGCGGACAACCTGGCGCGCCGCTCCGCCGGAGTCTCCTAGCGATGTCCACCCGGCAGGAGATTCTGGAGTTCCTCACCGCCGGCCTGACCCCGGTGGAGTGCCGCAGTTGCGCCAGTCGGGTCCTGGTGCGCAAGAACAGCGTCCGGCACACCAGCGTGCAGTGGACCACTGCGCCCGCCGCGACCTGTCCCGAGTTCGCCGCCCGGGTCGGCGCAGGCGAGCTGAGCGCGCGCGTCGACGGGTGCCCGAAGCTGCGGGACAGCATCGAACTGGCCGTGGCGGAGGGGCGCGTGGCGGTACCCGATGGCTGAGCCGGAGTCCTACCGGCTCACCGTCGCCGAGGTCATCACGGAGACGGCGCAGGCCTGCTCGCTGGTGTTCGAGCCGGCGCCGTTCGACTACCTGCCCGGCCAGTTCCTGACCCTGCGCATCCCCAGCGACCGCTGCGGATCCGTCGCGCGGTGCTACTCCCTGTGCAGCGCACCGCAGGCCGGCGAGGCGCCCCGGGTCACCGTGAAGCGCACCCCCGGCGGCTATGCGTCCAACTGGATCTGCGACAACGTTCGGCCCGGCAGCACGATCGAGGTGCTGGCCCCGGCCGGGATCTTCCGGCCGCATTCCTTCGACGGCGACCTGCTGTTCTTCGCCGCCGGCAGTGGAATCACGCCGGTGCGCTCGCTCGTGCGGTCCGCGCTGGCCGTGGGCACCGGCACGCTCACGCTGGTCTATGCCAACCGGGACGACCGCTCGGTGATCTTCGCCGGGGACCTGCGCGCACTGGCCGAGGCCCATCCCGAACGGCTGCGTCTGATCCACTGGCTGGAGTCGGTCCAGGGCCTGCCGAACGCGGCCGGCCTGCGCGCCCTGGCCGCGCCGTTCGCCGCCGCCGAGGCGCTGATCTGCGGTCCGAAACCGTTCATCGCGGCGGTGCGTACGGCGTTGGCCGGGTTGCGGGTGCCCCGCGACCGCACCCACATCGAACGGTTCGTCTCGCTCGGCTCGAACCCGTTCGAACCCGTCGCCGCGCCCGCCGCCGACACCGTCGAGTCCACAGTGGACGTCTCGCTGGACGGCGCGCGGCACCGGCTTTCCTGGCCGGCGCAGACCCGCCTGCTCGACGCGTTGCGGGACGGCGGCCTGGCCGCGCCGTACTCGTGCCGGGAGGGCGCCTGCGGCGCGTGTGCCTGCCGCCTGGTGTCCGGCGAGGTCAAGATGGTGCACAACGAGGTGCTCGAACAGGAGGACCTGGACGATGGGATCATCCTGGCCTGCCAGTCCCTTCCGGTGACGGAGCGGGTGGAGATCAGCTACGAGTGAGGTGGCCGCATGCCCATCGACCCGTCGGTCGCGATCGGCGCCGAGCTACCCGATGTGACGTTCTCGTGGTCGGCCGGCGACGTTGCGCTCTACCATCTCGCGCTCGGGGCCGGCGCCGACCCGCTCGACCCCGGCGAGCTGGGCTACGTGCTGGAGGACCGGCTGCGGGTGCTGCCCACGTTCGGGGTGGTCGCGCCGGGCCTGCGCACCTTCGAGCCACCGGCGGTGCGGTTTCCGGGCATCGAGATCGATCTGGCCAGGGTGCTGCACGGCACTCAGGCGATCACGGTGCACCGGCCCATTCCGCCGGCCGGCACCGGCGTGGCCCGCCCCCGGGTGACCGACGTGTGGGACAAGGAGAAGGCCGCGGTGATCGTGCAGGAGACGGTGGTCACCGATTCGGCAGGCGACCCCCTGTGGACCGCCCGGTCGAGCATCTTCGCCCGGGGGGAGGGCGGCTTCGGCGGCGAGCGCGGCCCGTCCGAGCGGCCGGAGGTGCCTGACCGGGAGCCGGACCACGTGCTCGACGTGCCCACGCTGCCGCAGCAGGCGCTGCTCTACCGGCTGTGCGGGGATCGCAACCCGTTGCATGCCGATCCTGATTTTGCCGGCACGGCCGGCTTTTCCCGCCCGATTCTGCACGGGCTGTGCACCTGGGGAATGGTGTGCAAGGCCGTGGTGGACGCGACGCTCGACGCGGACGTCACGCGGGTCGGCGACTACGCGGCCCGGTTCGCCGGGGTGGTCTTTCCTGGTGAGACCCTGCGGATCCAGGTCTGGTCGGAGGGGAACCGGCGGGCCGTCGCGGCGTCCACTGTGGAGCGTGGCGCCGAGGTGCTCCGCGGCCGGCTAGTTGCCGCGTCTTCGCATCCGAACGGGCACCCGCTCCCCCTGGACTCCTGAGCCGCACGGCGCCGGGGCCAGCCGGCCCGGGGCCTCCGGGTGGCACGGCTCGGGCAGCGCGAGCAGCGCCCGCAGGGTCCACACCGGACAGCCGCCGTACCACCACAGCACGTGCTCCGGCTCGAACACGTCTGCCCGCATTCCGGTCGGCACCCGGTAGGCGTGCGCCTGCTCCTGGCCGACCAGCACGAACACATCGGCAGAGCCGGGCCATTGATAGACGCCCGCGACGACCGCGGGCCCGTTGGGATCGGATCGGAACATGTACCAGAGAAACCCGCGTTTCCCCGCCTCCGTCAGCAGGGCCTCGAATTCATCCACCACAACCCCGCGTCAACCACCACAATGGAAGGTTCAATCAGGGGCGCCAGCGGCCGGGGGGTCGTCCACTGGAGCGGCGCCCCTGATCTTCTACTAAGGTGACCGCGTGTGACGCGGACCACCCAGGGGCGAAGTAGACCATACATGTAGATTCTACGACGTTTTTGTCCCTCGATCGTGTTAACCCAGGGAGAATACCCATGCTTCTGGCCACCTCGGTCGCCGTGTTGCGGCGCCGGGTCGCCGTGGCATTACGCGGCCATCGCGAGAACGCCGGTTTAACGCAGCGTGAGGCTGCCCATCGGACCGGAATCTCCGCCGGCCGCATCAACCATTTCGAGACGATGCGCAGCGTGCCGCCGGACGCCGAACTGGTCGCGCTGCTGGACCTGTACGGCGCCACCGAGGACCGCGACGAACTGCTCGCCGTGCTGCCACCCGCTCGCCGACGCACCGCGACCGAGGCCGCGACCACCGATCCGGACCAGTTCAACCTCTACATCGGACTGGAAGCCGGCGCGACCCAGATCGAGTCCTACGACGCGCTGGTCCTCATGGGACTGGTCCAGACCGCGGAGTACGCCGAGGCGCTGCTGCGCGGTCACGGCCAGGGTCTGTCCGAGACCGAGATCCGCCGCCGGTTGCGCCTGCGGCTGCGCCGCACCGAGTTGCTCCGCGCCGACTCGCCGACCCGATTGTGGCTGGTGATCGCGCAGCACGTGCTCGAAGCGCCGGTCGGCGGGGCGAAAGTGATGCGCCAGCAACTGGCGCACCTGCTCGAACTCGCCGATCTACCAAATATTGAGATTCAGGTCATCCCGCGCGCGGTCGTCCCCTACGCTGCCTTGCACGGCACCTTTATGATCTTGTCGTTCCCGATTCCCGGCGACGCCGGCCTGGTGTATGTCGAGACCCGGGTCCGTGGACTGTTCTTCGAACAGCCCACGGAACTGCAGGAATATTCCCAGGTAATGAACCACCTGCGGGTCCTCGCCAGACCCCCGCAGGAGTCTAGCCGGTTGATCGACCGGATCAGAAAGGAGATCGCATGACCGCAGGAAACGACTTCGCCGGGGCGAGGTGGCGGAAGTCCAGCCGATCCGCCTCGTCCGGAGCGTGCGTCGAGTTGGCCTGGCACATGTCGAGCCAATATGTCGAGCTTGCCCATGCCGAGGGCGTGTTTGGTGTTCGGGACTCGAAGTACGCCGATGGCCCGGTGCTGGCGCTGGCCGCCCGGCACGGACTCGCCTTCATCGGCGCGGTCAGAAGCGGCCGGATCGCCCGGCCCTGATGACGGATGCCCCGGCCCAGGCCTAGTGGGTCGGGGCACCCGCCGGTGGGACACCCACCTTCGATAGTGCCGCACCATCAGGGGTGCCGCGAAGGTCAACAACTGACCGGAAACGGGACAGTTCACGCACCGAGCAGCAGCCCACTGGTCGGCACCCCCGTGCCGGCGGTCACCAGAACGTGCTCGACCCGGTCGACCTGGTTGACCGCCGTGCCGCGGATCTGGCGCACCGCCTCGGCGATCCCGTTCATGCCGTGGATGTAGGCCTCGCCGAGTTGCCCGCCGTGCGGGTTGACCGGCAGCACGCCACCCATCTCGATCGCCCCGTCGGCGATGAAGTGCCGCGCCTCGCCGCGCGGGCAGAACCCCAGTTCCTCCAACTGCGCCAGCACGAACGGGGTGAAATGGTCGTAGAGCACCGCGACCGCGACGTCGGCGGGACCGATGCCGGCCTGGCTCCACAACTGCCCGGCGACCACGCCCATCTCCGGCAGCCCCACCAGTTCGTCCCGGTAGTAGCTGTGCATGACGAACTGGTCCGGACCACTTCCCTGGGCAGCGGCCCGAACCACCGCCGGGCGGCCCGGCAGGTCGGCGGCCCGCGCCGCGCTGGTCACGACCAGCGCCACCGCGCCGTCGCTCTCCTGGCAGCAGTCCAGCAGCCGCAACGGTTCCACGATCCAGCGGGACTCCTGATGCTCGGCCAGCGTGATCGGCCGGCCGTGGAACCAGGCGTTCGGGTTGGTCGCGGCGTGCCGGCGGTCGGCCACCGCCACCCGGCCGAAGTCGGCACTGGTGGCGCCGAACTCGTGCATGTACCGGCGGGCGAACATCGCCACCGAGGCGGCCGGGGTGACCAGGCCCATCGGATAGACCCAGTCATTGTCCACACTGGACGCAGCCGCATCGGCCGATACCCGGCCGAACCGCCTGCCGGACCGCTCGTTGAGGGCCCGGTAGCACACCACGACCGACGCCACCCCGGTCGCCACCGCCATCGCCGCGTGCAGCACGGTGCCGCAGGCCGCGCCGCCGCCGTGCGGAACCCGGCCGAAGTAGGTCAGGTCCCCCACGCCGAGCTCACGGGCGACCGCGATCTCGGCGCTGGAGTCCATCGAGAACGTCACCATTCCGTCCACATCGGACGGAGCAAGCCCGGCGTCGGCGAGCGCCGCGCGCACCGCCTCCACCGCCAGCCGCAGCTCACTGCGGCCCGAGTCCTTGGAGAACTCGGTCGCGCCGATCCCCACGATCGCCGCCGCGCCGGCCAGCATCACGGCAGCACCACCCGCACGGTCGCGGTCAGGTGCGCACCGAGGCTGTTGCGGCCCACCACCTCGACCGTCGCCTCACCGTCCCGCACGGCCGCCACCTCTCCGGAGAACACGAGGGTTTCCCCTGTGTAGCAAGGAACTCCGAGCCGGACCGAGATCGCCCGCAGCACCGCGTCCGGCCCGGCCCAGTCGGTGACGAACCGCTGCACCAGCCCGGTGTCGGTGAGAATGTTGAGGAAGATGTCCCGCGAGCCCCGTGCCAGCGCGGCCGCCCGATCGTGGTGCACGTCCTGGAAGTCCCGGGTCGCGATCGCCGTGCTCACCACGAACGTCGGGGTCACCTCGATCCGCAGCTCCGGCAACCGCGTGCCGACCGCCGTCACGGCGCACCCCACACCGGCAGCACCAGTTCGTCGTCCACCCGGTCGAACCGGGCCCGCACCCGCATCCCGATCGCGACCTCGGCCGGCGCCATGCCCACCAGCTCACCGACCATCCGGACGCCCTCGTCGAGCTCGACCAGAGCCACCACGAACGGCGCGGTGCGACCGGGAACCGGCGGGTGGTGATGCACCACGAAGCTGTAGACCGTGCCCAGGCCCGCCGCCCGCACGTACCCCAACTCGTCGCCGCCGCAGCGCGGGCACGTCACGCCGGGCGGATGCCGCAGCTCCGCGCAGCCGGCACAGCGCTGGATCCGCAGCTCACCGGCCCGCAGCCCGTCCCAGAAGAACCCGGTGCCGGCAACCGGACGCAACCCGCCGCCCGGCGCGGCGGCCCGGGGACGGAACTTCAGCACCCGGAACATCATCTCCGCCACCGGCTCGTCCCCGGCGTACCAGGTGGACAGCGTGGTCACGAACCATCCCTCGCCCAGCGCGGTCCGCTTCGGCCCGGTCACCTCACCCAGCCGCGACGCCACCGACACCCGCTCGCCCACCCGCAGGTATCGGTGGTAGGTCTGTTCGCAGTTGGTGGCCACCACGGAGGTGAAACCGGCCTCGTCCAGCAGGGCCACCATCGCGCCGAGCGGATCGTCGGCCGGACGCTGTCCGGTCAGCCCGAACATCGTCCACACCTGCACCATCGCGGGCGGCGCGACCGGCTCGGCCAGGTACACCGGGTTGGTGTCGCCCATCGCCTCCAGCCAGTGCCGGATCATCGGCACGTTCACCGGGTCGGTGGCCATCCGCCGGGCGGACTCGCCGCGCCCGGCCACCTCCCCCGCCACCCGGAGCACGTCGTACACGCGACCGACCTCCCTAGACTAGAACGTGTTCTAGCTTAGTGGTTCCGATCACTGTCGAGTAGTCCCCGGTTGTGGCACCGGGTGGCGGCTGGCATGGTCGAGCGCATGAGCTGGACTCGGCTGGTCCGCCGGGCCGCCCAACTGGGCCTGACCGCCAACGCGCTGCGACCCGCGCGCAACCTCTGGGCATCCATCCCGGCGTTCTTCGCCGGCTGGCTGACCGCCGAACTGGCCCCGCAACTGCTGCTCGCGCAGACCGCCGGGGCGGCGACCCAACTGGCCCGCCGGCAGTACCGCACATCCGGCGACCGGGCCGCCCTCGCCATGAGCGCGCTGTCCATCGCCGGGCTCGGTGCGCTCATCGTCTCCGGCCGGGGCGCCCGCGCCGAGGTCGAGAAGGCCCTGCGGGAGACCCTCGGCGAGGACTACGGCAGCGGCCTGGAACGGTTGCCGCTGGCCGCCGACCTGGCCACCCCGTGGCGGGATCTGGTGGTGCCGTTCCGGATGCGCAAACCCGAGGTGGTCCGCGCCCGCAACATCGCCTACGCGCCGGGCGGCCGCCGGTTCCGGCTGGACGTGTTCCACCACGAGAAGCGCCCGGCCGGGCGGCCGGTGCTGCTGCACGTGCACGGCGGCGCCTGGGTCGTCGGCAACAAGGACCAGCAGGGCATTCCGCTGATGCTGCACATGGCCGCGCGCGGTTGGGTGTGCGTGTCGGCGAACTATCCGCTGTCCCCCCGGTCCCGGTGGCCGGAGCACGTGGTCGCGCTCAAGCGGGCGCTGGCCTGGGTTCGCGAGCACGGACCGGAGTACGGCGCCGACCCGTCCTTCGTGGTGGTCACCGGCGGCTCGGCGGGTGGGCACCTGGCCGCGCTGCTCGCCCTGAGCCAGAACGACCCCGCCTTCCAGCCGGGTTTCGAGGACGCCGACACCTCGGTGCAGGGCTGCGTTCCGCACTACGGCGTGTACGACTTCGCCGCCGAAACCGGGACCCGAGCGACCAGGCAGCGGCTGCGCTGGCTGGCCAGGGCAGTCGTCGGCGTGGATCCGGCGCGCCATCCGGAGGTGTACCGGGCCGCCTCGCCGCTGTCCCGGGTCAGCGCGGACGCCCCGCCGTTCTTCGTGATCCACGGCCATGACGACAGCCTGGTGCCGGTTCCCGAGGCCCGCGCGTTCGTCGACCGGCTGCGCGCGGTGTCGCACAACCCCGTGGTGTACGCGGAACTGGCCGGTGCGCAGCACGCCTTCGACATCTTCCCGTCGATCCGCAGCGCCCACGTGGTGCGCGGGGTCGAGCGGTTCCTGGACTGGATCTACCGCCGCTCACTGCCGGGGCAGTCCGAGCAGCCGCTCGCCGATGACGTTGAGCAGAATCTGGGTGGTGCCGCCGGCGATGCTCAGGCATCGGGTGAGCAGGAACTCGTGCAGTAGCTCGCCCTCGTCGCCCAGCAGCTCGACTGCGAGCTCCGCCACATCCTGTCGATGCCGCACCCCGATGAGCTTGTGTACGCTGGATTCCGGGCCGGGATCCTGGCCCTCGACCCGGCGCAGCGTGGCCCGGTGATCCACCAGTGACACCGCGAGCCCGTCCGCGACCACCGCACCGATTCGTTGCCTGGTAAGCGGATCCGGAGCGACGACCCGACCCAGCAGCCGTTCGACGGCGGCACCCAGCGACGACCCACCACCGATCGCCACGCGTTCGGTGGCCAGTGTGGTGCGCGCGAGGCGCCAGCCGTCGTTCACCACGCCGACGACACAGTCGTCCGGCACGAACACCTCGGTAAGGAAGACCTCGTTGAACCGCGCCTCGCCCGTGATCTCCCGCAGCGGCCTGACCTCGATCCCCGCCTCCCGCATGTCCACGAGGAAGTAGGTGATCCCCTTGTGCTTCGGCGCATCCGGGTCCGTGCGGGCCAGGCAGATCGCCCAGTCCGCCTCGCGCGCCCGCGAGGTCCAGACCTTCTGGCCGGTCAGCCGCCAGCCACCGTCGACGCGGCTGGCCCTGGTGCCCAACGCGGCGAGGTCCGACCCGGCGCCCGGCTCGCTGAAGAGTTGGCACCACTCGATCTCGCCGCGCAGCGTCGGCGGCACGAACCGGTCGCGCTGCGCTTCGGTGCCATACCTCAGGATGGTGGGCAGGGCCCAGGCGCCGATGAACAGGTCGGGCCGCGACACCCCGGACGCGCCGAACTCCTCGTCGATCACGAGTTGGGTGCGCGGCGAGGCGTCCAGGCCGTACGGCCGCGGCCAGTGCGGCACCAGGTAGCCCGACTCGGCGAGCCGGATGCGTTGCCGCGCCACGGGAAGCGCGGCGACCTCGGTGGCGAGCCGCCGCGCCGCCGGGCGCGCGTCGTCCGGCCCGGACCGCAGTTCCAGCCGGCGCCGGGTTCCGGCCAGCGCCGCGTCCGCCGCCCGCAACCGCCAGCCGCCGGTGCCGCCCAGCGCCTGCCGTGTGGCGATCGCCCGGCGTAGGTACAGATGCGCGTCGTGCTCCCAGGTGAACCCCATGCCACCGAGCACCTGCACGCAGTCCTTCGCGTTGTGCACCGCGGCATCCATCGCGACCGCGGCGGCCGCGGCGGCGGTCAGCGGGTGCGCGGACGGCGCGTCGGCGTGGCAGCGGGCGGCATCCCAGGCCAGGGCGGCGGACTGTTCGGCCCGGCACAGCATCTCCGCGCACAGGTGCTTGACCGCTTGGAAGGCGCCGATCGGCCGGCCGAACTGCTCCCGGGTGGCGGCGTAGCCGGCCGCGGTGCCGACGCACCAGGCCGCCACGCCCGCGGCTTCCGCGGCGGAGAGCGTCGCGGCGAGGTCGGCGACCGCGCGAACCGTGAGTCCGGGCAGGATTCGCTCGGCCGGGACCGCGACACCGGAGAGCCGGACCCGGGCGCAGGCGCGGGAGAGGTCGGCGCTCTCGCGGCCGGTCACGGTGACGCCAGGCTGGCCCGGGTCGAGCACGAACCAGAACTCGCCATCCGGCCCGGCGGCGCCGAGCAGCAGGTGGGTCGCCTCGTCCGCCCCGGACACCCGGTCGACCTCGCCGCTGACGGTCCGGCCATCGGCCGACAGAGTGCCCAGTTCCAGCGCCACCGCCGCGGTTCGGCCACCGTCGGCCAGACCCGGCACCAGTTCCTTGGCCAGGCCGGCGTTTTCTTGCCGCGCAAGGAGAACCCCGGCCAGCACGGTGGGCAGCACCGGCCCGGGCACCAGCGCCGACCCGGCCGCCTCCAGCGCGGCGGCCTGGTCGTCGAGCCGGCCGCCCGCCCCGCCGAGGTCCTCCGGCACCGCGATCGCGAACAGTCCCAGCCCGGCAAGGGCCGGCCACAGTCCGCGCCAGGCGGTGGAGTCACCGGCCGCCATGGCCCGGACGACGCTTATGGTGTCCATGCGCGCGGTGGCGTCGGCGATGGTCCGCTGGACCGCGCGCTGCTCCGCCGTGATCGCGACCGACACGCCCGGTAGTATAGAACACGTTTCAGTTCGTTGGCCCCCTGAGACGAGGACCGCCCGGATGACCACCACGCCGAAAGCCCGCACGTCCGGAGGCACCGCGCTGAGCGTGCTCACCGACGAGGACCTCGGTTCCGCGGCCCAGCGGGACCGCCGCAAGCGCATCCTCGACGCGACCATCGCGCTGGCATCCAAGGGCGGTTTCGAGGCGGTGCAGATGCGGGCCGTCGCCGAGCGGGCCGACGTCGCGCTCGGCACGCTCTACCGGTACTTCCCCTCGAAGATCCACCTGCTGGTCTCCGGCCTGGCCCGCGAGCTCGAACGCGGCCAGGACCGCCTGGAGCGCAGCACCATCCCGGGGGACAGCGCCTACGACCGGGTGCTGTTCATGCTCAGCCGGCTCACCCGGGCCATGCAGCGCGACCCGCACCTGACCGAGGCGATGACCCGCGCCTTCATGTTCGCCGACGCCTCCGCCGCCACCGAGGTGGACAACGTCGGCCGGCTGATGGACCGGATGTTCACCCGGGCCATGCACGAGGGCGAAGCCACCGACACCGACCGCGCGATCGCCCGGGTGATCACCGATGTCTGGCTGTCCAACCTGGTCGCCTGGGTGACCCGGCGCGCCTCGGCCACCGACGTGCACGACCGGCTCGAGCTCACCGTGCGGCTGCTGCTGCGCCCCTAGTGAGTACGGACGGTCGCTGGCATGCTTGACGGCCGTGACTACCGAACAGACCGTGCCGGCGTTCGACCTGATCGGCAAACGGTACGACGAGTCCTTCGTGGAGCGGGACGTCCAACTCGCCGAGGGCGCCTGGCTGGTCCAGCAGCTCGAGCCCGGATCCCGGGTGCTCGATCTGGGCTGCGGGAGCGGGCTGCCCACCGCCAAGCAGCTTCTCGACGCCGGTATCGAGGTGGTCGGTGTCGACGAGTCGGCGGTGATGCTCGAGCTGGCCCGGCAGCAGGCCCCCGGCGGCCAGTACCTGCACCAGGATCTGCGGGACTTCGAGGCGCTCGGCGAGTTCGACGCCGCGGTGGCGTTCTTCGCGCTGCTGATGCTGCCCAGATCGGACATCCCGGCGCTGCTGACCCAGATCCGGGCGCGGCTGCGCGGACCCAGGCTGCTGCTGGTGTCCATGGTGCACGGGGACTTCGACTTCTTCCCGGTCAGCTTCCTGGGCGCGGCGACCAACGTGTCGGCCTACCCGCCGGACAAGCTGCGCGACGTGGTCGCCGACGCCGGGTTCGAGGTGCTGGAGCTTCAGGAGGTCGAGGCCGAGGCGGAACCGGGGCGCATCGAGGTGCAGTTGTACCTGCGGGCCCGCGCCCGGGACTGACCACCGGGTGAGGGGTCCCCACCCGGTGTTCAGCCCGCGCTAGAACCACTCGTTGGCGGCGAGGTTGGCCCGGAGCTTGGCCAGCGCGCGGTGCTGGGCCACTCGGACCGCGGTGGCGGTCAGCCCGATCGCCACCGCGGTCTCCTGAGCCGACAGGCCGACGATCAGCCGAAGCCGGATGATCTCGCGCTGCCGGGGGGCCAGGGTGTCGAGCAGCTTGGTCAGCCGGGCGCGCACGTCGGCCCGCATGGTCTGCTGCTCAGGGGACGCCTCCAGGTCGATTCCGTCCGGCACGTCGGCCGTCGGCTCGCCCTTGTCCCGGCCGGCCTTGCGGTAGTGATCGGCGACCTTGTGCGCGGCGATGCCGTAGACGAACGGCAGGAACGACTCGGGCCTGTCGGTGTAGCGCGGCAGCGCGCCGAGCACGGCCAGGCACACCTCCTGGGCCACGTCGTCGGCGGACGAGAAGGCCGCCCCCGTGCGGCCGATCCGCGACCGGCAGTAGCGCACGATTGCCGGGTGGATCCAGACGAACAATGTGCCGGTAGCCTCGGGATCTCCGGCCAGCGCCGCCGACACCAACTCATGGAAGGCGGTGCTCTTCAGCCGGGCGAAGATCGCATCCGAGTTCCCGCCGGGCGCGGGCGTCGGCGCCGGGCGGGTAGGCCCGGAGCGCGACGACTCAGCTGACGTCACGGACGAGTTCACGCGAACCCCTCATGTCGAATAACACCACCACAACGTGGGCGCCGTCGGTCGGATACGGTGCTGACGCCGCGGACGATGCGGGTGGGTGAAGGCTCCTGTCCCGGAGAGCCTTCGATGCACAGGGCGATAATTGCCGATTCAACGGCGGGGCCGACAGGGTACAAGGTCCCTATCACCCACAAGGGTGGGCACCGACTCACCCGTCTTGCTGGCGAAGATCTGGACCGGATTGGCTCCAGCGATAGCGCGTTCGGCGCAACCGGAGTTCCATCCCACCATGCTACCGGGCCGCGTGCCCAATAGGGCAGAAACCCCGGCCGAAACAACTTCCGGGATCCGGACGACGGGCCGGTAACGCATGTATTCGTTTTCATCACTTACGGGTGAAACACTCGATTATTCCAACCGGCCGGCGCGCCAAGATCGATTTTTGAACGCAGCCCCGGCCGCGTTTCGGGACGGCGGTACCAGATTTGCGATATGGTCCGCCCCGCCGGCCGGTGCGAGGTGCCCGGCCGGGCGCCCGGACGGGCGGCCCGGCCCACGCCCCAGCTCGGCCCCCGGCCGGCCCGGCGCCTGCACCGGCCGCCCGACCTGCCCCGCCGGGGGCACACCCGCAGGTGAACGGGCGGTCTTGGACCTCAGGCCGAGTGAGATGGCTCCCCACCCGCGGGCCGTCCGCCGGCCCAGCGGGCGGGGCTCGAGGCCCCGGGAAATCTTCGCGTCCGCAGCCCGCGAAACGGGACGAACGCGACCGCACCCGCCGCCAGGCGACCGGTAATGGCGGCATACCCGGTGCCGATATCGGAACGGACAATCTCGACCGACAACGTTCGTTCCCGTCCGGCCCGGCGGGCACGGTCCGCAACGGACCACATCTGCCACGTGACACACACCACTTCGGACACTCTGCCGCCGCATTTCCACCAATCTGGACAATCGGCCGCGAGCGGAGGGCGCGGAATCTCGAACTGTATCGACAATTTCCGGACAAGATCGTTCCGGGCGAACCATTAGCACCAGCCAGGCCCGCCGAATGGGGCAGCGTCACGACAATCACAACGACGAAACGTATTACGCTCCGCACTTGAATGGTGACGGTTGTGCCATCTGCGGGTTGAGCGTGCACCATCGTGGTATGCAGCCAGCCCGCCCGGCCATCCTGGTGCTCAGCGGCGCCGACCTGCCGCCGAGCATGGCGGCGATCGAGCGGCGCGCTGCCGTGCGGTACGCGACCGAGGATCGCCTGCTCGACGAGCTGCCCGGGGCCGAGGTGCTGTTCGTCTGGCGGATGCGGGCCGCGACCCTGACCAGGGCATGGGCCAAGGCGGACGCGCTGCGCTGGGTGCACACCGCGAGCGCGGGCCCCGAACAACTGCTCTCACCCGCCGTAGTCGCGAGTGACGTCATCGTGACCACTTCCCGGGGATTGTTCGACGATCCGATCGCCGAGTATGTACTGGGCGTCATCCTGGCCTTCGCCAAGGACCTGCCGGGCCGGATGCGGTTGCAGGAAAGCCGTACCTGGCGGCAGCGGGATACCGAACGGGTGATGGGCAAACGGGTGCTGATCGCCGGCACCGGGACCATCGGCCGGGCGGTCGGCCGGCTGCTCCGGTCCGCCGGAATGACCGTCCTCGCGGTGGCCCGGACCGGTCGCGCGCACGATCCCGATCTCGGCACCGTGCTGCCGCTGGACCGCCTGGCCGACGGCCTGCGTTCGGCCGACTACCTGGTGCTCGCGGCGCCGCTGACCGACGACACCCGGGGGATGATCGACGCCCAGGCCCTGGCCGCGATGAAGCCCACCGCGCGCATCATCAACGTCGGCCGGCGTGGCCTGCTCGACCTGGACGCCCTGGTCCGGGCCCTGCGCGGCGGCACGATCGCCGGTGCGGCCCTGGACGTCTTCCGGGACGAGCAACTCGACGAGGGATCCCCGCTGTGGACCATGCCGAACGTGCTGATCTCGCCGCACATGTCCGGGCAGGTGATCGGCTGGCGCGAGGAGTTGGTCGCCCTGTTCGCGGACAACCTGACCCGGTACGTCGAGGGCCGGACGCTGCGCAATGTGGTCGACAAGCGCTCCCTACTCTAGAGTAGGTACCGATCGGTAACTCGACCGAACGGGAGTGGTCGGCTGTGTCGAGCAAGGACGGCCCCAACAGCGCGCGGGACCGCCGGACCGCCATCGGCGGCGCCATGGCGGTGCTCAACCGGCTGGCCGGCGCGCCGATCGTGACCCGCCTGGGACTCAAGCGGCCGATGGAACGCACCGTGACCCGGCTCACCAAGACCGGCTTCCAGACCGCGGGCGCGGCCGGCCGGACCTGGGTCGCGGCGCGCCGGCTGGCCACGCCGAAACGCCCGCCGGCCGGCCCCGAGCGCGCGCTGTTCGATCTCACCCTGTCCGACGAGCAGCGGCTCATCCGGGACACCGTCGTGGAGTTCGCCGCCGAACGGCTGCGCCCGGCCGCGGCCGAGGCCGACGGCGCCTGCCAGGCGCCGCCGGACGTGCTGAGCACCGCGACCGAACTGGGCCTGGCCGCGATCGGCATTCCCGAGGAACTGGGTGGCGTGAGCACCGAGCGGTCCGCCGTGACCAACGCCCTGGTCGCCGAGGCGCTCGCGCACGGCGACCTCGGCCTCGCGGTGGCCTGCCTGGCGCCGGCCGCGGTGAGTACCGCGCTGGTGCTGTGGGGCGACGAGCACCAGCAGGCCACCTACCTTCCCGCGTTCACCGGCGAGCAGCTCCCGGCCGCGGCCCTCGCGCTCCAGGAGCCGCACCCGCTGTTCGACCCGTTCTCCTTGCACACCAAGGCCTATCGCGGCGCCGGCGGGTTCGTGCTCAGCGGCGTGAAGTCGCTCGTGCCCCGCGCCGCCGCCGCCGAACTGTTCGTCGTGGCCGCCGACCTGGACGGCCGCGGGCCGGCGCTGTTCATCGTGGAGTCGGGCGGCGCCGGCATCGGCATCGAGCCCGAGCCCGCCATGGGCCTGCGCGCGGCCGGCACCGCGCGGCTGGTGCTGGACAAGGTGACCGTGCCCGAGTCGGCACTGCTCGGCGCCGGAACGTCCACTGTGTACACCGAGTGCGTGCGGCTGGCCCGGCTGGGCTGGTGCGCGCTCGCCGTCGGAACCAGCCAGGCCGTGGTGGACTACGTCATCCCGTACGTGAACGAGCGGGTCGCCTTCGGTGAGCCGGTCAGCCACCGGCAGGGGGTGGCGTTCAAGGTCGCCGACATGGCCACCGAACTGGAGGGCATGCGGCTGGTGACGTTACGCGCGGCCAGCCGGGCCGAACAGGCCAAGCCGTATGGGCGCGAGGTCGCCCTGGCCAGAAAACTGTGCACGGACAAGGGAATGGCGATCGGCAGCGACGGGGTGCAACTGCTCGGCGGGCACGGCTACGTCAAGGAGCATCCGGTCGAACGGTGGTACCGGGACCTGCGGGCGATCGGTCTGATGGAAGGCGGGGTGTTGGTGTGATCAACCTCGAGGTTCCCAGGAAGTTCGAGCAACTGGTCGACCAGGCCCACCAGGCCGCCAGCACGTTCTTCCGGCCCAACTCACGCAAGTACGACCAGGCCGAGCACACCTACCCCAAGGAACTGGACACGCTGGCCGCGTTGCTCGACGGGCTGAGCGCCAGCGGCGGCGGGGCGGGTGCCGGCGGGGTGCGGCGCGGCGCCGGCTCCGGCGACGGCGCCGAGGTGCGCAACGGCTCCAACCTGGCCGTCGTGCTCGGCGCCATCGAGATGTGCTGGGGCGACGTGGCACTGCTGCTGTCCATGCCGCGCCAGGGACTGGGCAACGCCGCCATCGCCTCGGTCGCCAACGAGGAGCAGCTGGAACGGTTCCGCGGCAAGTGGGCGGCGATGGCGATCACCGAGCCGGACTGCGGCTCGGACTCCGCGGCCATCCGCACCACCGCGCGGCTCGACGGCGACCACTACGTGCTCAACGGCGAGAAGATCTTCATCACCGCCGGGGAGCGGGCCGACGCCATCGTGGTCTGGGCCACGGTGGACAAGACCAAGGGGCGTGCCGCGATCAAGTCGTTCGTGGTGGAGCGCGGCACTCCCGGGTTCGAACTGGTCCGGCTGGAGCACAAGCTCGGCATCCGGGCCTCGGACACCGCGCACTTCCGGCTGGACAACGTCCGGGTGCCCAAGGAGAACCTCCTCGGCAGCCCGGAGATCCGCACCGAACAGGGCTTCGCCGGCGTGATGCAGACCTTCGACAACACCCGCCCGCTGGTGGCCGCCATGGCCGTCGGGGTTGCCCGGGCGGCCCTGGAGGAGACCCGCCGGCTGCTCGGCGAGGCCGGGATCGAGATCGACTACGACCGGCCGGCCAACAACCAGCCCGCCGCCGCGGCCGCGTTCCTTCAGATGGAGGCCGACTTCGAGGCGATGTACCTGCTCACCCTGCAGGCCGCGTGGATGGCCGACAACGGCAAACCCAACTCGCTGCACGCCTCCTACGCCAAGGCCAAGGCGGGCCGGTCGGCGACCGAGATCACCCTGCGCTGCGTCGAGCTGTGCGGCAGCCTCGCCTACTCCGAGCACAGCCTGCTGGAGAAGTGGGCCCGGGACGCCAAGATCCTCGACATCTTCGAGGGCACCCAACAGATCCAGCAGTTGATCATCGCCCGGAGACTGCTCGGCAAGACGTCCGCCGAGCTGAAGTGAC
>NZ_DASTBH010000085.1:0-3690 GCF_035712165.1 Actinophytocola sp. | reverse complement strand
CGCCCCGGGCCCTCGGCCGGACCACGACGAACTCACCGACGGGTTGTCGAACGGTCCAGCGCCGGCGATCGCCGGTGCCGCCACGGCCACAGCTCCGGCGGCGAGCATGCCACCGGCCACCAGTGCGGTCGCCAGTCGAGTCTTCCTGTTCATGGCTTCCTCCTTCATTCGCATCGATCACCTTCACCGTCGCTCGACTTGATGCACACGCTGTGGCGCCGGCATGCAGTCCGTGTGGAGAGACCGCCACCCGATCCGAGCGACGCAGGATAGGTCGAACGTCCCGGCGGGCCGGGACCGGCGTTCCTGCCACCGGTACCCCGGTGGGTATCTGATGGATGAGTCCGGGTTTGCTGGTGGCCGAGGAGTGTTGACGTGCAGGTGCGGACGACCGTGGATACCGCTGGTGCCGAGTTGATGGATGTCCGGTTCGTGTCCGGTGAGGCCTACGAGGTGGCGGTGCGTGGGCACCGGGTGACGGTGGATCAGCCCGCGGACGCCGGGGGCGAGGACAGTGCGCCGACGCCGACCGAGTTGTTCGTGGCGTCGCTGGCGACGTGTGTCGCGTTCTACGCCGGTCGCTACCTGACCCGGCACGGGTACAGCCGTGAAGGGCTCGGCGTGTCGGTCGGCTTCGACATGGCCGCCGACCGGCCGGCCCGCGTCGGCACGGTCCGACTGAGGGTGCGGGTGCCTGCCGATCTGCCGGTCGAGCGGTGGCCGGCGTTGGCGGCGGTGGTGTCGCACTGCACCGTGCACAACAGCCTGACCATCCCACCCGTCGTCACCATCGACCTGATCTGACCGGGATGGGGTTGATGCGATGACGACGTCGGTGACGCGGCTGGAGACCGAGGTCGGTGCGGTGTTGATCGAGCGGATCCGGGCTGGGATCATCGGCGAAGGCCAGATCCTTGACGGTCCGTACGGGCCGCGCCGGATCACCTACGCCGACTACACGGCGTCCGGCCGGTCGCTGGACTTCATCGAGGACGCCGTCCGCGACCATGTGCTGCCCCGCTACGCCAACACGCACACCGAATCCTCCGGCACCGGTCTGGCCACCAGCCGGCTGCGCGAAGACGCGCGGCGGATCATTCGCGACGCGGTCGGCGGCACCGACGAGCACGTGGTCATCTTCTGCGGCTCCGGCGCGACCGCCGCGGTCAACAAGCTCGTCGGCATCATGGAACTGCGGCTGCCCGACGGCCCCGCCCGCCGGTACGGGCTACTGGACCATATCCCGGTGGGGGAGCGGCCGGTGGTGTTCGTCGGCCCGTACGAGCACCACTCCAACGAGCTGCCGTGGCGGGAGACCTACGCGGATGTGGTCGAGATCGGCACCGATGCGGACGGGCACCTCGACTTCGCCGACCTCGCCACCCAACTCGTGCGTTACTCCGACCGGCCAATGCGGATCGGGAGCTTCTCGGCCGCCTCCAACGTCACCGGCATCCTGACCGACACCGACGCGATCGCGGCACTGCTGCACAGGCACGGGGCGCTGTCGTTCTGGGACTACGCCGCCGCAGCACCGTACGTGCCCATCCGCATGGCCGAATCCGCGCCGGGCGCGGGCGACGGGAAGGACGCGGTGTTCCTGTCACCGCACAAGTTCATCGGCGGCCCACAGACACCGGGCGTCCTGGTCGTGCGTCGCGACCTGGTCCGTAACCGGGTCCCGACCGCACCCGGCGGTGGCACGGTCGCGTTCGTCGACCCGGTCGGACACCGGTACCTCGACGACCCGGTCACCAGGGAAGAGGGCGGCACCCCGGCCATCGTCGAGTCGATCCGCGCCGGCCTCGTCGTCGCCCTCAAACACGCCGTCGGCACCGAGGTCATCCAGGCCCGCGAGGAACGGCTGTGGCGGCGGGCGCTGCACCGCTGGGCGGCCAACCCGCACATCGAGGTCCTCGGCGACCGGCGGGCCCGGCGGTTGCCGATCGTGTCATTGCGGCTGCGCCACGGCGAGAAGTACCTGCACCACAACTATGTGGTGGCGCTGCTCAACGATCTGTTCGGCATCCAGGCCCGCGGCGGCTGTTCCTGCGCCGGCCCGTACGGCCACCGGCTCCTCGCCATCGACCCGGAACATTCGCACGCGTTCCGCGACGAGATCGGCCACGGCTGCGAGGGCATCAAACCCGGCTGGGTACGGATCAACTTCAACTACTTCATCTCCGACACCGTCGCCGACTACCTCACCGACGCCATCGACCTCATCGCCAGCGGCGGACACCGGCTGCTCGTCGACTACCGCTTCGACCCGCGCACCGGGCTGTGGCGGCACCCTCACGCCGCAACCGGGGCGCCGTTGCGCCTGGCCGACCTGCGCTACATCGCGGACGGAACCTTGACCGGCCCCGCACGCCAACCGAGTGCGGGGGAGGACGTCCTCGGCGGCTACCTACGCCACGCCGCGGAGCTGATCAGCGGCCACGCCGATGACATCGACGACGGACCCACCGGCCTACCGCCGGCCTTCGAGGCACTGCGCTGGTTCCACCTGCCACCGATCTGCCTCACCCACACCGAGGCCACCGGCCCGGCATAACTGCACCAGCCGGACTCATTCCCGCACGGCGCAGACGAGCGTGTCGATCGCATTCACCACGCCCCGCTCGGTCGTAACGGGCCGCCGGACCCGGTCGGCGCGACGCACGCTCAGCCCCCGACAACGCGGCGACGATCGCCTGTGGCGTATGGAGGACGCCTGGATCCTGCGGGCCGCCGATTCCCTGTTCGATGTTGGTGACGTCGTGCCCGACCACCAGAATCCGACCGCCGGGCGCGGGGCCTGCGCGGCGCGGCCGAGCACCAATTTCAGGTCAGCCGGTGGCAGTTGCTGCATGACCTCGACGTCCAGGTCGGTGAGCTTTCCACCCTCGCCACCGAGGTGGTCGACCTGGCCCGCGTGGAGACTACGCGGGAACAGCCCGAGCCGGTGGAGCTCACAGAACTGTTCAGCGCGGCGGTCGACCGGGTGCGGATCCGCGCCCCGCGAATCACCTTCACTGCCGACATGGAGCCGGTCACGGTGCAGGGCCGGCCCGGTGAGCTGGAACGCGTGGTCGTCAACGTGCTGGACAACGCCGCCAATGGAGCCCGCCCGGTGCGACGGTGCACACCGAACTGCGCACCGACGGCGCGCATCACTGCCGGCTGACCATCGCCGACACGGGGCCCGGCATCGACCACGCCGACCTGCCCCACGTCTTCGACCGCTTCTACCGGGCGCCGGCCGCCCGCGCCATGCCCGGCTCAGGTCTCGGCCTGGCCGTCGTCGCCCAGACAGCGGTCCAGCACGGCGGCACCATCACCGCCACGGCCTGTTCCTCCGCCGACGCCGGCGGTCTCTTCTTCCTCGCGGTCACATCGTCCAGTGTCGTGGTCATCACGGCACCCTCCCCGCCAGGGCTACGCCCGGCGCGTCAGGCCGGAAACACCGAAAGATCCACAGTCCCGTGCTGGCCGCGATGGGGCGCTGAATCTCGATCCCGTATGTGCAGACCCGGTCGTCACTGGCTTCGACAGCCCGGACAACCTGGCGGAGGGTCCGGACGGGCGGCTGCGGATCGTCGAGGGCAACGTGCCGAGCGACATCTGGGTCGCAGGTTACGACTGGAACCGGGACGGCGGCCGCCCGCCAGATGTCCTCTCGGCGAGCGCGTTGCGCGGACTGGGCGC